>NZ_NEJX01000002.1:0-452454 GCF_002113245.1 Pseudomonas sp. B13(2017)
CTTTTACAGCCGCCTGGGCCGCTGGCATGAAACCCGCACGCATGTGCGCAATGTCATCCAGCAGGAACAACTGCCCAATGGCCTGCTGGCGCTGACGCTACCCGACCCGGTCGGCATGGTCATGGAGCTCAACGCGCAACGCACTGGCTGGGTGCAAGCCCTGCAGGAATGGCGGGCGCAGCCGCAGCGGCACTTCGAATACTTCACCTCGCAAGCACTACTGGGCATCCGCGAATTGCACGCTGCCATGGCGGCCGTGCAGGGTGCCGAGGACGCGCAGCGGGAAGCCCGGCAGGTCGAGCAGTGGAACGACAGCCCGATCGCGGCCAAGGCGTATCTGCCGCCGGTGGACATCGACGCGCAGACCGAACGCAACATCGCGCGCAAACAGCAGGATGCCCGCGAGCGGCTGGAAGAGCGTTACGACGAAAGCGCCCGCGCCGCGTTCCAGGCCGATTACGACCGCGAACTGAAAAACTGGCAGTCGATGATCGACCAGGTTGGCGATCTGTATGCGCGGCACTATGCCAAGCGGGCGTTTCAGCAGATCGGCTACTACGACTATGACGCGACCTCCCCCGTTTCGGTGGAGTACTTCATCCAGATGATGGCCGCCTGCCTGGCCGGCGGGCCCACTGAAACCCTGCCGCAGGAGGGTCAGCCGCTCGGGATCACCCAGCATATCTGGCAGCAGCTGCTGGAAGACGACCGCAGCCTGCTTTACCAGGCACTGCTGGCCAAGAACCAGAAGCTGATGCAGCAGGTGGCCAACGCGCTGTCCGGGGACGACTTCGGCAAGGTGTACGACATCATCAAGGGCATCGCCGGTACCGCCGATGGCCAGCTGCTGATGATCAAGCCGATACAGGATGCCGTTGGCCAGTTGCTGGCCGCGACCAACAGCGCCGGGAATGCGCTCAGCCAGCACCTGAGTGAACGGACCAAGACCCTGATCGGCCATGTGCATCGCTCGGCGTTTGCCCTGTTCGCCGGGCAGCAGGTGACGCCGCTGCGGGTGTCGCTGACAGTGGGCGAATACATGAGCCTGCTCAATGAAGCCCTGGAAGCGCGGACCGATGCGTTTCTGCAGCAGGTAGACAAGCAGTTCCGTGATCCCCTGGGCCGCAAGGTGCGAGCCATGGTGCTCAGTGGCGCGATCAATATTGCGGCAGCGGGTAACCGTAGCCAGATGATCGAGGTGATGCTCTGGACGTTGGAAAGTGCTGAAAGTTTACAGGCGCGGCTGGTGCAGTTGCGCGAAGGTGCAGCCGGTGGCGTCGGGGCGCTGGTACGCAATATTGCGATTGGTGCGGGTACGCTGCGTGCGCAGGTTACGGGTGGTTTGAAGATCAGTTCTACGGCCGCGCAAAGCGTGGCAAGCGATGCGATGCGCAGCCTGCGGGATGCTGCAGCGAGTAACGAAAGCGTGAAGCTGCTGTTTGCCTTGGGGGGCATATGGTTCCAGCAGGACAGCCTGGGCAAGAACTATCGGGCGTTGCAGGAGATGCATCAGAACAATCCGGAGGCGCTTGCGGCGATCTGGTCTTCATCGCTTGGGTTGTTGGGAGTGAGTGTCGAAGCGGCAGGGCTTGCTGTCACACTTGTACGACCGAAGATACCGTGGCCCGGAACGGTAACCACAGCCTTACTAGGAAAGAACCTAGCCAAGTATGGCGGCGCCATCGCTGCACTCGCCAATGCCATGGATGCAGTGCAATACGTGAATGCGCTCGCCAGAACTAATAACCAAGGGGACAGCACCTCTGCAAACCAGTACGCTCGCGCGGCCGTGCTTGCTACAGTTTCCACTGTCTCTGGTATTTACTCGGCATTATTCGCAAGTTCGCTACTCGGTCCCTTAGGCTTTACGATCATCCTTGGTCTGGCAGCCTATACGCTGGCGATGGATGCCAAAAATCAAGAATCTTCACTATTAGAGCTTTGGTCCCGACACAGTAGATGGGGAACACCAGAGGAACATCGTCGCTGGATGAATCCACAAGATCTGGATACCGCAATTGGCTCACTGAACGCGGCAGCCTTGGGAGTTCAAGCGCAGGCTTCAATTGAGACAAGATTTCAACCAACTCACAGTACGTACACGCTAGACCAAACAAAAGCCTTCATCAGCGATGACGCTGCTGTCGCGGCAGGTTTTTATCTCGATTTGTACATAAGCTTGCCAAATTTCAGCACTGAAGACGCACAGTACAAATGGCAACTGACTGTGTACCCAGCAGGGCAAAATCGACTGCCTTTTTATCTCTCCGGTAATAGTTCACATCCAAAAGTAGTCGAATACGTGCCCGAAGAAACCCAAAAAACCTTTGCTAGCCCTGAAAGCGTCAGCGAACGAATAATTTTTAAAACCACCGATAAGACCCTGCACATCAGCACTTCAATTCCACTACTGGAAAACCATTGCACAAAAGCTATTGAGCTAACGCTCACTTATTGGCCCAACAAGCATGACATGTCAGGTTATGCAAAAGTGACAATGAGAGAAAACAATCTGTCCTCGCTAAGGAGTCTATTCTAATGGCCCGCCCGCACCTTAACCCGCCATGTACAGGATGGATAGAGGACCTACCCCATCCTGACATTCCCATTGCGACCGAAGCCAGCCTGGGCAATCAATCCCCTAACCATCAGGATCTTATCTACCTTGAAGTACCCAGACCCCTCGGTTGGGCAAGAGAAGTAATGGCTTTACTTTCGCTTCCAACTATCGCCATCACCACCCCTCTGCTCAGTTTCATAAACTCCAACTTGGAGCAGAGAGACTTCGAATCCGTGCTAGTTGACATATTAATACTTGCATGCGGAGTATGGGCATCCGTATTTTGCCTTCGAGCAAGCATATCCCCACCCCGAGATGAACCCCTTCGCTTCAACCGAGTACGTAAAAAATTGTATGCGTACAATTTCAAGTACTGCTGGTGGAACCCCTTCACGAACTGGAAAGTAGAAACAGTTTGCTACGACTGGTCCCAAGTCCGCGCCGAGCGCTGGTCCCAGACCGGCGCACTGCCAAACGGTGGGTTAATTTTCAAATCGGGTGTCACACTCTCCATCGTTGCACCTGGCACAAACAATGTCATCGACCGTTTTCCTCTGGTTACGATGGGTGCCGACCAGCATGCCTGGGCCTACATCTGCACCTACATGCAGGAAGGCCCCTCAGCCCTGCCACCACCCGCCCCCCCCAAGGATCACAACGATGTGCTCTGGTGTGAGTTCGCCCTGCGCCTGGCACCCCGAGTAGAGTGGCCAGCGGAAATGGATCTGGAGTCGAGAACCGCCCCCTGAGCTTACTGTCTTGCGCTGCTTGCTCTGGCCCCATCGCCGGCATGCCAGCTCTCATTGAACTGCACATGACTCATTGAATTAGCAGGGACTCTGTGGGAGCGGCTTCAGCCGCGAACACCGGCGCAGCCGGTGCCATGCACCGCGTTGGATTCTTCGCGGCTAAAGCCGCTCCCACAGGGTACGCGGGCCGCTTGCGAATTCAGTTTTCTACGCGACAGCGCAGCCCATAGGGCTGGGCAATCTCTCTTGGACTGCACATGACTCATTGAATTAGCAGGGACCCTGTGGGAGCGGGCATGCCCGCGAACACCGGCGCAGCCGGTGCCATGCATCGCGCTGGATTCTTCGCGGGCACGCCCGCTCCCACAGGGGTTACATGGTCGGCGCCACCAACCTGTACCCCACCCCTGGCTCGGTGATGATGAACCGCGGCGCCGTGGGGTCATCGCCCAGCTTCTGCCGCAGATGCCCGACCACGATCCGCAGGTAATGGGTGTCGTCCACATGGGTAGGCCCCCAGATATCCTTGAGCAGTTGCTGCTGGGTAATCACCCGCCCCGGGTGCCCGGCCAGTTGCGCCAGCAGCGCATACTCCTTGCGGGTCAGCGCCACTTCCACGCCATCCAGGGTCACCCGGCGAAAGGCAAAGTCCACCATCAGCGGCCCAAAACTGGCCGCCACTTCCGAGCCACCGGCCTGCGGCACCTGGCGCAGCAAGGCGCGCACCCGCGCCAGAAACTCCTGGATGCCGAACGGCTTGGTCACATAGTCGTTGGCGCCACCATCCAGCGCATCGACCTTCTGCACTTCGCTGGCGCGCACCGACAACACCAGCACCGGCACCGCGCTCCACTCGCGCAGGTCACGCAGTACCTGCTGGCCGTCCATGTCCGGAAGGCCCAGGTCAAGCACCACCAGGTCCGGCTTGCCCAACGCCGCCTGGGCCAGCCCTTCCGCGCCGGTGGCGGCCTCGAGCACCTTGTAGCCTTGCGAGGCCAGGCTGATACGCAGGAACTTGCGGATCTGCGGTTCATCGTCGATGACCAGAAGGGTGGCGGACTGACTCATGGGGTTTCGCTTTCGGTTTCAGGTTGAGGAGGCAGCGGCAAGCATAAAGTGATGCTGGTGCCCTGGCCATCGATGCCTTCGCCCACCAGGATCTGCCCGCCATGGGCGCCGATCATGCCCTGGCAGATCGCCAGGCCCAGGCCGGTGCCCTGCCCGCCGCGGTCGCCGCGAGCGGCGGTGTAGAACATGTCGAAGATCTTCTCGCGATCATCCACGGGAATGCCGGGGCCCTGGTCGCTGACGGCAAAGCACAACAGGGCATCCTGCACCGACACCTGCAGCTCCAGCCGGCCATTGGCTGGCGAGAAGCGCGCGGCATTTTCCAGCACGTTGACCAGCGCCTGCTCGATCAACGCCGCATGCACGAACAGCAACGGCAGCTCGGCCGGCACATCGGTGTGTACCCGCAGCGGCGCCAGCACCGCGCGCAGGCGGTTGAGCGCGCTGCCGACGATGTCGGCCGGGGCCACCCAGTCGCGGGCCAGCTTGAGGCCGCCGTGGCCCAGGCGGGTCATGTCGAGCAGGTTCTGGATGTAGCGGTCGAGGCGTTCGGCCTCGTTGCGGGTACCTTCCAGCAGTTCGCGGCGGTCGGCGGTGGGGATCGCCTCGCCCAACGCCAGCAGGCTGTCGATGCTGCCGCGCATGGCGGTCAGCGGGGTGCGCAAGTCATGAGAAACGGACGCGAGCAAGGCGCTGCGCAGCTGCTCGGTTTCGCCATGCAGGCGCGCGGCCTCCAGCTGTTCGGCCAGGCGCGCGCGGGCCAGGGCCTGGGCCAGTGGCTGACCAAGGGCAGTGAGCAGGCGCCGGCGCGGGTCGCTGAGCGGCTGGCCGGAACGTGGGCGCACACCGAGCAATGCCAAGGGCTGCTCATCCACCGCCAGCGGCCACCACCACCAGCGGCCATTGGGCAGGGTGTCGCTGCCATGACCGGCGGCCTGGCCGTGCTGCCAGGCCCATTCTGCGGCGGCGCGTTCGTTATCGCTGAAGGCATGGGCTTCGCCGCTGGCCACCTGCAACTGGCCTTCGACATTGCGCTCCAGCAGGCACACCTGCATGTCCTGCCAACCGTCCAGGTGCTGGCCGGCGGCGTTGAACACCGCCTGGCGGTCGGTGGCCACGGTCAGCCGGCGCGACAGGTCGAGCAACTGGTTGGTCTGCGCCTGGGTCTCGCGCAGCGCCTGCAACTGGCGGCGCTGGCGCGCAGCCAGGTTGCCGGTGAGTGCAGCCATCAACAGGAAGAACACCAAGGTCAGCACGTCTTCTTCGCGCTGGATCCTGAACGACAGATTGGGCGGGATGAACAGGAAGTCGTAGGTCAGGAACGACAGCACCGCGCAGGCCAGCGCAGGCCCCAGGCTGCTGCGCACCGCCACCAGCAACACCGCGGCCAGGAACACCAGCGAGATGTTGGGCAGGGCCAGCACACTCGACACCGCCCAGGCCAGGCCCGCGGCCATGACCGTGGCCAGCAGCGCCAGCAGGTAATGGCGCCAGACCCACACCCGCCGCACCGCCGAACGCGGCGCTTGCGGCTGCGCGTCGCGGTCCAGCACGTTGATTTCCAGGCCGTGGCTTTCGCGCAGCAGCCGCGCGGCCACACCGGCACCGAACAGGCGCCGGCGCAGGCGGTCGCGGGACTGCCCGACCAGCACCAGGCTGGCCCGCCGTTCGGCGGCATGCTGGATCAGCGTGCGCACCACTTCACCGGCACGCAGCAGTACCACCTCCCCGCCCAGGCGTTCGGCCAGTTGCTGGGCAGCTTGCAGGCGCTGGCGCGCGGTTTCGTCGCGCAGGCGGCCGTTGTCCACGTGCACCAGGCTCCAGGGCAGGTGGCGGCGTTGCGCCACGCGGCTGGCATGGCGCACCAAACGTTCCGCCTGGTCGTCGCCATCCACGCCCACCAGCAAGCGCCCACGCAGGGCCGGGGCTTCCTGGCCGCGTTGGCGATAGCCGTGGGCCAGGTCGGCATCCACCTGGGCGGCGGCGGTCTGCATGGCCAGCTCGCGCAGGGCGGTAAGGTTGGTTTGCGAGAAGAACGCATCGATGGCGGCCCGCGCCTGCTCGGGCACGTACACCTTGCCTTCGCGCAGGCGTTCGAGCAGCTCCCGGGGTGGCAGGTCGATCAGCACCAGCTCGAAGGCTTCCTGCAGTACCCAGTCCGGCAGGGTTTCGCGCACTTGCACGCCGGTAATGTCGCGGACCTTGTCGTTGAGGCTTTCCAGGTGCTGGACGTTGACCGTGGTGTACACATCGATGCCGGCGGCCAGCAGTTCCTGTACGTCCTGCCAGCGTTTGGCGTGGCGGCTGCCGGGCGCATTGGTGTGGGCCAGTTCGTCGACCAGCACCAGGGCCGGCGCGGCCTTGAGCAGGCCGTCGAGGTCCATTTCCTCAAGGGTGACGCCGCGGTACTGGCTGCGCAGCAGGGGTTGCTGCTGAAGGCCTCCGAGCAATACCTCGGTTTCTGCACGGCCATGGGTTTCGACCACACCGGCCAGCACCTGCACGCCCTGGCGTTGCTGGGCGTGGGCGGCCTGGAGCATGGCGAAGGTCTTGCCGACGCCGGGGGCGGCGCCAAGGAACACCTTCAACCGCCCCCGGTCACTTCGCGGGAGGGTAGCCAACAGCGCGTCTGCGCGGGCGGAGTCACTCATCTTTCATCCTTTGGTGTGGCGGCGTCCTGCAGCCTCTTTTGGGCCTGCTTTGCAGGCCTTCGCGGGCTTGCCCGCTCCCACAGGGTGATCGCAATACTCGGAAGCTGCGCTGTACCTGTGGGAGCGGGCAAGCCCGCGAAGGGCCGCAAAGCGGCCCCGATATCAGTGGCCCAGATGCTCAAGTGCCTGGTTCAAGGCCAGCACATTGACCACCGGCGGGCCGATCAATGGGTGGAGGGTGGCCTCTTCCAGCAAGCCTTGCAAGCGCTCCACCGGCAACTGCCGTGCCGCCGCCACCCGCGGGATCTGGTAGGCCACGGCCTCCGGCGGCAGGTGCGGGTCGAGGCCGCTGCCCGAGGTGGTGAGCAGCGCCTGGGGCACCGGCCCCTGCTGCGCCTGGTACAACGCAGCCGCATCGCCCTTGACCCGCTCGGCCAGCGCCGGGTTGCTCGGCGACAGGTTGCTGGCGCCGCTGGCCACGGTGGCATAGGCGCCTGCCGATGGCCGCGCGTGGAACCAGCCATCGCCCTGGAAATCCTGGGCGATCAGCGCCGAACCGCGCACCTGGCCCCGGTCATCGCGCACCAGGCTGCCATTGGCCTGGCTGGGGAAAACCACCTGGGCAATACCGGTCACCGCCAACGGATACAGCGCGCCGGTCACCAGGGTCATCAACAGGGCCAGGCTCAATGCCGGGCGTACATAAGCATTCATGGTGGCCTCCTCAGACCAGGTGCAGGACATTGAGCAGCAGGTCGATCAGCTTGATCCCGGCAAACGGCACGACAATGCCACCCAGCCCATAGATCAGCAGGTTGCGCCGCAGCAGGTGTGCCGCGCTGGCCGCCTGCACCCGCACGCCGCGCAGCGCCAGCGGGATCAGCACGATGATGATCAGCGCGTTGAACACGATGGCCGACAGAATCGCACTCTGCGGGCTGGCCAAATGCATCAGGTTGAGCACGCCCAGCTGCGGGTAGATGGCGGCGAACAGCGCCGGCAGGATGGCGAAGTACTTGGCCACATCGTTGGCGATGGAGAAGGTGGTCAACGCGCCGCGGGTCACCAGCAGCTCCTTGCCGACCTGCACCACAGCCAGCAACTTGGTCGGGTCGCTGTCCAGGTCGACCATGTTGGCCGCCTCGCGCGCGGCCTGGGTGCCGTCGTTCATGGCCATGCCCACGTCTGCCTGGGCCAGGGCCGGGGCGTCGTTGGCGCCGTCGCCGCACATGGCCACCAGGCGGCCGTCGTTCTGCTCCTGGCGGATGCGCGCCAGCTTCTTCTCTGGCGTGGCCTCGGCCAGCACGTCATCCACGCCGGCCTCGGCAGCGATGGCGGCGGCGGTCAGCGGGTTGTCGCCGGTCACCATCACCGTGCGGATGCCCAGCTTGCGCAGCTCGGCAAAGCGCTCGCGGATGCCGGGCTTGACCACGTCCTTGAGGTGGATCACGCCGAGCAGGCGCTTGTCGATGCACACCAGCAGCGGTGTACCGCCGCTCTGGGCAATGCGCTCCACTTCACGGGCCAGCGCCTGGGGCATTTCCAGGCGTTGCATGCCAACGAACGCCAGCACGGCGTCGACGGCGCCCTTGCGGTAGCGGTGCTGCTGCAGGTCGATGCCCGACAGGCGCGTCTCGGCGCTGAACGCCACCGCCTCGAACTGCCCGGCGGCCGGTTCTACGAAGTCATGCAACTGGCGCAGGTACTCGACGATCGACTTGCCCTCGGCGGTGTCGTCCGCCAGCGAGGCCAGCAAGGCGCCCTCCCCCAGCTCGCGGGCGGTGATACCCGGTGCGGCGTGCAGCGCGCTGCAGCGGCGGTTGCCAAAGGTGATGGTGCCAGTCTTGTCGAGCATCAGCGTATGCACGTCACCGGCCGCCTCCACCGCGCGGCCGGAACGGGCGATGACGTTCAGCCGCACCAGCCGGTCCATGCCGGCAATGCCGATGGCCGACAGCAGGCCGCCGATGGTGGTGGGGATCAGCGTCACCAGCAATGCGGCCAGGAAGATCAGCGGCAGGCTGCCACCGACGAAGCGGGCGAACGGCTGCAGGGTCACCACCACGATCAGGAAGATCAGGGTCAGGCCGATCAGCAGGATGTCGAGGGCGATCTCGTTCGGGGTCTTCTGCCGCTTGGCGCCTTCGACCAGGGCAATCATGCGGTCGAGGGTCGATTCGCCCGGGTTGCTGGTGATGCGGATCAACAACCAGTCGGAGACCAGCCGGGTATTGCCGGTCACCGCCGAGCGGTCGCCGCCGGACTCGCGGATAACCGGCGCGGACTCGCCGGTAATGGCGGCCTCGTTGACCGCAGCGATACCTTCGAGCACCTCGCCGTCACCGGGGATCATTTCGCCGGCCACCACGCGCACCACATCGTCCTTGCGCAGCGCGCTGGCCGCGACGGTCTCGTAGCTGCCATCGCGCTTGCGACGCTGGGCGGTCAGGCCCTGGCTGCCGGCCTTGAGGCTGTCGGCGCGGGCCTTGCCACGGCCTTCGGCAAGGGCCTCGGCGAAGTTGGCGAACAGCACGGTGAACCACAGCCACAGGGCGATCTGCACGGCAACGCCGGTGCTCACGCCGCTGCCGGGGGCGAAGCACAGGACGGTGGTCAGCACAGCAGTCAGGGCGACTACCAGCATCACCGGCGAGCGCTTGAGCTGGCGCGGGTCGAGCTTGACGAATGCTTGCACCAGAGCAGGGCGCCACAACGCAGCGAAGCGGGTCTGGTCCTTGGCACTATGCCGAGCTTGTACTTCAGGAATGGGCATGTTCATGGTCGGTCCTCAAAAACCCAGGCTCAAGTGTTCGGCAATCGGCCCAAGGGCCAGGGTCGGCAGGAATGTCAGGCCACCGACCAGCAGGATGGTGACCAGCAGCAGGCCGGTGAACAGCGGGCCATGGGTGGGGAAGCTGTTCAGCCCCTGGGGCGCGCTTTTCTTCGCCGCCAGGCAGCCGGCCAGCGCCAGCACCGGCAGGATGTAGCCGAAGCGGCCGACAAGCATGGCCAGGCCGATCATCAGGTTGTGGAACACCGTGTTGGCACCGAAGCCGGCAAAGGCCGAGCCGTTGTTGGCCGTGCCCGAGGTGTAGGCGTACAGCAGTTGGCTGAAGCCATGCGCACCCGGGTTGCTGACCGCACCCGCCGGGCCCGGCAGACTGGCGGCGATGGCGCCGAGCACCAGCACGCCGACCGGCATCACCAGCAGGGTCGCCACCAGCAACTGCACCTCGCGGGCCTGCAGCTTCTTGCCCAGGTATTCCGGGGTGCGGCCGATCATCAGCCCGGCCAGGAACACCGCGATCAGCACGAACAGCAGCATGCCGTACAGCCCTGCACCAACGCCGCCAAAGATCACCTCACCGACCATCATGTTGACCATCGCCACCATGCCGGTCAGCGGGTTGAGGCTGTCGTGCATGGCATTGACCGAACCGTTGGAGGCGGAGGTGGTAGTCACTGTCCACAGCACCGAACCGGTGGTGCCGAAGCGGCTTTCCTTGCCCTCCATGGGCGCGCTTTGCTGTACCTGCGCGCCCTCGAGGGCCGGGTTGGGCTGGTACTCGGACCACAACGCCGTGCTGCCGCCGATCAGGAACAGGGCGAGCATGCAGGCGAGGATGGCGCGGCTCTGGCGCAGGTCCTTCACGTAGTGACCAAAGGTGAACACCAGCGCCACCGGAATGAGGATGATCGAAGCCACCTCGAACAGGTTGCTCCAGGCCGTGGGGTTTTCGAACGGGTGCGCCGAGTTCACTCCGAAGAAGCCACCGCCGTTGGTACCTAGCTGCTTGATGGCGATCTGGCTGGCGGCCGGGCCCAGCGGGATGGTCTGCTCGGTGCCTTGCAGGGTGACCGCGTGGGCGTAGTCGGCCAAGGTTTGCGGTACGCCCTGCCATACCAGCAACAACGCCAGCAGCAGGCACAGCGGCAGCAGGCCGTAGAGGGTGGCGCGGGTCATGTCGACCCAGAAGTTGCCCAGCGTCGTGGCGCTGCGCCGGGCGATGCCGCGGCACAGGGCGACCAGCACGGCCAGGCCGGTGGCAGCGCTGACGAAGTTCTGCACGGTCAGGCCGAGCATCTGGCTCAGGTAGCTGACCGACGCCTCACCACTGTAGGCCTGCCAGTTGGTGTTGGTGACGAAGCTGACCGCGGTGTTGAACGCCAGCGACCATTCCTGGCCGGGCAGATGCTGCGGGTTGAATGGCAGGTAGCCCTGCAACAGCAGCACGGCGAACAGCAGCAGGAACCCGGCCAGGTTGAAGGCCAGCAGGGCCAGGGTGTACTGCTGCCAGCTCTGCTCCTGGCTGGCGCGCACGCCCGCCAGCCGGTAGCAGGCCTGCTCGACCGGGCCCAGCACCGGCGACAGCCAGGTGCGCTGGCCTTCCATGACCTTGAAGTAGAACCGCCCGAGCCAGGGTGCCGGTAGCAGCACGATGGCGAAAAATGCCAACAGCAAGGCGAAGTCGTAACTGTGCATGGCCGCTCCCTAGCTGCGATCGGCGCGCAGCAGCGCCACCAGCAGATAAAACGCCAATGCCACTGCCAGCAGCAGTGACAGCCCGTCGAGCATGTTCATGTGTGGTTCTCCCCGTGGTGCGGCTTGGGCCGCTTTGGGGAAATTGTCCGAGCGAGGGGCGTAAAGGGGCGAGATTGGGGGGTGGGGATGGGAATAAAGAAGGTGTAAAGATCAGCGGTTTGTGGCGGCCTCTTCGCGGGCTCGCCCGCTCCCACAGGGACTCCACAAGGCTCAAGGCCTTTGCTGTACCTGTGGGAGCGGGCAAGCCCGCGAAGAGGCCGGCATAAACTTACCGCTGGGGCGGCTGCTGCACCGCGTTGCGGCTCCAGTCCAACAGCAGGCTGTACCCGACCGCCAGCAAGGTCGGCCCGATGAACAGGCCAATGAAGCCAAAGGCGATCAAACCGCCAAATACCCCCAGCAGCACGATCACCAGCGGCAGGTTGCCGCCACGGCTGATCAGGTACGGTTTGAGCACGTTGTCCACGCCACTGATGATGAAGGTACCCCAAACCCCCAGGAACACCGCCATGCCGTATTCGCCCTTCCATACCAGCCAGCCCGTGGCCGGGATCCAGGCCAGTGGCGGGCCCATGGGGATCAGGCTGAGCATGAAGGTCACCAGCCCCAGCACGATGGCCCCGGGCACACCGGCAATCAGGAAGCCGATCAACGCCAGCACGCCCTGCGCGGCGGCCGTACCGATCACCCCGTTGACCACCCGCTGCACCGTACCGGCCACCAGCTCCAGGTAGTACTCGGCACGGTCGCCCATCAAGCGGTGCAGCAAGCGCAGGACGAACGCCGCCAAGCGCGGGCCGTCGCGATAGAAGAAGAACACGAATACCAGGCTGAGGGTCAGCTCCAGCACGCCGCTGCCGATCTGCGCGCTGCGCGCCAGCAACCAGTTGCCCACCTGCCCCAGATGCGGCTTGACCGAGGCCAGCAAGGCCGCGCCCTGCTGGTCCAGCGATTGCCACCAGCTGACCAGGCGCTCGCCAACCAACGGGATGCCACCCAGCCAGGCCGGGGCATCGGGCAGGCCGTCCACCTGCACGTCACGCACGAACGCCGTCGCATCGCGAATGTGATCGGCCAGGTTGAACCCCAGCCACACCAGCGGCAGCGCCACGATCAGGATCCAGGCAGTGGTCAGCAGGCTGGCCGCCAGGGTTTCGCGCCCGCCCAGCGCACGCGTCAGCAAGCGCATCAACGGCCAGCTGGCAAAGGCCAGGATGGCGCCCCACAACAGCGCTGAAATGAAAGGTGCCATCACCCACAGGCCGGCACCCAGCAGCGCCAGCAGCAGAATCTGGACCAGCAAGCGGTCATTGTTAGCCATGGTGGTGCCCGTTCAACGGATCAGTTCAAGGTGCAGGCCGTCGGTAGGCGCGCTACCGACTTCGAGGCGGCCATTGCGCACCCCCGCCTTGACCAGCGCCTCGCGCCAGGCTTCAGCCTGGGCGCCACTGAGGCTGGCACGCAGGGTGCTGTCGAGGTTCAGGCTGCGGGCCAGCAGGTTCGCCCAGGCGTCTTGCGGTGCGGCCAGGTCAGGGTAGTCGAGCTTGCCGGTGTCGCGCATTTCGCGCAGCACCGTGGCGGCGGTCGGCAGCAGTTCGCCCAGCGGGCTGCCGGCGACGAACTCTTCCACGTGCAGGTAGGCGCGGCGGTTGCCGCGGGTGACGCTGTACAGCGCGACCAGGGTATCGGCCTGCTCCGCCGAGCGGCGCAGCAGGATGAACGCCTGCTGCTCGTCGCCGCCGTTGAGGCGGGCATTGGCGAACACATCATTGGCCCACAGGCTGGCCTCGCCGCAATCGCGGCCCTGGCACCAGAACAGCGGGTAGCCGCCGTCGCGCTGCAGTGCTTCGCGAGCGCTGGTGAAGGCTTCGCGGGCGGTACGCTCGACCGGCAGTTCGTAGGTTACCGAGCTGACCTGGCCACGGCTTTCGACCTTGTCCTCGACCCGCAGGCGGCCGCTGATCTTGCGCAGCGGGCCCATGGGGTAGACACGCTCCTGCTCCACGGCCGGGCGCTGGTCGACCACCTTGGCGTCCACCGGTACCGGCAGGCTGCCGGCCCACAAAACGGGGCTGGCGAACACCAGGCAGGCAGCGAAGGCATTACGGATGGCAACAGGCGCGCTCATTGGCGAACCAGGCGGCGCTCAGCGCCGAGGTGAAGCTCCAGGATGTCTGGCAGTTGCATGGTTGTCTCCCTGTTCAACCCGCCAAGCCTCGACACTTGTCCGGTGCAAGTCAAGCAAAGCCAAAGAAGCGATTGAAACAGTCTGCGACAAGGGCCGCGCCCTGCTCATCGTTCAGGTGCAGGTGATGGCCACCGGGCAGCGTCACCTGCTCGAAGGGTAGCTGCTCCAGCAACCCTGTGTGGCGCGCCAGCATGCCGTCGGCAGCCACCACCAGGCGCGCCGGGCAACTTACCCGGTGCACGTAGGCCATGGCCTGGGCCTCGCTCAGGCGCACTGGCGAAGGCAGGGTCAGGCGACTGTCGCTGCGCCAGCTGTAACCGCCGGGCACCGGCATCAGGCCACGCTGGGCCAGCAGCTCGGCTGCCTCGCGGCTGACCGCGACCATGCCTTTCATGCGTGCCTGCACGCCCTGCTCCAGTGTGGTGTACACCGACTTGCGCTTGCCATCCAGGCGCAACTGGGCCTGCAGTGCCATGCCCAGCCGCTCGCCGGCATCCTGCTCGGCGCCGGTCGGCGGGATGACGCCGTCAATCAGGGCCAGATGGCTGACCCGCTCCGGCAGCGCGCCAGCCAGTTGCACGGAAATGATTGCCCCCAGCGAATGGCCCAGCAGGGCGAAACGTTGCCAACCCAGCTGCTCGGCCACCCGCAGCACGTCATGGGCGTAGTCGGCCAGGGCATAGCCGGCGCCGAGCGGCCGGTGCTCGGAGTAACCATGCCCGGCCAGGTCCAGGGCGACGATGCGCAGGCCTTTCAGCTGCGGCGCCAGGCGGGCGAAGCTGTTGGCGTTGTCCAGCCAGCCATGCAGGGCGATTACCGGCAGCCCGTCCTCGGGGCCGAACAGGTGCGCCGCCAGTTCGATATGGCCCAGGCTCAGGCGGATTTCCTCGACCTGCGCGCTCATGCCTGGCTCCAGCGGTCGAACAGGCCCTTGATCAGGCTGGCGGTGTCGGTTGGTCGCTCCAGCGGGAACATGTGCCCACCCGGCACGCTGTGGAACTCGCCCCTGGGCATGCCGCGCACAGCCAGTGTGTGGTGGCGGCGAATGACGTTGCTGCGCTCGCCACGGACCATGGCCAGCGGCACCTGCAATTGCCGCGCGGGCGCAGGGCTGGTATGCGGGATGCTGCGGTAGATGCTGATTTCCGTGGCCGGGTCGAAGCGCAACTGCAGCCCCTGCTCCATCGCCTGCAGGCCGTGCTCTATGTAGGCATCGAGGCATTCGGGATCGAAATGGCGAAACAGTGACTTGCCGGCGAAATAGTCTCGGGCACTGTCGCGGTCATTGAAGGTTTCGCGGCGCCCCAGGGTGCGGCCAGCCGGGGTGATACGGTCAATGAAGCCGAAGCGCTTGGCGGTGCGCAGCAGCCACTGGTCGGCGCGGGTGAGCACCGGCGAGTCGAGCATCACCACGCCGCGGTAGTACTCGGGGCAGCGCAAGGCTGCGTGCAGGTGCAACACCCCGCCCAGCGAATGGCCGACGCCCCATACCGGCTGGTCCTGCCGGGCCAGGTGGTGCAGCAGTTCATCGACCAGGCTCTGCCAGTTGTCGTCCACCGGAAAGCGCGGATCGTGGCCGTGCTGGGCCAGGTGCTGCACCTGGTAGTCCGGTGCCAGGGCGGCGAACAGCTTGCCGTAGGTGGCCGAGGGGAAACCGTTGGCATGGGCGAAGAAGATCTGCTGCGACATGGCGCCGGGTCCGGATGGGGGATGATGGCCCATTGTCGGTATCGCGGGGCAGTTCGGCAACGTCCGGATAGGTCATCGGCGAGGGCTATCAGGTCAGGCTTGTGGGCGCGGCGCGGCGGAGGATGGCACGGGCTTCGCCAAGCCCTAATGCGAGTCAGTTAAGGTTTGTCGGTTTGACTGGGGCTGCCTTGCAGCCCTTCGCGGGCTTGCCCGCTCCCACAGGGATCGCGTAAACCATGAGCTCAGCGACACACCTGTGGGAGCGGGCAAGCCCGCGAAGGGCCGCGCAGCGGCCCCGGGGTTTCAGGCCGGCGAGTTGATCGCCCTAAGGGTCATCAACCCAGCCAGCGGCCAGTTCCCTTCCAGCTCCGCCAGGCTTGCAGTGCTCATGCCTGCCGGTTGCTGCTGGTGGCCATGCTGCAACGCCCCTACCAGGGTACCCACCAGCGGCTGGTGGCTGACCAGCAGCACATGCTCCAGGCCCAGGCGCTCGATTTCGCCGATAACCTGCTGCACATCACTGTCAGGTGTCAGCCAGGGCACGGTGCGCACCGGCTCGGCGAAGCCCAGGGTGTCATGCACCAGGGCGGCCGTTTGCTGGGCGCGTACGTAAGGGCTGGCGATGATCGCCTGCAGTGGCTGGCCCAGCAGGCGGGCGGCGCTGTGCAGCACCTGCTCGCGACCATGGGCGGTCAGCCGGCGCTCGGCATCGCTGTTGGCCCGCGGCTCCGCTTCACCGTGGCGCAGCACCCACAGCTTCACAGCTTGGGCTCCTCGTCACGCACCGGGTGCGGGGCCGGAGCCACTGCATGCGGCGCCTCGCCTTCCGGGGCACGCGGTGCCGGCCAGTCGGCGAACGGCCAGGGCTTCTGGTCGCTGTGGAAGCTGCCGAAGCGGCCGATCTGCGCCAGGTACTGGCTCAGGCTGTCGCCGAAGTTCATCAGGCTGGCGCTGGGGGCGCCGTACACCAGGCGGTAGATCAGTTGTACCAGCACCAGGCCACCGAGCAGCAGCTCGGCCAGCTGCCAGACCACCAGGAACACCACCATCCACAGGACCCGCAGGATGATCGACTCGCGCTGGGCGCGTTCGGGCGTATCGTTCATGTGTTGCTCCTTGCTGTTGTCAGAGCCGCTGAAGGCTCAGTTGAAACCGCTGATGGAAATGAAATCGACATCGGTCTTCGGCTCGGCACGCATCAGGTGCTCGATCACCTGGTTCAGCGTGCGGCCTTCGAACAGGATGGCATGCAGGCCAGCCACCAGCGGCATGTACACCTGCACTTCCTGCGCCTTGGCCTTGAGCACCTTGAGGGTGTTGACGCCTTCGGCCACTTCGCCCAGGCGGTTGACCGCCTGCTCCAGGCTCAGGCCCTGGCCCAGCGCGTGGCCGACCTGGTAGTTGCGGCTCTTGGGCGAGGAGCAGGTGACGATCAGGTCACCGACACCGGCCAGGCCAAGGAAGGTCATGGGGTTGGCGCCCTGGCTGACGGCGAAGCGGGTCATCTCGGCCAGGGCGCGGGTAATCAGCATGCTCTTGGTGTTTTCGCCCATGCCCAGGGCCACCGCCATGCCGGCGATGATGGCGTAGACGTTCTTCAGCGCCCCGCCCAGCTCGACGCCAAAGCGGTCGGCACTGGCGTAGACGCGGAAGGTACGCCCATGCAGCACGGCCTGCACCTGCTGGCACAGTTTTTCGTCCTCGCTGGCAACCACCGTGGCGGTCAGTGCATGTTCGGCGATTTCACGGGCCAGGTTGGGGCCGGACAGCACGCCGATGCGCGCCTCGGGGGCGATTTCCTCGAGGATCTGGCTCATCAGCTTGAAGCTTTGCGCTTCGATGCCCTTGGTCAGGCTGACCAGGCCCTTGCCGCGCAGCAGCTCGGCATGCGGGGCCAGCACGCTGCGCAAGGCGCTCGATGGCAGGGCGACGAAAATCAGCTCGCTGGCCTGCAGGGTGGCCAGCAGGTCGCTGACCGGCTCGACGCCGTCGTGCAGGCGGATGCCCTTGAGGTAGCGCGGATTCTCGCGATTGACGCGCATGGCCTCGGCCTGTTCCGGGTCGCGCATCCATTGGCGCACCGGCACACCGTTTTCTGCCAGCAGGTTCGCCACGGCGGTGCCGAAGCTGCCGCCTCCCAGAACTGCAACAGGTTGCTGTTCAGTCATATCCAATCCGTTAAAGCCAAAAGTTAAGTGGCGACCCGGCCATTATACGGCTCGCCTGCTACAGAACCAGTGTCAGTACCGGCCCTTTCGCGGGCACGCCCGCTCCCACAGGGATAGCGCAGTCCTTCAGAGCGGCTGTGGGAGCGGGCATGCCCGCGAAAGGGCCCGACAGGTAGAGCAGATCACTGGCAAAACCCCCGCGGTCGGTTACCATGCCTGTTTCAATCCTGATACAAGGCCGCTTTGTGTTCCCTGGCACGCCCCCGTACCCGCGCCTGCTCATACTGACTGCCCTGCTCGGTGGCCCGGCCGTGGCCGATGACCTGTTCATCGACAACACGGACCTGCCGCAGGTTCTGACCGCCACGCGCCTGAAACAATCCCCCGCCGCAGTCCCGGGCAGCATGACCGTGCTCGACAGCGAGCTGATCCGCGCCAGCGGTGCCCGCGACATCCCCGAGCTGCTGCGCCTGGTGCCGGGCATGATGGTGGGCTACAACGCCGGCAACCAACCCACGGTCAACTACCACGGCAGCAACGTCAACGATGCCCGGCGCATGCAGGTGCTGATCGATGGCCGTTCGGTGTACCGCGCCGGCCTGGCCACGGTGGACTGGAGCGACATCCCGCTCGCCATGGAGGATATCGAGCGCATCGAGGTGTTCCGAGGCCCCAACACGGTCAGCTATGGCGCCAACGCGCTGATGGCAGTGGTCAACATCCTTACCCGCAACCCCGCCGACAGCCATGGCACGCGGCTGAAGATGACCCGCGGCCAGGACGGCATCAATGATTTCTACGCCAGCCACGGCTTCGGCTGGGATGGCGGCGACATGCGCCTGTCGCTGTCCGGCCAGCAGGACGATGGCTTCGACGAGAACCAGTTCGGCCAGGACTACCGCGACAGCCGCCGGCTGACCCGCTTCAATATCAACGCCAGCCACAGCCTGGCACACGACCAGACCCTGGAATGGCAACTGGCGGCGAAGGAAGGCAGCAACCAGCGGCCTTATACCTATCAGCCGGTGTTCGCCAAATACGAAGCCGGTAACAACGCTGACGTCAATGCCAAGGACTACGCCGGCTCATTGCGCTGGACCAAGGACTTCAGCTCCGAGCACAGCCTGTATATCCAGGGCTCTGCCCAGCATTTCGACCGCCAGCAGGTGTGGCGTGCCTGTGACGCCTTGCAGTCGTTCAGCCCGGAATTGACCCAGCTGTGGCAAATGAACCCTGACTTCGCCGAAAAAGTGGCGCGCGGCATTGCTACCGGCGCACCACTTTCGACCAACGATCCCGTCATGAAAGCGCTTCTGGAGAAGGTCCAGCAGCAATGGGCGAACGGTGGCAAGCAGCAGGTCTGCGGCGACGTCGACCAGAGCACCCGCGAAACCCGCTACGACCTGGAAATCCAGGACACCCTGAGCCTGACCGACAGCCTGCGCCTGCTCAGCGGCATGAACTACCGCTATGATCGTGCCGACTCGCAGACCTACTTCAATGGCAGCATCGACGACCAGACCTGGCGCCTGTTCGGCCAGCTGGAGTGGCGCGCCGACGAGCACTGGATCCTGCAGGGCGGCGCCATGTTCGAGGACTCGCGCCTGTCCGGCAGCTCGCTGACCCCACGCGTGGCGGTCAATTACCTGATCACCCCGCGCCATGGCCTGCGTGCGGTGTATTCCGAGGCAGTGCGCTCGCCAGACATGTTCGAGAACAACATCAACTGGAGCTACACGGTCAAGAACCTGACCCCCAACGCTTTCGGACTGCAAAACGGCGAATACTTCGTCAAGACCCGCGGCCCGGGCGACCTCGACCAGGAACGCATGCGCTCGCGCGAGCTGGGCTACAACGGCTACTTCAGCGACATCGACCTGAACATGGATGTGAAGCTGTTCTACGACGAGATCACCGGAATGATCAGCGAGCCCCTGAAGAACAACCAGTACATCGCCAGCAACGCCAACAAGGCCCGTTTCAGCGGCAGCGAGGCGCAACTGGACTGGCGCCCGACCCTGCGCGACCGCCTGCGCCTTACCTACGCCTACGTGGATGCCTGGGCCAGCAACCCCGCCGACCGCCGCCTCAGCGCGCGCAACAGCGGCTCGGCCGGGTGGATGCGCGAGTGGGGCGACGGCTGGTCCAGTGCGCTGTTCTATTACGGCGACGATGCGCTCAACCAATACCGCTACGAGCGCCTGGACCTGCGCCTGGCCAAGCGTTTCCGGGTGCATGGCAGCAACCTGGAGCTGGCGGCGCTGTGGCAACAGCGCCTGGACGATGAGCCGACCACGGCAATCCAGAACCGCTACGACAGCCGCCACCGCCTGAGCGTCAGCGCGGAGCTGGAGTTCTGATGGCCCTGCTGCTGCGCCTGTTGCTGTTGTGCCTGTGGCCGATGGGGCCGCTGTCTGCCAGCGAAATCGTGTTGGTAGGCGCGGAAGACCAGCCCGGCATTCGCAGTTTCGTCGCTGCGCTGGAAAGCCGCCGGCCGCACGATCACGTGCATTTCCAGACCACCGCCGACCTGCCACGCCCGGGCAAGCTCAAGGCTGACCAGCGCCTGATCTTGCTGGACAACGCCGCACTGGAGTGGCGCCTTGGGGAAACCGCCGGCCCGCCGGCCCTGGCCATGAGGGTCAGCCGGGTACAGGCTGAACAGCGCCTGGGAAAGTCGCGGCCCGCGTTCCTCACGCTGCTGTGGAGCGACCCGCCGCTGGGCCGGCAGCTGCGCCTGGCGCGCTACCTGCTGCCGCAGGCCCAGCGCATTGGTGTGCTGTACGGTGAGCACAGCAGCTTTCTGCTCGAAGAGCTGCGCCATGCCGCCCGCGCGCTGGGCCTGGAGATCATTGCCCAGGACTGGCCCGACCCGCGCGACAGCCGCCCTCTGCAACATTTGTTGGCCAACAGTGACGTGCTGCTAGGCCTGGACGATGCCGACCTGTTCAACTCCAAGACTGCGAAGAACCTGCTGTTGAGCAGCTATGGCCGGCAGATGGCGCTGATCGGCCCGAACGCCGGGTTCGTCCGCGCCGGCGCCCTGGCCAGCACCTTCAGCGACCAGGACGATTGGCTGGCGGTACTCGACCAGTTGCTCGACCAGCCACCGGCGCGCTGGCCGCGCAGCCTGTACCCGGTACGCTTCGGCGTCAGCGGCAACCAGCAGGTGGCGCGCGCCCTGGGCCTTGAACCGATCGATCCGAACGCCGCCGCCAAGGCCCTGGCCGAAGGAGAACCCACCCCATGAGCAAGCGCCTGAGCTGGGACATCCACACCCGCACCCAGATCATCAGCCTCGGCCCTGCCCTGCTGCTGACCTTGCTGCTGATCAGCTTCTTCACCTTCGTGCGTATCCAGGACCTGCGCCAGGAACTGAACCACACCGGGCAACTGATCGCCAACCAGCTGGCGCCAGCCTCGGAATACGGGGTGATCTCGGGCAACAACGAAGTGCTCGAGGGCCTGATGCGCGCCACGCTCAGCATCCCCCACGTGCGCTTCCTCGAGGTGCAGGACAGCCGCAACCACATCCTGGTGTATGTGGAGCAGTCCGACGAAAGCGCCAACCGCGCGCAGCGCGTCGAAGTGTTCCAGGCACCCATCCGCCTGCAGCAGATCCGCCTGGACAGCGACTTCCTGCAACAGGGCAAGGCCACCACCCCGGCCATCGGCGACGATTACCTGGGCCGGGTCATCGTCGGCATGTCCGATGACGCCTTCAGCCAGCGCCAGCAGGAAATCGTGATCAAGGCCGGTATCCTCGCGCTGTTCGCCCTGCTGTTCACCTTCCTGCTGGCGCGCCGCCTGGCCCTGAGCCTGGCCAAGCCGATCAGCGACATGGGGCATGCGGTCAAGGCCATCCAGCAGGGCGAGTACCACACCCTGTTGCCGGTGGTCGATGACAGCGAACTGGGCCACCTGGCGCGCCACATCAACAACCTGGCCCACGCCCTGGAGCAGGCCAGCAATGAACAGAAGCAGGCCATTGCCGAGCTGATCCAGGCCCGCGAAGAGGCCGAACAAGCCAACCGCGCCAAATCGGACTTCCTGGCGATGATGAGCCACGAGCTGCGCACGCCGATGAATGGCGTGCTGGGCATGCTGCAGTTGCTGGAAACCACCCAGCTGAACAGCGAACAGGCCGAGTACACCGCGGTGGCCAGCGAGTCTACCGGGCACCTGCTCAAGGTCATCAACGACATCCTCGACTTCTCGCGCATCGAACGCGCCGCGCTGCAACTGGAACACATCGACTTCAACCTGGGCGAGCTGATCACCAGCAGCGTCCAGTCGTTCCAGCACAGCGCCCAGCAGCGCGGCCTTGCCCTGCACCTGCAACTGCCGGCGGGTATCGAGCAGCTGCAGGTGAACGGCGACCCCACGCGCATCCGCCAGATCCTGCTGAACCTGGTCGGCAACGCGCTGAAATTCACCGAACGCGGCCAGGTACAGGTCGAGGCGCGCTGGCAGGTGCTCGACCGCCAGCTGATCTGGCTGACCTGCAGTGTGCGCGACACCGGTATCGGCATCGACAACGAGCGCCTGGAAATGATGTTCGTCGCCTTCCAGCAGGCCGACAGCTCGATTTCCCGCCGCTATGGCGGCACCGGGCTGGGGCTGTCGATCGCCCGCACCCTGGCCGAACGCATGGGCGGCAAGCTGCGCGGCGAAAGCCGTGAAGGCCTGGGCTCGACCTTTACCTTGGAGATGCCGCTGGCCCTGGCCACCCCTGCCCCGGTATCGCAGACGCTGCCAAGCGCTGCGCCGCCGGCGGTGGCCGACAATGATCAGGTGCTGCTGGTAGAGGACAATCCGGTCAACCAAAGTGTCATCGAGGCCATGCTGCGTAGCTTGGGGCTGGCGGTATGCACGGCCGAGGACGGCCTGGAGGCGGTCGAACGGGTCAGCCGGCAGCGTTTTGCCGCCGTGCTGATGGACTGCCGCCTGCCGCACCTGGACGGCTATGAAGCCACCCGGCGTATCCGCCAGCTGCCCAACGGCGCCAGGTTACCGATCATCGCCCTGACCGCCAACGCCTTGCAGGGCGACCGCGAGCGTTGCATGGCGGCCGGCATGGACGACTACCTGAGCAAACCCTTGCGCCGCACCGAACTGCAGCGCGTGCTGCAGCGCTGGCTACCCGGTCAGACAACCGCGACTGGCGATAAATGCTAAAGTGCGGCAGTCTTAAACACTGGACAGGACCTTCATCGGACCTGAAAATAGACGTTTCAGTGCACACCTGTACTTCTTTCACCGGGTGCACTGTGACTTTCACCACAACGCAATAGTCTACCTGTAGGCTGCCGTCTCGGACGCGATGCGTATCGGGCCGGCCGGGAAGATTCATCCCCTGCCGCAGGGGGTTATTGAGGAGCTCGCATGACCAAACAACACGCCTTTACTCGGGAAGACCTGCTGCGCTGCAGTCGCGGTGAGCTGTTCGGCCCAGGTAATGCGCAACTGCCCGCGCCGAACATGCTGATGGTCGATCGCATCACCCATATCAGCGAAGAAGGCGGCAAGTACGGCAAAGGTGAATTGGTCGCCGAGCTGGATATCAATCCGGACCTGTGGTTCTTCGCCTGCCACTTCGAAGGCGACCCGGTAATGCCGGGCTGCCTGGGCCTCGACGCCATGTGGCAGCTGGTAGGTTTCTTCCTCGGCTGGCAGGGCCTGCCGGGCCGCGGTCGCGCCCTGGGTTCGGGCGAGGTGAAGTTCTTTGGCCAGGTACTGCCGGAAGCCAAGAAAGTCACTTACAACATTCACATCAAGCGCGTCCTGAAGGGCAAGCTGAACATGGCCATCGCCGATGGCTCGGTCAGCGTCGACGGCCGCGAGATCTACACTGCCGAAGGCCTGCGGGTCGGCGTGTTCACCTCCACTGACAATTTCTAAGGGTTATTCGCATGCGCCGCGTCGTTATCACTGGTCTGGGCATCGTATCGTGCCTGGGCAATGACAAAGCTACCGTCACCGAAAACCTGCGCAACAGCCGTCCGGGTATCCGTTACAACCCGGAATACAAGGAAATGGGGCTGCGTAGCCAGGTTTCCGGGTCCATCGACCTCAACCTCGAAGAACTGATCGACCGCAAGGTCTACCGCTTCGTCGGCCACGCTGCTGCCTACGCCTACCTGGCGATGCAGGACGCGATCAAGGACGCCGGCCTGACCGAAGAGCAGGTTTCCAACCCGCGTACCGGCCTGGTGGCTGGCTCCGGCGGCGCCTCGACCCTGAACCAGATGGAAGCACTGGACACCCTGCGCGAGAAAGGCGTCAAGCGCGTCGGCCCGTACCGCGTTACCCGCACCATGGGCAGCACCGTTTCGGCGTGCCTGGCCACCCCGTTCAAGATCAAGGGCATCAACTACTCGATCTCGTCGGCCTGCGCAACTTCGGCACACTGCATCGGCACCGCCCTGGAGCAGATCCAGTGGGGCAAGCAGGACATCGTCTTCGCCGGTGGCGGTGAAGAAGAGCACTGGAGCCAGTCGTTCCTGTTCGATGCCATGGGCGCCCTGTCGACCAAGCGCAACGAAACCCCGGACCAGGCCTCGCGCGCCTACGACGCCGACCGTGATGGCTTCGTCATCGCTGGCGGTGGCGGCATGGTGGTGGTCGAGGAGCTGGAACACGCCCTGGCCCGTGGCGCCAAGATCTACGCGGAAATCGTCGGCTACGGCGCCACTTCCGACGGCTACGACATGGTTGCCCCGAGCGGCGAAGGTGCCATCCGCTGCATGCAGCAGGCGCTGTCGACCGTCGACACCCCGGTCGACTACCTGAACACCCACGGCACCTCGACCCCGGTCGGTGACGTTGCCGAGATCAAGGGCGTTCGCGCCGTGTTCGGCGACAAGGCACCGAAGATCAGCTCGACCAAGAGCCTTTCGGGCCACTCGCTGGGCGCTGCCGGCGTACACGAGGCGATCTACTGCCTGCTGATGATGGAAAACAACTTCATCGCCGGCTCCGCCAACATCGACGAGCTGGACCCGGAGGTCGCCGACCTGCCGATCCTGCGCAAGACCGAAGAAAACGCCAAGATCGACACGGTCATGAGCAACAGCTTCGGCTTCGGCGGCACCAACGCCACCCTGGTGCTCAAGCGCTGGGAAGGCAAGTAAGACGCTGCTGCGGTAAACGAAAACGCCCCGACTGGTTCGGGGCGTTTTCATTTGTATCGCCTGTACCGGCCCTATCGCCGGCAAGCCAGCTCCCACAGGTACTGCATAGGCTTCGGAACCTGCGCAGTACCTGTGGGAGCTGGCTTGCCGGCGATAGGGCCAGCACAGGAAAACCCTTATTTCTGCCTGGGCAGTACAGCCAGAAAATTCTCCCTGGCCACCTTGTTGGCAACTTGTTCCGGCAATGCATCCAGAAACGGCCTGAACCCATGCATCTGCTCCCCAAGGCTACCAAACCGCCCCACCACATCCGAACCCAGCATGAACCGCTCCGGGAACCTTTCGACCAGTGCCAGCCACGCCTTGCGCGGCACACCCTGGTCATCCAGCAGATAAGGCTCCAGCACGCTCCACGACAAATCGACATACAGGTTCGGGTAATCCTCCAGTAACCGCGTCAGCACCGGCAGCAGAAAGTCCATCTGTGTCTGGTGCCGGTGAATCTCCATGCTGCTGCCGGCGTGCGCCCAGATAAACCGCGTGTGCGGGTGATTGCGCAGCGGCTCTTCGATCTCCGCCAGGTACAAGGGGTTGCGCTCGCGTTTGGAGGTGATGTTGGAATGCAGCAGCACCGGCAAGTCGCGCTCGGCTGCCAGGTGATAGATACGCGTCATCGCTTCGTTGTTGGCGCGCGGCGTGTCACCGCTGGTCAGTGCCGTCAGGTCATCGTGGCGGGTGAACACCTCGCCGATGCCCTGCCACAGCCCAGGATGCAGATCGAGCATGCGCTCGATATGGCTGGCGGCGTTCTTGTCCACCGGATTGAAGCCGGCCAGGAACGGATGAAAGCGCTTGCGCTGCTCGTCGGGCAGTTGCTGCAACGCCGCGGCCACGTAGGTGTCGGTGGCGCTGTACCAGTAGGCTTCGGCGTCATCCCCAGCGTAATAGCGCGGGCGCTTCGGCTCGTCTTCGTGCCACTTCTTGGCCACCGGGACGCCGGAAATCATCGACTGCTCGATACCGGCGGCGTCCATGGCCTTGATCAGCGCAGGCATGCCTTCGCTTTCCTGGAAGAAGTCGACGTAGTGCAGGTGGGCATCACTGTAGCGGTAGTCGCGCGCCTGCGCCGCTTGGCACAGCCAGGTGGATAACAGCACGCAGGCCAGCGCTCTGACGCTCATGATGAAGCTTCCTTTTCCGGGTACCACACCTCTAGACCGGCCAGCCAACGAGACGGTTCAGCCGCAGCGGGCAAACCGCTATGCTTGGGGCATTTCCACCTTGCCTGGAGCCTTCCCATGAGCAGCCCCCTGGTCATCCGCCCACGTGCCGAATCGGTCGAGGGCCAGCCGATCCTGCGCCCGCTGCCGTCGGCCCAGTGCCGCAGCGTCGGCCCTTTCGTGTTTTTCGACCACATGCTCGAAACCGACTATGCCCCTGGGCATGGCATGGACATCCGCCAGCACCCGCATATCGGCCTGTCGACCCTTACCTACCTGTTCGAAGGGGCAATACTGCACAAGGACAGCCTAGGCTCGGCGCAGCGAGTGCTGCCGGGCGATGTCAGCTGGATGACCGCAGGCAGCGGCGTGGCCCATGTCGAGCGCACGCCTGAAGATGCCCTGGCCCATGGTTCACGCCTGCACGGGTTGCAGGTATGGCTGGCATCGCCACGCGAGCATGAACAAGGCCCGGCAAGTTACAGCCACCACCCGGCGGCAAGCCTGCCGGTCAGCGAGAGCCTGGGGGTGCGCATCTGCATGATTGCCGGCAGCGGGTTCTGCCTGGAGTCGCCGGTGCCGGTGCTCTCCCCTACCCTTTACGCACATGTGCGGATGCAGCCGGCGACTACCTTGCAGGTGCCGAATGAGCATGCGCAACGGGCGCTGTACGTACTGGATGGCGAATTGCTGATGAACGATGAGGAGGTGGAGCCGTGTAGCCTGGTGGTGCTGCCGGAGGGCGAAGAGGTGACACTGTATGCGGAAGGTGAGTGCCAACTGGTGCTGATTGGTGGCGCGCCGCTGGATGGGCCGCGGCGGATGAACTGGAACTTTGTCGCCAGCGATGTGGAACTGATCGAACAGGCCCGGGCAAAGTGGGCTGCGGGGGATTGGCCGGTGGTGCCGGGGGAAACTTCGAGGATCGAGCTGCCCAGGTAATTTTGGGGCTGCTTTGCAGCCCATCGCCGGCAAGCCAGCTCCCACAGGTACGGCGCTGTCTTCACTGTGGGAGCTGGCTTGCCAGCGATGGGCCGCACAGCGGCCCCCTGCAATCTCAGCGCTGGAACACTTCGGTCAGCAGGTTATGCATCGAGCGGAACGCCCGCTCCGATGTACGCCGGTCATATTGCATCTTGCCCGGCACATTGGCACTCGGGTCGGTAAACGAGTGCACCGCGCCGCCATAGCTGAGCAATTGCCAGTCAACCTTGGCCGCGTTCATCTCCTCCTCGAAGGCCGGCAGCTGCTCCTTCGGCACCAGTGGATCGGAAGCGCCGTGCAGCACCAGCACCGAGCCCTTGATGCGCTTGGCATCTTCCAGGTTCGGCGTGTCCAGCGTGCCATGGAACGACACCGCCGCACGCAAATCGGCGCCAGTACGGGCCAGCTCCAGTGCACAGCAGCCACCAAAGCAGAAACCAAACGTGCCGACCTTGCCCGGCTCCAGCAGCGCCTTCGACTGCCCCAACAGTTGCGCCAGGGCTTCCTGCATGCGCTTGCGCAACTCGCCACGGTCGTTCTTCAACGGCATCATCGCCGCGCCGGCCTCGTCGGCGTTGGACGGACGCACCGATTGCCCGTACAGGTCGGCAATCAGCACCACATAGCCCTTTTCGGCCACTTCCTTGGCGATGCGCTCGGCACCTTCGCCGATACCCATCCAGTTCGGCGCCATCACCAGGCCTGGCCGCCCCAGCGCGCCCGGCTCGTAGACCAGGCGGCTTTCATACGCCTTGCCGGACAGGTGATAGACCAGCGATTCGACGATTACTTTGCTCATCAAGCACTCCTTTGGCACTCGTCATCAATATGCTCGCCATGAAAAAAGCCCGCCGAAGCGGGCTTTCCTATGCATCAACTCAAGCAGACAGCTCGACCAGCAGCTTGTTCAGGCGACGAACGTAAGCCGCCGGGTCCTTCAAGCTGTCACCGGCCGCCAGGGCCGCCTGATCGAACAGGATGTGCGACAGCTCGGCAAAGCGGTCTTCGCTCTGCTCGTTGTCCAGCTTCTCGATCAGCGGGTGGGTCGGGTTGAACTCGAAGATCGGCTTGGACTCCGGCACCTTCTGCCCGCTGGCTTCGAGGATCTGGCGCATCTGCAGGCCCAGGTCCTGCTCACCGATGGCCAAAATCGCCGGCGAGTCGGTCAGGCGGTGCGACACGCGCACTTCGGCCACGCTGTCACCCAGCGCGCCCTTCAGGCGCTCGACCAGGCCTTCCTTGTCCTTGGCGACTTCTTCCTGGGCCTTCTTCTCTTCTTCCGAATCCAGCTTGCCCAGGTCCAGGTCGCCACGGGCGACGTCGACGAAGGCCTTGCCGTCGAACTCGTTGAGGTAGCTCATCAGCCACTCGTCGATACGGTCGGTCAGCAGCAGCACTTCGATGCCTTTCTTGCGGAAGACTTCCAGGTGCGGACTGTTCTTGACCTGCGCGTACGACTCGCCGGTGAGGTAGTAGATCTTGTCCTGGCCTTCCTTGGCGCGTGCCAGGTAGTCGGCCAGGGCCACGCTCTGCTCGCCGCTGTCGTCCTGGGTGGAAGCGAAGCGCAGCAGGCCGGCGATCTTTTCCTTGTTGGCGAAGTCTTCGGCCGGGCCTTCCTTCAGCACCTGGCCGAAGTTCTTCCAGAAGCCCTTGTACTGCTCGGGCTCGTTCTTCGCCAGCTTCTCCAGCATGTCCAGCACGCGCTTGGTCAGCGCGGTCTTCATCGAGTCGATGATCGGGTCTTTCTGCAGGATTTCACGCGACACGTTCAGCGACAGGTCGTTGGAATCGACCACACCCTTGATGAAGCGCAGGTACAGCGGCAGGAACGACTCGGCCTGGTCCATGATGAACACGCGCTGCACGTACAGCTTCAGGCCGCGTGGCGCTTCGCGCTGGTACAGGTCGAACGGCGCGCGGGCCGGCACGTACAGCAGCGAGTTGTATTCGAGCTTGCCTTCGACCTTGTTGTGGCTCCAGGCCAGCGGGTTTTCGAAGTCATGGCCGATGTGCTTGTAGAACTCCTGGTACTCCTCGTCCTTGATCTCGGTACGCGGACGGGTCCACAGGGCGCTGGCACGGTTGACGGTTTCCCACTCTTCGGCCGGCTGTTCTTCGCCTTCGGCGGCAGCTTGCTCCTTCGGCAGCTGGATCGGCATGGCGATGTGGTCGGAGTACTTCTTGACCACGTTGCGCAGGCGCCAGCCATCAGCGAACTCCTGCTCGTCCTTCTTCAGGTGCAGGACGATGCGGGTGCCGCGCTGTGGCTTGTCGATGGTGGCGACTTCGAACTCGCCCTCGCCTTTCGACGACCAGTGCACGCCTTCGGCGGCCGGCTGGCCGGCACGGCGGCTGTACACATCGACCTTGTCGGCAACGATGAACGCGGAGTAGAAGCCCACACCGAACTGACCGATCAGGTGCGAGTCCTTCTTCTGGTCACCGGTGAGGTTCTTCATGAAGTCGGCGGTGCCGGACTTGGCGATGGTACCCAGGTGGGCGATGACGTCTTCGCGGCTCATGCCGATGCCGTTGTCCTCGAGGGTCACGGTACCGGCGTCCTTGTCGAAGCTCAGGCGAATCTTCAGGTCGGCGTCGCCTTCGAACAGCTCTGGCTTGGCCAGGGCCTCGAAACGCAGCTTGTCGGCGGCGTCGGAGGCGTTGGAGATCAATTCACGCAGGAAGATCTCCTTGTTCGAATACAAGGAATGGATCATGAGGTGCAGCAGCTGCTTTACCTCGGTCTGGAAGCCCAGCGTTTCTTTTTGAGTCTCCACACTCATGGTCTTCAAAACTCCGATCTGATGGCAGTTGACGCCTGGCGGCCAGGTTGGCCTGCGTTAGCGGCGGATGTCATGCAGATGGGGGCTGCCCGGATGATTTCAAGGGCTTTTCCGGTTCGATCTTGAAATGCGCGCGAGCCGTGGCGATCGGCGACTGCCTGTCACCCTGCCAGGCGGTGATGGCCACATTGGTCACCCGCCGGCCCTGGCGCCACAGTTGGCACTGGGCGTAGGTATCGCGAAAGTGCCCGGCGCGCAGGTAATCGATGGAAAAGTCGATGATCTTCGGAATGCTCGCGCTCTCGCTGAAGATCAGCAGGTACAGCGCTGCCGACAGCTCCATGAAGCCTGCGATCACCCCGCCGTGGATGGCCGGCAGCAGCGGGTTGCCGATGTTGTCCTGGCTGGCCGGCAGGCGGAACAGCAGGTCATCGCCCTCGCGCTCGCATTCGATGCCGATCAGGCCGGCATAGGGGATCAGTGCCAGCAAAGGCCGATAGTCTCCCACTGCATGGGCGGCGTTGAGCTGTTGGCGAACCTCGTGCGGAATCATGCCCCGCCCTCCTTCAGGCTGTTGCCGAAACGGATGCCACCCTTGATCTCCTGGCCCAGGCGCATGAACGTGCCCACCACCTGGCAGATCGGCTGGGTGGGGTCGTCCTGATAGGCCGTGCCACGGGTGAAGATCACATCGCGGGTGACCCGGTAGCACTGGGCATGGCCGTAGATGTCCTTGCCGGCCTCTGCCGGGTGCATGTAGTCGATGCGCAGGTCCAGTGTCGGGCACACCTCGAAGCGCGGCAGCACGCACAACGTGGCCATGCCGCAGGTGGTGTCCATCAGCGTGGTCAGCGCGCCGCCATGCACGGCGCCGGTCTGCGGGTTGCCGACGATGGCCGGTGACCAGGGCAGCACCAGGGTCATGCCATCGGCATTGGTTTGCGCCACGCGCATTTGCAACAACTGACAATGTCTCAGGGCCGAGAGAAAACGCTCGGCCATGGCCATCAAGGTTGAATCGCTCATTGGCTGTTTCCCTGCGTATTGCCGCAGCGGCATAAAATCGTTAAAAAGTCCATATAGAACGGGGCGTTATATATGTGTAATCTTCGCGGAACTTATTCCGCGTAGTTGCACTCGAAGGAACAAGTCACTTATTCCACCAAGGAGAAACACCCCCATGCGTAAACCTTTTGCTTTTGCTCTGATGCTGGCCGCTGCCATGGGCCTGGCCGCTTGCGATAAAGCGAGCGAAGACAAAGCCCAGGACGCACAGCAACACGCCGAGCAAGCCCAGGAAAAAGCGGGCGAAGCTCAGGATAAAATGAACGAGGCTGCCAAGGAAAACGCCGAAGCCGCCAAAGATCAGGCCGAAGCCGAGCAGAAGGCCGCCGAAGAAGCCGCTCCGGCTACTCCGGCTCCGGAAGCCGCTCCAGCTACCCCAGCTGCTCCAGCCGAACCTGCCAAGCAGTAATCGGCTAAAACAAGAAAACCCGACATTGTCGGGTTTTTTTGTGCCTGAAACTTATGGATTAAACGTTTCAGGTTCCAGAAACGGTGTTTTCCTTGGCGGGTTCGATCGAAACACTTTCGGTAGGTGTGAACACCATCACATCCAACACATCCGAATGGAACTCGCGGCGGTACAGAATCAGCACTACCCCGACACTCATGACCATGAACAACCATGGGCTGATGAACCAGCTCAACATGGCCATGCCGAAGTAATAGGAACGCAGGCCCAGGTTGAACTGGTTGGCGGCAAGGGACAGCACCCGCGCCGCCCGCGAGGCGAATGCCTTGCGTTCAAGTTCATTGACCAGCCGTTCACCGATCATCGGCGCCGAACCCACCAGCACTGCCGCGAAGTTGTATTGGCGCATGCACCAGCTGAAGGTGAAAAAGGCGTAGACGAAGACCATGGCCAGGCACAGCAGCTTGATCTCCGACATGCCTTGGGACGTCTGCTGCACCAGCGGCAGGTCGGCCAGCAGCGACAGCGCCCGGTCGGAGGCCCCAAGCACAGTGAGGATGCCGGCAAGGATGATCAGGGTGCTGGAGGCGAAGAACGAGGCGTTGCGCTCGAGGTTGCCGATCACGCTGGCATCGGCAATGCGGTTGTCGCGCAGCAGCATGCGGCGCATCCAGTCTTCGCGGTACAGGTGCAGCACGCTGGCTAGGCACGCGGTGTCGCGGCCCTTCCAGATGGCATAACGGGTGTAACCGCCCCAGCACAGGGCGAACCAGGCGATGGCCAACAGGTTGTTGAAGTTGCTTTGGATGAAGTTCATGCAGGGTTCCCGGGAGGGCCAGATACCTGAAGGATAGGGACCGGATTTCGACGCTGGCAAGCGGCAAAAGGCACACATCCATCCTGATATTTGCACTGCTCATCCGGCCTCTTCGCGGGCACGCCCGCTCCCACAGGTACAGCGCCAATTCTGAGGTTTGCGCTTGACCTGTGGGAGCGGGCGTGCCCGCGAAGAGGCCGGTACAGGCAAAGAAAAAGCCCCGCATCCTCTAGGATACGGGGCTCTTGAGTTTCCACCCTTGGCGAGCACCCTTCGGCTTGTGGCCGGTGCCGCCCTCAGGCTTCGACTATCAGGCCAGCGCTTCGCGCGGCTTGCCGAGCATGCGGTCGCAGGCCACGGCGCCAACCAGGGTCACCACCGAAGGCACCAGCCAGGCCAGGCCCTGGTCGCTCAACGGCAGGTGGGCCATGAAGTCTGGCAGCACGTGGGCAATGCCGCTGCCCTTGATCGCATCGACCATGCCGAACAGCAGCGACACCAGCATCACTGGCGCCAGGATGCGGGTTGGCGAGTTCCACAGGTCCTTCACGAAGCTGAGCCCGACCACCACGATGCACGGCGGGTAGATCGCGGTGAGCACCGGGATCGAGAACATGATCAGCTTGGTCAGGCCGAGGTTGGAGATCAGCAGCGAGAAGCCCGCCAGGATCACCACCAGTGCACGGTACGACAGCGGCAGCATCTGGCTGAAGTACTCGGCGCAGGCACAGGTCAGGCCGACTGCGGTCACCAGGCAAGCCAGCGCGATCAGCACGGCGAGGAAGCCGCTGCCCAGCGAACCGAAGGTGTGCTGCACGTAGGCATGCAGTACCGCCGCGCCGTTGGTGGCGTCAGCCGCGATATCGTGGCTGGTTGCACCCAGGCGGAACAGGCTGATGTACACCAGGGCCAGGCCGACACCGGCGATCAGGCCGGCGATGATGGCATAGCGGGTGATCAGCTTCGGCGACTCGACACCGCGCGAGCGGATGGCGTTGACGATGACGATACCGAACACCAGGGCACCCAGGGTGTCCATGGTCAGGTAACCATCGGAGAAGCCCTTGGAGAACGCTGCGGCGGCATAGGCCGGCTGCGCTTCACCAATGGTGCCGGCAGGCAGCGCGAAGGCGGCGATGCCCAGCACCGCCAGGGCGATGATCTTCAACGGCGCCAGGAAGCGGCCCACGGTGTCGAGCAGCTTGCCCGGGTACATGGACACGGCCAGTACCACGAGGAAGTACACCAGGCTGTAGATGAACAGCGCCAGCGGGCTTTCACCGGTCAACGGCGCAACGCCCACTTCGAACGATACGGTCGCGGTGCGCGGGGTGGCGAACAGCGGGCCGACCGACAGGTAGCACACGGCCGCCAGCAGGCCACCGAAGAACTTGCCGATCGGGCTGCTCAGGGCATCCATGCCGCCGCCGACCTTGGCCAGGGCGACCACGGTGATGACCGGCAGGCCCACGGCGGTAACCAGGAAGCCCAGGGCCGCCATCCATACGTGCGGGCCAGACTGCAGACCGACGATAGGCGGGAAGATGATGTTGCCAGCGCCCACGAAAAGCGCAAACGTCATAAAGCCAAGCGCCAGGATATCCTGGCCTTTGAGAACTTTCATTTAAGGTAGTACCACACTGCTGAAATCGGGATTCGAGAGGGGATTTCCCTTTGGATGAGGGGAAATGCTGCCCGGCTTGATAGGCCAGACCCGTTTAGCGTGTCGTTCCCTTTTGGGGTACGGGCACAGAGTGAACGCGTAATGTAACTGTTTTGTCAGTCAAACGCACTGGCACAGTGCTGCTTGTCCGATGTGCGTACATGTTTGTCGTCTGTGCGACCGAGGACAGCGAGAATTATCCTCGGATTGAAATATTCGTCTGCGTGAAAATTCCTATCAAACTCATCGAAAAATCCATGTTGCCTGTACCGGCCTCTTCGCGGGCTCGCCCGCTCCCACAGGGAATCACGACAGGCCCGGAATGTGGAGATCTCCTGTGGGAGCGGGCAAGCCCGCGAAGAGGTCGGCACAGGAATACCCAACCCCCAGAAACGACAAAGGCCACCCGAAGGTGGCCTCTGTGCGCGTGGGGGGTGTAGCAGTATTACTTCTTGACTTCCCAGCCAGTCAGCTCGGCCAGGGCCTTGCCGATGTCAGCCAGGGAACGCACGGTCTTCACACCAGCGTCCTGCAGGGCGGCGAACTTCTCGTCCGCAGTGCCCTTGCCGCCGGAGATGATGGCGCCAGCGTGGCCCATGCGCTTGCCCGCAGGTGCGGTAACACCAGCGATGTAGGAAACGACAGGCTTGGTGACGTTGGCCTTGATATAGGCCGCAGCTTCTTCTTCAGCCGAACCGCCGATCTCGCCGATCATGACGATCGCTTCGGTCTTCGGGTCTTCCTGGAACAGCTTCAGGATGTCGATGAAGTTGGAGCCCGGGATCGGGTCACCGCCGATGCCGACGCAGGTCGACTGGCCGAAGCCGGCGTCGGTGGTCTGCTTCACAGCTTCGTAGGTCAGGGTGCCGGAACGCGAAACGATACCGACCTTGCCTGGCAGGTGGATGTGGCCTGGCATGATGCCGATCTTGCACTCGCCCGGGGTGATGACACCTGGGCAGTTAGGGCCGATCAGGGTCACGCCCAGCTCGTCGCACTTGACCTTGGCATCCAGCATGTCCAGGGTAGGAATGCCTTCGGTGATGCACACGATCAGCTTGATGCCGCCGAAGGCAGCTTCCAGGATCGAGTCCTTGCAGAAAGGAGCCGGAACGTAGATGACCGAAGCGTCAGCGCCGGTAGCTTCCACAGCTTCTTTCACAGTGTTGAACACTGGCAGGCCCAGGTGGGTGGTGCCACCCTTGCCTGGGGTTACGCCGCCGACCATCTTGGTGCCGTAGGCGATGGCCTGTTCGGAGTGGAAAGTACCCTGCGAGCCGGTGAAGCCCTGGCAGATGACTTTGGTGTCTTTATTGATCAGGACGCTCATTACTTGCCCTCCGCAGCTTTGACAACTTGTTGAGCAGCGTCGGTCAGGCTGGTTGCCGCAATGATGTTCAAACCGCTTTCTGCCAGTACTTTAGCGCCCAGTTCGGCGTTGTTGCCTTCAAGGCGAACGACGACCGGAACTTTCACGCCGACTTCTTTCACTGCACCGATGATGCCTTCGGCAATCATGTCGCAGCGAACGATGCCGCCGAAGATGTTGACCAGAACGGCCGCGACATTGCTGTCGGACAGAATGATCTTGAACGCTTCGGTAACGCGCTCTTTGGTAGCACCACCGCCAACGTCGAGGAAGTTGGCCGGCTTGCCGCCGTGCAGGTTGACGATGTCCATGGTACCCATGGCCAGGCCGGCACCGTTGACCATGCAGCCGATGTTGCCTTCGAGGGCAACGTAGTTCAGTTCGAACTTGGCAGCGTGGGCTTCACGGGCGTCGTCCTGCGACGGGTCGTGGAAGGTTTTCAGCTTAGGCTGACGGTACATGGCGTTGGCGTCGATGTTGATCTTGGCATCGAGGCAGTGCAGGTCGCCGTCGGCCTTGATCACCAGCGGGTTCACTTCCAGCAGGGCCAGGTCGTGATCCTTGAACAGCTTGGCCAGACCAACGAAGATCTTGGCGAACTGTTGAACTTGCTTGCCTTCCAGGCCCAGCTGGAATGCCAGCTCGCGACCCTGGAACGGCTGAGCGCCGACCAGCGGGTCGATGGTGGCCTTGAGGATCTTCTCAGGCGTTTCGTGAGCAACTTTCTCGATGTCCACGCCACCTTCGGTGGAAGCCATGAACACGATACGGCGGCTCGAACGATCGACTACAGCGCCCAGGTACAGCTCTTTGGCGATGTCAGTGCAGGATTCGACCAGAATCTTGGAGACGGGTTGACCGTTGGCATCGGTCTGGTAGGTAACCAGATTCTTGCCCAACCACTGTGCAGCGAACGCCTTGGCGTCTTCTTTGCTGCGAACCAGCTTGACGCCGCCCGCTTTACCGCGACCACCCGCGTGAACCTGGGCTTTTACCACCCACTCGTTCCCGCCGATCTTGTCGCAGGCTTCTGCAGCTTGCTCAGGGGTATCGACAGCGAAACCCTTGGAAACTGGCAGGCCGTATTCAGCGAACAGCTGCTTACCCTGATACTCGTGAAGATTCATGCTTTTTACCGTCTTCGTTAGGTACTGCGCTTCGGCGCTGCGCCATCACTGGCGCCGCACCACCTGTGACCGTTGACCCCGGGTTTTCCCGTGTGATCCGGTCCGGCGGACTTTCCGCGGTGAGTCATGCACGCAAGACTCACGACGGGCAGCCCGCCGTGGTTTCTTATAATTAACGCTTCTTACGGTTGGCCACGTGAATGGCGCCGCCATTCACTGCCAGCGCTGCTTCATGCAACGCTTCGGACAGGGTCGGATGGCTGAAGACCATCATGCCCAGATCCTCGGCACTGGTGCCGAATTCCATAGCGATTGCGCCCTGCTGCACCAGTTCGGCAGCCGATGGGCCAATCACGTGTACACCCAGGACGCGGTCGGTCTTGGCATCGGCGATGACCTTGACGAAACCACCGGTGTCGTTGGCAGCCATCGCACGGCCGCTGGCCGCGAACGGGAAGGTGCCCACGTTAACCTCAACGCCCTCGGCCTTCAAGGCCTGTTCGGTCTTGCCGACCCACGCGATTTCCGGGTGGGTGTAGATGACCGACGGGATCAGGTCGTAGTTCATCTGGGCCTTGTGACCCTTGATGCGCTCGACCACCATGATGCCCTCTTCCGAGGCCTTGTGGGCCAGCATCATGCCGCGTACCACGTCACCGATGGCATACACGCCCGGCACGCTGGTAGCGCAGTAGTCGTCGACGAAGATGTAGCCACGCTCGTCGATGGTCACGCCGCTGTCGGCGGCCAGCAGATCAGTGGTCACCGGGCGACGGCCGACCGCGACGATCAGCTTGTCGAAGGTGATCTTCTGCTCGCCGTTGGCGTCGGTGTAGGTCACTTCGACTTCGTTGCCGTTGACTTTCGAGCCGGTGACGCGCGCGCCCAGCTTGATGTCCAGGCCTTGCTTGGTCAGGGTCTTCTGGGCTTCTTTCGACACGGCGGTGTCGGCAGCCATCAGGAAGGTGTCCAGGGCTTCCAGGACGGTGACTTCAGCACCCAGGCGAGCCCATACCGAGCCCAGCTCCAGGCCGATCACGCCAGCACCGATAACGCCCAGGCGCTTCGGCACGGCCTGGAATTCCAGGGCGCCGGTGGAGTCGACGATGACGTTCTGGTCGACCGGAGCCGGCGGAATGTCGATCGGGCGCGAGCCGGAAGCCAGGATCACGTTCTCGGCTTCGATGACTTCGGTGGTGCCGTCAGCCTTGGTGACTTCGACTTTCTTGCCGGCCAGCAGCTTGCCGTGGCCCTGGATCGAAGTAACGCCGTTGGCCTTGAACAGGGTGGCAACGCCACCGGTCAGGTTCTTGACGATGCCAGCCTTGCGGCCAACCATCGCGGCGACGTCCATCTTCACTTCACCAGTGGAGATACCGTGGACGTTGAAGCTCTCTTTGGCTTCCTTGTACTTCCAGGAGCTGTCCAGCAGCGCCTTGGAAGGAATGCAACCTACGTTCAGGCAGGTGCCGCCCAGGGCCAGCTTGCCCTCGGCGTCGGTGTACTTCTCGATACAGGCAGTCTTCAGACCAAGTTGTGCGGCCTTGATGGCAGCCACATAGCCGCCAGGACCTGCACCAATCACCACTACGTCGAATTTCTGGGTCATAAAAGATTCCTTATCAGCTACAAGCTACAAGCCGCGGACCGCGCGGCATGGCTTCCTGCGAAGCCAGGGCCGGCACGGTACGCAGCCAGAGGGTTAGATGTCCAGCAGCAGGCGAGACGGATCTTCCAGCAGGTTCTTGATGGTGACCAGGAAGGTTACCGCTTCCTTGCCGTCGATCAGGCGGTGATCGTACGACAGCGCCAGGTACATCATCGGGCGAATCACCACCTGGCCATTGATGGCCATCGGGCGCTGGATGATGTTGTGCATGCCGAGAATGGCGGCCTGCGGCGGGTTGACGATCGGGGTCGACATCATCGAACCGAAGGTACCACCGTTGGTGATGGTGAAGGTGCCGCCAGTCATCTCTTCGATGGCCAGCTTGCCGTCACGGGCCTTCTTGCCGAAGGTGGCGATGCCGTTCTCGATTTCCGCCAGGCTCATCGACTCGGCGTTACGCAGTACCGGTACCACCAGGCCACGGTCGCTGGACACGGCAACGCCGACGTCGGCGTAGCCGTGGTAGACTATGTCGTTGCCGTCGATCGAGGCGTTGACAGCCGGGAAGCGCTTCAGGGCTTCGGTGGCGGCCTTGACGAAGAACGACATGAAGCCCAGGCGTACGCCGTTGTGGGTCTTCTCGAACAGGTCCTTGTACTTCGAACGCAGGGCCATGACTTCGGTCATGTCGACTTCGTTGAAGGTGGTCAGCATGGCCATGCTCGACTGGGCTTCGACCAGACGCTCGGCGATCTTGGCGCGCAGGCGGGTCATCGGCACACGCTTCTCGGTGCGGTCGCCAGCGGCAACGACAACCGGGGCAGCAGCGGCAGCGGCGGCAGGCTTGGCAGCTGCAGCAGGCGCCGACTTCTTGTTGGCGACGGCAGCGACGACGTCTTCCTTGGTGATGCGACCACCTTTGCCGGTGCCGGCAACGGTAGCCAGGTCGATGCCGTTCTCTTCAGCCAGCTTGCGCGCGGCCGGGGCGGCAACCGGGTCTTCTTCGCCAGCGTCGGCAGCAGCGGCAGCCGGGGCAGCAGTGGCCGGGGCGGCAGCTGGTGCAGCGGCGGCAGCACCGCCTTCAACGATCGAACCCAGTACTTCGTCGGACAGGACGGTGTCGCCCTCGCCCTTGACGATGGCGCCCAGCACGCCGTCGGCGGTGGCCAGTACTTCCAGGACGACCTTGTCGGTCTCGATGTCGACGATCAGCTCGTCACGCTTGACGGCATCGCCCGGCTGCTTGTGCCAGGTGGCAACGGTGCCATCGGCAACCGATTCCGGGAAGGTTGGGGCTTTGATCTCGATAGCCATTATCTGTGTTTCCTTAAATTCGGTTTCAGGTGCGCGAAGGCATTAAACAGTGAAGGCGTCTTGCAGCAGTTTTTCCTGCTGTTCGGCGTGCTTCGATGCGTAACCACAGGCTGGCGCGGCGGAAGCGTCGCGGCCGGCGTATTCCAGGACCAGTGCCTTGTTGTGGCGGCCCAGGATACGGCGCATGTGGTGCTGGCTGCTGTACCAGGCGCCCTGGTTCATCGGCTCTTCCTGACACCAGACCGCATGCTTGAGGTTGGTGTAAGGCGCCAGGATTTCGACCAGGTCGTCCTCAGGGAACGGATACAGCTGCTCGATACGCACGATGGCGATGTCTTCGCGGCCTTCGGCACGGCGCTTTTCCAGCAGGTCGTAGTAAACCTTGCCGCCGCACAGGACCAGGCGTTCGACCTTGGCCGGATCGAGGCTGTCGATTTCCGGGATCACGGTCTGGAACGAGCCTTCTGCCAGGTCTTCCAGGGTAGAGATGGCCAGCTTGTGGCGCAGCAGCGACTTCGGCGTCAGCACGATCAGCGGCTTGCGCAGCGGACGGATGACCTGGCGACGCAGCAGGTGGTAGATCTGGGCCGGGGTGGTCGGTACGCAGACCTGGATGTTGTGCTCGGCGCACAGCTGCAGGTAACGCTCCAGGCGCGCGGAGGAGTGCTCCGGGCCCTGCCCTTCATAACCGTGTGGCAGCAGCATGGTCAGACCGCACAGACGGCCCCACTTGTGCTCGCCGCTGGTGATGAACTGGTCGATCACCACTTGCGCACCGTTGGCGAAGTCACCGAACTGGGCTTCCCAGATCACCAGCGCGTTCGGCGTGGTGGTCGAGTAGCCGTATTCGAAGGCCAGTACCGCTTCTTCCGACAGGAAGGAGTCGTACAGTTCGAACTGAGGCTGGCCCGGGAACAGGTTCTTCAGCGGTACGTAGGTGCTGGCGTCCTTCTGGTTGTGCAGCACCGCGTGACGGTGCGAGAAGGTGCCACGGCCGATGTCCTGACCGGTCATGCGGATCGGGTGACCTTCGAACTGCAGGGTGGCGTAGGCCATGGTCTCTGCATAACCCCAGTTGATCGGCAAGCCACCGGCCTGCATCTTCTGACGGTCTTCGTAGATCTTGGCGACCTGGCGCTGGACGACGAAACCTTCCGGGATCTCCAGCAGCTTGGCCGACAGTTCCTGCAGGGTCTTGAGGTCGAAGCGGGTGTCGTGACGCGCGGTCCAGGCATGGCCCAGATACGGACGCCAGTCGACGAACAGCTCGCGGTTCGGCTCCTTGACCAGGCTCTTCACCACGTGCAGGCCGTTGTCCAGCGCGTTGCGGTACTCGTCGATCTTGGCCTGGGCGCGCTCGGAATCGATGCGGCCGGCCTGGATCAGCGCCTCAGCGTACAGTTCACGCGTGGTGCGCTGCTTGCTGATCTGCTGGTACATCAAAGGCTGGGTGCCGTTCGGCTCGTCGGCCTCGTTGTGGCCGCGGCGGCGGTAGCAGACCAGGTCGATGACCACGTCACGCTTGAACTGCATGCGGTAGTCGATGGCCAGCTGGGTCACGAACAGCACGGCTTCCGGGTCGTCGCCGTTCACGTGCAGGATCGGCGCCTGGATCATCTTGGCAACGTCGGTGGCGTACTCGGTGGAGCGCGCGTCCAGCGGGTTGCTGATGGTGAAACCAACCTGGTTGTTGATCACGATGTGCACGGTACCGCCGGTCTTGAAACCGCGGGTCTGCGACATCTGGAAGGTTTCCATGACCACGCCCTGGCCGGCGAATGCTGCGTCGCCGTGGATCGAGATCGGCAGTACCTTGTCGCCAACGGTGTCGTTGCGGCGGTCCTGACGGGCGCGCACCGAACCCTCGACCACTGGCGAGACGATTTCCAGGTGGGACGGGTTGAACGCCATGGCCAGGTGCACTTCGCCACCCGGGGTCATCACGTTCGAGGAGAAGCCCTGGTGATACTTCACGTCACCGGAGCCCAGCTCGTTCATCTTCTTGCCTTCGAACTCGTCGAACAGCTCGCGCGGGTTCTTGCCGAAGGTGTTGACCAGAACGTTCAGGCGGCCACGGTGGGCCATGCCGATCACGACTTCCTTGGTGCCGTAGGAACCAGAACGCTGGATCATCTCGTCCAGCATCGGGATCAGGCTTTCGCCGCCCTCGAGGCCGAAACGCTTGGTGCCCGGGTACTTGGTGCCCAGGTATTTCTCAAGGCCTTCACCGGCGGTCACACGCTCGAGCAGGTGGGCCTGCACGTCAGCGGAAAACTCCGGACGGCCGCGCACGCTTTCCAGACGCTGCTGGAACCAGCTGCGCTGCTCGGAATCGACGATGTGGGTGAACTCGGCGCCAATGGTGCGACAATATGTCTTCTGGAGCGCCTCGAAGATCTCGCGTAGGCTCGCCTCCTCTTTGCCGATGAACAGGTCGCCGGCACGGAAGGTCGTATCAAGATCGGCATTGGTCAAGCCGTAGTGATTGATCGACAGGTCTACGGGCGCAGGACGCTGCCACAACCCCAACGGGTCGAGCTTGGCAGCCTGATGGCCGCGCATACGATAGGCCTGGATCAGTCGCAGAACTTCAACCTGCTTCTTCTCGTGTTCACTGCTCACGCTCCCGGCGGATACCGGTTGGGCGCGGCGCTGGTTCTTTGCCAGCAGTACGAAATGGTCGCGGATTGTCGAGTGCGATACATCGGTAGCGGTGCTGCCGTCGGCGGGCAACTTCTGGAAGTAGGTGCGCCACTCTTCTGGCACAGCGTTAGGGTCGTGCAGGTAGAGCTCATAAAGCTCTTCCACATATGCAGCGTTACCACCTGAAAGGTGGGCGCTTTCCCACATGCGCTGCATCACGCTTTCTTGCATGCTTGGTCACCCTCGGTTAGGGGACTGATCGGCGAGAGCCACAGCAAACCTGGAAAAGTCCGAATACAGCGACTGAACCACGCCACTTGGATCCTGCTGATTTTCCGGGTACCAGCCCGGAAAGCCCCTGCTGGTCTCATATCTTCATAGGTAATGAACGCGGGCTTTGTGAGCCCTTGTTCGGGTTTTACCTCAGTGCGGGCTCACCACCCGCACCTCGGCTTACTGCAGGTACAACACTTTGTATCAGGTGCCGCTTTGCAGCAGCATGTTACGTACGTGGCCGATTGCCTTGGTCGGGTTCAGACCTTTCGGGCAAACGTTGACGCAGTTCATGATCCCGCGGCAGCGGAATACGCTGAACGGGTCATCCAGGGACGCCAGGCGCTCCTGGGTCTTGGTGTCACGGCTGTCGGCCAGGAAGCGATAGGCTTGCAGCAGTGCGGCCGGGCCCAGGAACTTGTCCGGGTTCCACCAGAACGATGGGCAGGAAGTCGAGCAGCAAGCGCACAGGATGCACTCGTACAGGCCGTCCAGCTTGTCGCGGTCTTCCGGCGACTGCAGGCGCTCGATGGCCGGCGCAGGAGTGTCGTTCTGCAGGAACGGCTTCACCTTCTCGTACTGCTTGTAGAAGATGCTCATGTCGACGACCAGGTCACGAATGACCGGCAGGCCCGGCAGCGGGCGCAGAACCAGCTTGTTGCCCTTCACCACCGCCGACAGCGGGGTGATGCAGGCCAGGCCGTTCTTGCCGTTCATGTTCATGCCGTCGGAACCGCAAACGCCTTCACGGCAGGAGCGACGGTACGAGAAACCTTCGTCCTTTTCCTTGATCAGCGCCAATACATCGAGAACCATCAGGTCCTTGCCGCCGGTATCGACGTCGAACGACTCCATTTTGGGCGCCGAGTCGGTGTCCGGGTTGTAACGATAAACTTCGACTTTCAACATAGCAGCCACCCTTAGTAAGTCCGGACTTTTGGTTCGAAGGCTGGAACAGTCTTCGGCGCAAAGTTGACGCCGCGCTTGGCAACGCGCTTCTCACCCGGGTAGTACAGGGTGTGGCACAGCCAGTTTTCGTCGTCACGGTCTTCGAAGTCTTCACGGGCGTGGGCGCCGCGGGACTCTTTACGGGCTTCGGCCGCGATGGCGGTAGCTTCGGCGACTTCCAGCAGGTTCTGCAGCTCCAGCGCTTCGATACGCGCGGTGTTGAAGGCCTGGGACTTGTCGTTGATCTTGACGTTGGCAATACGGTCACGCAGGCCGGCCAGCTGCTCGATACCCTTCTGCATGTATTCACCGGTACGGAATACACCGAAGTAGTTCTGCATGCAGCTCTGCAGCTCGCGCTTGAGGCTGGCAACGTCTTCGCCAGCGGTACGCTCGTTGAGCTTGTTCAGGCGGTTAAGGGCAACATCGATATCGGTGTCGCTGGCGTCGCGGTATTCCACGCCGTCGGACAGCGATTTTTCCAGGTGCAGGCCAGCGGCACGGCCGAATACCACCAGGTCGAGCAGCGAGTTGCCGCCCAGGCGGTTGGCACCGTGGACCGATACGCACGCCACTTCACCCACTGCGAACAGACCCGGGATGATTTGGTCCTTGCCTTCGGCGTCCATGGTGATGGCCTGGCCATGAATATTGGTGGCAACGCCGCCCATCATGTAGTGGCAGGTCGGTACGACCGGGACAGGCGCGACGACTGGGTCGACGTGGGCGAAGGTCTTGGACAGCTCGCAGATACCTGGCAGGCGGCTGTGCAGCACTTCCTCGCCAAGGTGGTCCAGCTTCAGCAGCACGTGGTCCTTGTTCGGGCCCACGCCGTTGCCGGCGATGATTTCCTTGACCATGGAACGGGCAACCACGTCGCGGCCGGCCAGGTCTTTCGCGTTCGGCGCGTAACGCTCCATGAAGCGCTCGCCGTGGGCGTTGATCAGGTAGCCACCTTCACCGCGGCAACCTTCGGTAACCAGTACACCGGCGCCGGCGATGCCGGTCGGGTGGAACTGCCACATCTCGATGTCCTGCACCGGCACGCCTGCACGCAGCGCCATGCCGATACCGTCACCGGTGTTGATCAGGGCGTTGGTGGTGGAGGCGTAGATACGACCGGCACCGCCAGTGGCCAGAACGGTGGCCTTGGACTTGATGTACATGGTTTCGCCGGTTTCGATGCAGATTGCGATCACACCGACGAACGCGCCGTCCTGGTTCTTCACCAGGTCAACAGCGTAGTACTCGTTGAGGAAGGTAGTGCCTGCCTTCAGGTTGCCCTGGTACAGGGTGTGCAGCAGCGCGTGACCGGTACGGTCGGAAGCAGCACAGGTACGGGCGGCCTGGCCACCCTTGCCGAAGTCCTTGGACTGGCCACCGAACGGACGCTGGTAGATACGACCGGTTTCGGTACGCGAGAACGGCAGGCCCATGTGGTCCAGCTCGAAGACCGCAGCCGGGCCTTCCTGACACATGTATTCGATAGCGTCCTGGTCACCGATGTAGTCGGAGCCTTTGACGGTATCGTACATGTGCCAGCGCCAGTCGTCGTTCGGGTCGGCCGAAGCGATGGCGCAGGTGATGCCGCCCTGGGCGGATACAGTGTGCGAACGGGTCGGGAAGACCTTGGTGACCACGGCAGTCTTGTGGCCGCCTTGAGCCAGCTGCAGCGCTGCGCGCATGCCGGCGCCGCCGCCACCGATGATGATGGCGTCGAAGGAAATGGTTGGAATGCTAGCCATGGATCAGATACCCCAGAGAATCTGCACACCCCAGACGAAGTAAGCGAACATCGCAACGCCGCATACCGCCTGGAACAGGAAACGAATCGCAGTTGCCGACTTGCCGAACGACATTGGCGTCAGGTAGTCGGTCGCAATGGTCCACATGCCGACCCAGGCGTGAGCGCCCAGGGCAACGAGGGCCAGCAGACTGAAGATCCGCATCGCGTTGTTGGAGAACAGACCATGCCACTGGGTGTAGTCGATGCCTGGGTGGGCGACCACGTAGCCGATCAGGAAGAGGAAGTAAGCCGCGAGAACGACCGCAGAAACGCGCTGCGCCATCCAGTCATAGAGGCCCGAACGCGACAGGTTCGTGACATTGGTTACCATACCCAAACTCCCACCAGAACGATCAGCACCACGGAGATGACGATCACGATTTTCGAGCCCAGCTTGCCGCCTTCCAGCGTCTCACCGATGCCCATGTCCATGATCAGGTGACGTACACCTGCCACGAGGTGATAAAGCAGGGCGGATAGCAGGCCCCAGGTCACGAATTTGGCCAGCGGGCTGGTCAGACACGCCTTCACCTCACCAAAGCCTTCCTCGGAACCCAGCGACTTGCCCAGTGCATAAAGCATGATGGCAAGGCCAAGGAACAGGATGACGCCGGAGATACGATGCAGGATGGACGTGTACGCAGTGACGGGGAGCTTGATGGTCCTTAGGTCTAGGTTTACAGGTCGTTGGCTTTTCACGGCTTTTTTCACACTGAAGAGCCCCTAGCGAATCAGGGCAAAGTTGTTGGTAAGTGTACTGGTCAGGTACCCACCACCCAGGGAACGGCGACCCCAGCAGTTCGGGCTTGCAAGCCCCTGGCGGTCGGGTTGCGAGTATAGACAGTTAGGCTGCTTATGACAACGTGACGGGGTAGCCCAAATAGCGCATTGCCTTTAACGCACAAAAGGCGTAAATGGGCGAGAATTTCGCGAAAAATCAGGCCTCAATGCCTGTTTCAACAAGCCTTTAGGCAAATTGACATCTGAATTTATCCCTCTATAGTGGTGCGGGCCCTGCGTGGGGGGTCTGTCTGATGATTTCAAGCATTAATAGGAGGCCACATGGCTGACAAAAAAGCGCAGTTGGTCATCGAGGGCGCTGCCCCCGTCGAGCTGCCCATTTTAACCGGCACCGTTGGTCCTGATGTAATCGACGTCCGCGGGTTGGGGGCCACTGGTCACTTCACCTTCGACCCTGGTTTCATGGCGACTGCCTCGTGCGAGTCGAAGATCACCTACATTGACGGCGACAAAGGTATCCTGCTGCACCGCGGCTACCCGATCGAGCAGCTCGCCGAAAAGTCCGACTACCTCGAAACCTGCTACCTGCTGCTCAACGGCGAACTGCCGAATGCCGAGCAGAAGGCCCAGTTCGTCAGCACCGTGAAGAACCACACCATGGTTCACGAGCAGCTGAAGTCCTTCTTCAACGGCTTCCGCCGCGACGCCCACCCGATGGCGGTGATGTGCGGCGTGGTCGGCGCCCTGTCGGCGTTCTATCACGATTCCCTGGACATCAATAACCCGCAACACCGCGAAATTTCCGCGGTGCGCCTGGTCGCCAAGATGCCGACCCTGGCCGCGATGGTTTACAAGTACTCCATGGGCCAGCCGATGATGTATCCGCGCAACGACCTGTCGTACGCGGAAAACTTCCTGCACATGATGTTCAACACCCCGTGCGAGATCAAACCGATCAGCCCGGTGCTGGCCAAGGCGATGGACCGGATCTTCATCCTCCACGCCGACCACGAGCAGAACGCCTCCACTTCTACCGTTCGTCTGGCCGGTTCGTCGGGTGCCAACCCGTTCGCCTGTATCGCCGCCGGTATCGCCGCACTCTGGGGCCCGGCCCACGGCGGTGCGAACGAAGCGGTACTGACCATGCTCGATGAAATCGGCGATGTCTCGAACATCGACAAGTTCATCGCCAAGGCCAAGGACAAGAACGACCCGTTCAAGCTCATGGGCTTCGGTCACCGCGTGTACAAGAACCGCGACCCGCGCGCCACCGTGATGAAGCAGACCTGCGACGAAGTCCTGCGCGAGCTGGGCATCAAGAACGACCCGCAGCTGGAACTGGCCATGCGCCTGGAAGAGATCGCCCTGACCGATCCGTACTTCATCGAGCGCTCGCTGTACCCGAACGTCGACTTCTACTCGGGGATCATCCTCAAGGCGATCGGCATTCCGACCAGCATGTTCACCGTGATCTTCGCCCTGGCCCGTACCGTGGGCTGGATCTCGCACTGGAAAGAAATGCTCTCCAGCCCGTACAAGATCGGCCGCCCGCGCCAGCTGTACACCGGCGAGCAGAAGCGCGACATCGTTGCGCTGCAGGACCGCAAGTAAGCTTCCATAGCCGAACGCAAAAAGGCTGCCCTCGGGCAGCCTTTTTTATTCATCCTGTGCTGGCCTCTTCGCGGGCTTGCCCGCTCCCACAGGAACTCCACAGGCCTCGAAGACCATGACGCACCTGTGGGAGCGGGCAAGCCCGCGAAGAGGCCGGGACAGGCTACCCAAAAGCCTCAGTTTTTCTCAGCCCGCTCCCGCAACCCTTTCAGGGTATTGAACGGCGCATCCACCACGAACTTGTTGGCTACCATCGCCGGCACGCTACCACCCGGCTCGGTGTGCACCTGATAGGTCACTTCCGTGCTGTCACCCTTGGGCACCAGCTTCCAGAAGCCTTCGACCTTCGCCACCCGCACAAAGCCCTTCTCTTCCGGGATGTAGGTCGGCTCTTCCTTCAGGTTGCGCACCAGGCTGCCATCAGCCCCCTTGACCGTGGTCACATGCAATACCGAGTCACGCGGCGTCACCGGCCACGGCGTATTGAACTGGGTGTAGGTCCAGCTCTGGTCACCTTCGTGCTTGAGCAGCTTCTGCGACTTGCATTCGTGAATCCACGCACAAGCCCCGACCACGTCCTCCTGCAACGCCTGCACCTTGGCCAGCGGCGCCTTGATCACGGTGACGCCTTGATAGGCCTTGTACTTGGAACCAGCCACTTCACTGAGGGAGACCTTGATCCCCTCCTCGTCCTTGGCCACCTGCCAGTTCTCGGCCCAGGCCGCGGGCGACAGCAGAACACCCATGCCACACAGCAGAGCAATACGCTTGAACGATCTCATCATGTTTATCCTTGTTGTCGAAGATCCAGCCTGTCACGCCGCCGTCATCTGCTCCCACCAGCCAAGAATCCTGATGGCCTCGTCACGGTCACTGCCGCACACCTCCACATCCGCCTTGAAACCGCCACACACTGCCGGCCGCTCGGGCTTGCCGAACAGGTCGCAGAGGTTGTCGACGGTCAGGTGCAGGCAGCGCTCGCCAGCCGGCTTGCCATTGGGCATGCGCGGCATCGCAGAGGTGATGGACGGGGCGATACAGCAGGCACCACAGCCCTCACGGCAATTCATGGCTATTCACCAAAATCAGGACTCCCTGGAACAAAACGGGACGAACGTCCCTGGATAGTAACCGCTCAAACAGGCGTTTGAAATTGCTGGCATGATGAAATCTGCCGTGACCCGGCAGTCAGTTCACCTGCTACTGGCGGTACTCGAAATCGATGGCCGCCCCTTCCACGTCGCGACGGCTGTCATTGCGCAGCTGCAGCTGCATTTCGTTGCTGATCAACCGGCCATTGAGCTGGAACGGGCTATCGCTGGTCTCCGGCTTTTCAGTGAACATGGGTGGCAGCAAAGGTTTGCGTCGCTGTATCGGCGAAGGGCTGCCCACATTCGGCTCAAGGCCATCGACCATATCGGCCGGCAGGCTGAGGTCCAGCTTCGCCTTGGGTAGCGGCTTGGCAACCTCCTTGCTCACCTGCTTGCGCGCCGGCCTGGCCTTGCTGTTACCGGCTTTTTTTGCAGGCTGCTTGTGCGCTGGCCTGGCTGCGGCCTTCTGCACCGGCTTGGCTTTCTGCAGCGGCGCCGCCTGCGCCTGGCCTGCCGGCTGCGCAGCCTGGGCAACACCAGCCAGGCTGCCGAGCGGTACAAGGCACAAGATCAGGGCAAAACGGCGCAAAGCATTCATGGCAAATAGACAGACTGGCAGGAAAAGTGCGTATGCTCCCTGTTCCACGGGCGCGTGGCAAGCCTACAAAAGTGCCGCTGCTGGCTCCCGGCACAATTGCTGAGCCAGCAAACCGAGCGTGATCACCGCGCGCTCGGCTTCCTTGTTCCAGGGTATACCGCAATTAAGCCGGATACAGTGGTTGAACTGCTCGGTGTTACTGAAGATCAACCCCGGCGCAATACTGATGCCCTGCTCCAGCGCGCGCACATGCAGCTCCTGGGTATTGACCCGCCCCGGCAGGCTCACCCACAGGATGAAACCGCCCGTCGGCCGGGTCATCTGGGTACCCTCGGGGAAGTGCTGCTGCACCGCCAGCTGGTAGGCACTGAGGTTCTTGCGGTACTCCTGGCGGATGTAACGCAGGTGCCGGTCGTAGCCGCCATTTTCCAGGTAGGCCGCCACACCCATCTGCGTCACGCTGCAGGCCGAGTGGGTGGTGAAGGTTTGCAGGCGCTGGATCTCGTCCTGATAGCGCCCGGCGATCATCCAGCCAACGCGAACGCCGGGGGACAGGGTCTTGGAAAAACTCGAGCAATAGATCACCCGGTCCAGCCGGTCGAATGCCTTGAGCGCCTTGGTCTTGCCCTGCTCGAACATCAGCTCGCCATAGATGTCATCCTCGACGATCTGGATATCGAAGTCCGACGCCAGGCGCAGCAACTGCTTCTGCCGCTCTTCCGGGACAGTGCCACCCAGCGGGTTGCTGAGGCGCGCAGTCAGAACCAGGGCCTTGATCGACCACTGGTTGGCCGCCAGCTGCAGCGCTTCGAGGCTGATACCGGTGGACGGGTCGCTGGGGATCTCGATCACCTTCAGGCCTAGCAGGTCGGCCAGTTGCAGCAGCCCGTAATAGGTGGGCGATTCGGCGGCGATCAGGTCGCCGGGACGGGTCAGCACGCGCAGCGACATCTGAAGCGCATCGACACAGCCATGGGTCACGATCACTTCACGCGGGTCGACCAGCACACCGGCATCACGCATGCGAATGGCGATCTGCCGGCGCAGCGGCTCGAAACCGGGGCTGAACATGTAGCTGAAGGCACGCGGGCTGTGGAAGCGTGTGACCTTGGCAATCTGCTGGTGCAAGGCACGGACCGGCAGGTAGTCGACGTGCGGCACCGCGGCGCCGAACGGGAACACGCCATCACGGCGAGCCTCGGTCAGTACCTGCTGGATGATACTGGCGCGGGTGACCAGGCCGGGGCGCTCGACCCGGGCGATGTCCGGGGTCTGCGCGGTCAGGGCCGGGGTCTGGTGCACGTAGTAGCCGGACTGCGGCCGCGCACGGATCAGCCCCTGGTCCTCGAGATTGGCATAGGCCTGCAGCACCGTGGCATGGCTGACATTGAGCTGGGCGCTCATCTTGCGCACGGAGGGTACCCGCTCGCCTGGCTGGTAGACACCACGACGGATGTCATCGGCCAGTTGCTGGGCGATACGCTGGTACAACAGCAGGTTGGTCATGGCTGGCTCTCGACGCGAGGACGGGCTCGTTGTTCTTGTGTCTGACGGTAGAGGATACCGTAACAGTTGCAAAGTGTACTGGGACAGATCGCAGGATAGTCAACAATACAGTTGCGTGACAGCCATGGAAACGATCAAGCCCGGGTAGCCCGACGAAAAGCGGGGCTGCTTCGCAGCCCATCGCCGGCAAGCCAGCTCCCACCTTGACGCATTGACCTCAAGCCCTGTGCATCACCTGTGGGAGCTGGCTTGCCTGCGATGGGCCGCAAAGCGGCCCCTTTCACATGATTCAGCGTGCTGGCGCCAGCTTGCCCTTGTCATCGGAGAACACGATCTCCACCCGACGGTTCTGCGCCCTGCCCCGCTCCGAGGCATTGGCCTCGATCGGGTACTGGTCGCCATAGCCCTCGACCTGCAGGCGCTTCTCGTCGATGCCCAGGTCTACCAGCATGTCGGCCACGGCCTGCGCCCGATCACGCGACAGCTTCAGGTTGTCCTCCGCCGGGCCGGTGCTGTCGGTATAGCCCTCGATCCGCACCACCCGGCGCGGGTTGAGCTGGAGGAACTGCACCAGCTTGAGCACGGTACGGCTGGCCGAGTTCTTCAGATCGGCCCGGCCGGTGTCGAACAGCACGTCCCCCAGGGTCATCACCAGACCACGGTCGGCCTGCTCCGAGGCCAGCGCGGCGATCTGCGACTCGACCCACTTGCCCTGCTGCTGAACACTGGCCAGCTTGGCCTCGCGCAGGGCCAGCTGCAGGCGCTGGCGCTCCAGGTCGAGCTTGGCCTGGCGCTCCTGGTTCAGCGCCAGCTTGGCATGCTCGCTGGCAATTTCGCTGTAGCGCTGGCTCAGGTAGGCGTAATGGCGCACGTCGGCACCGGTGCCGATGTAGCTGGACAGGCGCTCGGCACGGGCCAGTGATTCGCCTGCGCGAATCACGTCACGCGGCGCGCTGCGCAACACATTGGAATCATCCTTGACCTTCTGGAAAGCTGCAGTGGCATCATCCAGCGCTGCGCTGCTGCGCTGGCTGGCGCAACCTTGCAAACCTGCCGCCAACGCCAGCACTGCCAGCGCGGCCAATGGCACACGACGGATCATGGCTGCACCTCCAACTGCTTGCGCAGGCGCTGAACCCGCGACTGCAGCAGTTGCAGCTGCTCTTCGCTCTTCTGGTTCAGTACCTGGGCCTCGGCCAGGCGCGCATCCAGTTCGGCCTGCTCGGCACGCATGCGCGCATCGCGGTAGTCTTCGGTGAGCATGTTGGTCTTGGCCCGGGCCAGCTTGTCTTCAGCCAGCTTGAGCGCATCGACCTGCTCGGTGGCACCGACGGCCCTGGCCTGCTCCAGTGCCTGTTCGGAAATGCGCATCTGCTCGTTAGGGGCCGGATCGTTGGCGCAGCCAGCCAGGCCGAGCACGGCCAGGGCAAGGATTAGTGGTTGGGTTCTCACGCAATCTTCCTAGTGTTTGGGGGCGTCCGACGGCACCTGCAGCTGCGCTTTCCAGCGCTCGACATTACGTTGCAGCACGGCCTCGGATGCTCCGGAGATCGGCAATTCTGTCAGTTTTTTCGCCAATTGCCCACGCAACCAGCTGTCATTGCAGGCCGAATTGTGCGACAGGGCCAGGTACAGGCCCGGCCGATCCACCGGCAGGCCGCGGGCGATCAGGTCATTGCTCATGCCCAGGCTCTGGGCCATGGCCATGCCCGAATAGCGGCCAGCGAGCACGTAATCCACCTGGCCGAGCACCAGCTTCTGGAACGCCTGGGTCAGGTTCTGTGCCGGCACCAGCTTCAGCTGGGCCTTGGCGAAAGCAGTAAAGGCCGGGGTCAGCCGCGCACGCTCGGACAAACTGCCCTGGTACTGGGCCAGGTCCGCCGGGCCCTCGAAGGCCAGTGTGGCGTCGTGGCGCGTCCACACCAGGTATTCGTTGAGCTGCAGGGGCGGATGGATGTAGTCCAGCGCGGTCAGTTGCTCCACCTGCATGGGGGTGTCGAGCAGCAGGTCCATGCGCCCGCTACGTACTTCTTCCAGCGCCTGGTCACGACGACCGGCGCTCAGCACCTCCACCTTCACGCCCAGCTCGCCAGCCACCTGGCGCAGCAGGTCGACGTTGGCGCCGATCAGGTGTTTCGGGTCGTTCGGGTCCTGCCATGAATAGGGCGGCGCATCAGGGCTGCCGGTTGCCACCAGGCGTTCGCACTTGCCTGCCGCCATGGCCAGCGGCGAAACCAGCACCGCCATGCATGCCAGCACCCTGCCTGCTTTACGCAGCACCATTGCTCACTCCTTGTATTGCTTTGCCCGGCCCAATCGCCGGCAAGCCAGCTCCCACAGGTACAGCAACGCCCTTGAGAACTGCGCTGTACCTGTAGGAGCTGGCTTGCCGGCGATTGGGCCGGAACTGACCACAAAAAAAACCCGGCCCCCTGTACGAGGGCCGGGTTCTTTATAAGTGAAGCAAGCGGATCAGACCAGCTTTTCCAGCTCCGGAACCGCTTCGAACAGGTCAGCGACCAGGCCGTAGTCGGCTACCTGGAAGATCGGCGCTTCTTCGTCCTTGTTGATCGCCACGATCACCTTGGAGTCCTTCATGCCGGCCAGGTGCTGGATCGCGCCGGAGATACCGACGGCGATGTACAGCTGTGGCGCAACGATCTTGCCGGTCTGGCCGACCTGCATGTCGTTCGGCACGAAGCCGGCGTCGACCGCGGCGCGCGAAGCACCGACGGCAGCGCCGAGCTTGTCGGCCAGGCTGTACAGGTGCTTGAAGTTGTCACCGTTGCCCATGCCACGGCCGCCGGAAACGACGATCTTGGCAGCGGTCAGCTCTGGGCGGTCGGACTTGGCCAGCTCTTCACCAACGAAGGCCGAGATGCCGGCGTTGTGCGCAGCGCCAACGGCTTCGATGGCAGCCGAACCACCTTCGGCGGCCACGGCGTCGAAGCCGGTGGTACGCACGGTGATGACCTTGATGGCAGCGCTCGATTGCACGGTGGCAATGGCGTTACCGGCATAGATCGGGCGCTTGAAGGTGTCGGCGGACTCGACCGAGATGATCTCGGAGATCTGGTCCACGTCCAGCAGCGCGGCAACGCGCGGCAGGATGTTCTTGCCGTTGGTGGTGGCCGGGGCCAGCACGTGGCTGTAACCCTTGGCCAGCTCGACGATCAGCGGCGCGACGTTTTCTGGCAGGGCGTGGGCGTAGGCGGCGTTATCGGCGACCAGCACCTTGGCCACGCCAGCGATCTTGGCTGCGGACTCGGCAACGCCGCCCACGTTCTGGCCAGCGACCAGCACATGCACATCACCACCGATCTTGGCGGCAGCGGCAACAGTGTTCAGGGTGGCCGGGGCTACGGCACCGTTCTCGTATTCAGCGACAACCAGGATAGTCATTTAGATTACCTTCGCTTCGTTCTTCAGCTTCTCGACCAGTTCGGCCACCGATTTGACCTTGATGCCAGCGCTGCGGGCAGCCGGGGCTTCAACCTTCAGGGTCTTGTTGGTGGAGGCGAGGGAAACACCCAGCGCGTCTGGAGTAACGGTCTCCAGCGGCTTCTTCTTGGCCTTCATGATGTTCGGCAGCGACGCGTAGCGTGGCTCGTTCAGGCGCAGGTCGGTGGTGACGATGGCCGGCAGGTTCAGTGCAACGGTCTGCAGGCCGCCGTCGATTTCACGGGTGACGTTCAGCTTGTCGCCAGCCACTTCCACCTTGGAGGCGAAGGTGCCTTGGGCGAAGCCGGTCAGCGCAGCCAGCATCTGGCCGGTCTGGTTGTTGTCGCTGTCGATGGCCTGCTTGCCGAGGATGACCAGCTGAGGCTGCTCTTTGTCGACAACGGCTTTCAGCGCCTTGGCCACAGCCAGGGAATTCAGTTCGTCAGCGGCTTCGACCAGGATGGCACGGTCGGCACCCAGGGCCAGGGCAGTACGCAGTTGCTCCTGGGCAGTAGTCGGGCCGACGGAAACGACGACGATCTCGGACGCGACGCCCTTTTCCTTCAGGCGTACGGCTTCTTCCACGGCGATTTCGCAGAAGGGGTTCATGGACATCTTGACGTTAGCAAGGTCGACGCCGGAGTTGTCCGCCTTGACGCGAACCTTGACGTTGTAGTCGACCACTCGTTTGACAGCTACAAGAACCTTCATGGATTCCTCGTTACTCTCCGGTGAATAGATAGTCGCCAGGGGCAGAGCCCTGCGATGCGCGTGGGTACAAGGGCACCTCTAAAAACGTACCGGGAGGCGGTAACTTCACAGTGACCGAACAGTCTTGTCCGGACTCTTGCGACAAATACTCACGGGTCATTTTCTGTCGTGGCGTGTAAACTCCACTACAAACCGGCCCAAGGCCGCAAAACCCTGCTCCACACCTGGTCTTTAGAGGTGTACCTGCGCCCGGCTGCAAGCCTACGGCGAACGTAAAACCGCTCGTATCTTGACCGTAACACCCAATCCGGTCAATACGGCAAATCGGTCACCCTCCAGCCGCGTTCCTGTGATTTTACTGGCCTGCGGCAAATTCAAACAAACGTTTGTATTGGACCCGCCAAGTGGTGTAGATATAATGCGCGGCCAAGACAAAACGGTGTAGTCCGTCATTTGCCCAGCTACAGTTCCGCCGTTGCGTAGAACCGCTGCGAATGCCCCGCGCACCCATAAGACAAAGCAACAGCACGAGCCTTGATGAGTAGGAGAGAACCAGTGGAACGCGAATACATGGAATTCGACGTGGTCATCGTCGGCGCCGGCCCGGCGGGCCTGTCCGCCGCCTGCCGCCTGAAGCAGAAGGCCGCCGAAGCCGGTAGCGAAATCAGCGTCTGCGTGGTGGAAAAAGGCTCTGAAGTCGGCGCCCACATCCTCTCCGGCGCGGTGTTCGAACCCCGTGCCCTGAACGAGCTGTTCCCAGACTGGAAAGAGCTCGGCGCGCCGCTGAACACCGAAGTGAAGCGTGACGACATCTACGTGCTCAAGGATGCCGGCAGTTCGACCAAGGTGCCTGACCTGTTCGTGCCCAAGACCATGCACAACCAGGGCAACTACATCATCTCGCTGGGCAACCTGTGCCGCTGGCTGGCCCAGCAGGCCGAGAACCTGGGCGTGGAAGTCTACCCGGGCTTCGCCGCCCAGGAAGCGCTGTTCGATGAAAACGGCGTGGTGCGCGGCATTGTCACCGGCGACATGGGCGTCGACCGCGAAGGCAACCCGAAAGACGGCATGTACACCCCTGGCATGGAGCTGCGTGGCAAGTACACCCTGTTCGCCGAAGGCTGCCGTGGCCACATCGGCAAGCAGCTGATCAAGCGCTTCAACCTGGATAGCGAATCCGATGTGCAGCACTACGGCATCGGCCTGAAGGAAATCTGGGAAATCGACCCGGCCAAGCACGAGCAGGGCCTGGTGGTGCACACCGCCGGCTGGCCGCTGGACGTGATGGCCAAGGACAACACCGGTGGTTCGTTCCTCTATCACCTGGAAAACAACCAGGTGGTGGTCGGCCTGATCGTCGACCTGTCCTACGCCAACCCGTACCTGTCGCCGTTCGACGAGTTCCAGCGCCTCAAGCACCACCCGGTGATGGCGCAATATCTCGAAGGCGGCAAGCGCATCAGCTACGGTGCCCGTGCCATCTGCAAGGGCGGCTTCAACTCGCTGCCGAAGATGGTCTTCAACGGCGGCGCGCTGATCGGCTGCGACCTGGGCACCCTGAACTTCGCCAAGATCAAGGGCAGCCACACCGCGATGAAGTCCGGCATGCTGGCCGCCGAAGCGGTGGCTGACGCACTGATCGCCGGCAGCGAAGGCGGTGACCAGCTCAACGGCTACGTCAGCGCCTTCAAGGCCAGCTGGCTGTACGAGGAGCTGTTCGCCAGCCGCAACTTCGGCCCGGCCATGCACAAGTTCGGCCCGCTGCTGGGCGCGGCGTTCAACTATGTGGACCAGAACTGGTTCGGCGGCAAGCTGCCGTTCACCCTGCACGACACCAAGCCGGACTACGCCTGCCTGAAGCTGGCGGCCGAGTCGCAGAAGATCGACTACCCGAAACCGGACGGCAAGCTCAGCTTCGACAAGCTCAGTTCGGTATTCCTCTCCAGCACCAACCACGAAGAGGAACAACCCTGCCACCTGAAGCTGACCGACCCGAACGTGCCGATCGCCAGCAACCTGCCGCTGTACGACGAGCCGGCCCAGCGCTACTGCCCGGCGGGCGTGTACGAAGTGGTCACTCAGGAGGATGGCAACAAGCGCTTCCAGATCAACGCGCAGAACTGCGTGCACTGCAAGACCTGCGACATCAAGGACCCGGCCCAGAACATCACCTGGGTCACCCCTGAAGGCGCTGGCGGGCCGAACTACCCGAACATGTAAGGCCCCTGCCCTGCACTAACGAAAAGCCCCCGGTTCTCACGAGCCGGGGGCTTTTTGTTTTACCTGTTCTGGCCTCATCGCCGGCAAGCCAGCTCCCACCTCGACCGCATCGACCTCGAGCCATGCGCTATCCCTGTGGGAGCAGCTGTCTTGCTCAAATTCTAAAAGTTGGCGCGATCCCCTGTGGGAGCTGGCTTGCCGGCGATGAGGCCAGAACAGACAACAGAAAACTATTTTTCACCAAACATTACCGGCATCGGCTCCGCGGCAAACGCCAATGGCTCCCGACGCCCGAAATACAAGGCCGTCAGCAAACCCACCGTGCCCATGACCAGACAAAAGCCGACACACACCCACGGGCTCCACGGCATCAGCGCAATCAGCGCCAGCGGTGTGGTGCTGGCCCAAAGCGCGTAGGCCACGTTATAGGTAAAGGAGATGCCCGACACGCGGATCTCGGCCGGGAACAACCCGACCATCACTGACGGCACCACGCCCACCACGCCGCAGGACAGGCCCGCCAGCGCATAGGCCAGCCAGGTCATGCCCCACTGCCCCACCAGGCTGGCATACAACGCGCCGATGCCCACCGGCAGCAACAGGCTGTAGAACATCAGTGCGCGCCAGGCGCCTGCACGGTCGACCAGCAGCCCGGCCAGCACGCAGCCGATGTTGAGGAAGACGATGCCCACGCTGCTAAGGGCAAAGGTGTGCCCGGCACTCATGCCGAAGCGCTGCTGCATCACTGTCGGGGTAATCACCACCAGCACCACCACGGCGGAAGTCAGCACGCAGGTCAGCAGCGCCGCCGGGATCAACGCCCGGCGGTGTTCGCCCAGCACCCGCCGCAGCGGGAAGCTCACCGGCTGCTCCTGGCGCGCGCGCAGGGCAAGAAACACCGGTGTTTCGCTGAGCCAACGACGCAGCCACACGCCGATCACGCCGAATACCCCGCCGAGCAGGAACGGGTAGCGCCAGGCGTAGTCGAGGATTTCCTGCGGGGTGAACACTTGCGCCAGCAAGGTCGCGGTCAGTGCCCCCAGCAGATAGCCAAAGGTCAGGCCGGCCTGCAGGAAGCCCAGGGCATAACCGCGCCGCCCGGCTGGCGCGTGCTCGGCGACGAAAGTCCAGGCGCTCGGCACCTCGCCGCCCACCGCCGCGCCCTGCAGGATACGCAGTGCCAGCAGGATCAGCGGCGCGGCATAGCCGATGTCGGCGTAGGTCGGCATCACACCGATCAACAGGCACGGCAGGGCCATCATCAGGATACTCAGGCTGAAGACCCGCTTGCGTCCCAGGTGGTCGGCGAAGTGCGCCATCAGGATGCCGCCCAGCGGCCGCGCCAGGTAGCCGGTGACGAAGATTCCGAAGCTTTGCAGCAGGCGCAGCCATTCGGGCATCTCGGGCGGGAAGAACAGCTGGCTGAGGGTCAGCGCAAAGAATACGAAGATGATGAAGTCGTAGATTTCCAGCGCGCCGCCCAACGCCGCCAGGCCCAGGGTCCGGTGGTCGCCGCGGCTGAACCGGGGCGGGCGAGCGGTATCGATGGCAGTCATGGCAGGGTCCGCAAATCGGCAAAGGGCAAGAGGATAGCAAATAGCTGCCCCCTTGCCCTGCCCGCTGCTGCTTTAGCGGTTGAACATGGTGTTGACGAAATTGGCCTTCGGCCGTGGCCTTACCGTGGCAGCCGGCATGGCGCCCGGCAGCGGCAGCTTGCCGACCAACAGCGGCGTATCGATGATCGCCATGAACGCCTCCAGTGCCTCGTTGTCCGGCACCTGGGGCAGGCTCAGGCTGACGGCCTGGCGCTCGGTCTGCGGCACCAAGGGCACTTGCAACTGGGTAGAGTGATAAAGAAGGGCGTGCTGGATCTGCGTGCTGACGCGACAGAAGCGCGCCAGGTCGACCCCGACATGGCTGGCCAGCTCGATATTGCCCAACAGCAGGTGGAAAGGCTGCAAGGCACTCAGCACCAGGCGCTGCAACTCCTCGAAACTGTCCACTGGCGCTATCCGGTAGTAGCCCAGGCCGTTGAGCAGCCGCTCCAGTTGCAGGCGCTGGCAGGGGTGTGCGTCGGCGATGAGGATGCGCAGGGTCTTGTTGGCCATGGCGGGACCTGGGCAGTTGGGTAATGGGTAGGCTCCATGACCATACTGCGCCAGTAACGGCTGCCGCCAAGGCTACGCCTGGCAGGGGTCTTCTTTGATAGAAGTCGGGAAAACCGTGGAAATCAAGTGATCGACTGACGGAATTTTCATCTGCATTCAACCCGGCGATCAGGATTCCCACTCGCGCATGCGCACCCGGCAGTGCTTCATGGCATTGACGATGTGCTTCTCCACCAGGCTGCGGGAAATACCCAGGTGCTCGGCAATCTGCTGGTGTGACAGGCCTTCGAGCTTGCGCAGCAGGAAGCAGTCGCGGCAGACCTTGCTCAGCTCATCCAGCGCGCGCTGCATCAGCGCCAGGCGCTGGTCGAGCTGCATGTCGTGGGTCGGCGCCGGGGTATGCCAGCGCTCGTCGCTGTCCAGCACCTCCAGCGGCTCGGCCTGGCGTACCTGATGCCGCCGGTGGCGGTCGACCACCAGGTTGAGCGCGGTGCGGTAAAGGAAGGCACGCGGGTGCTCGATGCGCTCGGCGTCGGTGCGTTCCAGCACCCGCAGGTAGGCATCGTGCGCCACGTCTTCGGCGGCCTGACGATTGCCCAGGCGCGCGGAAAGGAAGCCCACCAGTTCGCGATAGTAATGTTCCACGACGTTACCTGAGATCGTCCTGCCAGCCTATGCCAGAAAGCCCTTTCAGGCAGCAACGCGGGACCGAGTGATGTCAGCGTGCGATCTTACAAATTATAATTATTCTCAGCAACAAGGTGCATGGAGCAATACCGCCACCACCCCAAGTGTATGCGCCGTCTGTGGGAGCGGCCTTGTGTCGCGAAAGGGCCGCAAAGCGGCCCCGGCAATCTGCAGTGATGCGAAGATCCTGGGGGCGCTTCGCACCCCTTTCGCGACACAAGGCCGCTCCTACACAGACCGCGCCAAACTCACTGCGCTAAATCCCCTTCTGCCGCTTTCGTCTATCTGGCACCCCCTCGGCTGGATGTCTGCATGAGACCTTTAACCAACACCCGTCGCCGGCTCCTGCTCAGCGGCCTGGGCCTGCTCAGCCTGGGCTGCCTGCTGGCCTGGAAGGCCCTGCCCTACGGCGCACAGCCGCTCAGCACGGTTGCCGTGACCCGCGCCGACATCGAAAGCAGCGTCACCGCACTGGGCACCCTGCAACCAAGGCGCTATGTGGACGTCGGTGCCCAGGCGTCGGGGCAGATCCACACCCTGCATGTGGAGGTCGGCGACACGGTACGCAAAGGCCAGCTGCTGGTCGAGATCGACCCTTCGACCCAGCAGGCCCGGCTGGATGCCGGCCGCTACTCGATCGACAACCTCAAGGCCCAGCTGGCAGAACAACGCGCGCAGTTCCAACTGGCCCGGCAGCAGCTCAAACGCCAACGGGACCTGGCCGCCGCCGGTGCCACCCGCGACGAGGACGTGCAAACGGCCGCCGCACAGCTGAAGGTCACCCAGGCGCGCATCGACATGTTCCAGGCGCAGATCCGCCAGGCCCAGGCCAGCCTGCGCAGCGACGAGGCCGAGCTGGGCTACACGCGCATCTATGCGCCGATGGACGGCACGGTAGTGGCGGTAGATGCGCGTGAGGGGCAAACCCTCAATGCCCAACAGCAAACCCCGTTGATCCTGCGCATCGCCAAGCTCTCGCCGATGACCGTGTGGGCCCAGGTGTCGGAGGCCGACATCGGCAAGGTCACCCCGGGCATGACCGCCTACTTCACCACCCTGGCCGGCGGCAAGCGCCGCTGGACCAGCACCGTGCGGCAAGTGCTACCGATCCCGCCCAAGCCTCTGGAGCAGGCCAGCCAGGGTGGCGGCAGCCCGGCCAGCGTCAGCAATGGCAGTGCCGGCAGCCAGGTGGTGCAGTACAGCGTGCTGCTGGATGTCGACAACCCGGACGGCGCGCTGATGGCCGAGATGACCACGCAGGTGTTCTTTGTCGCAGGCAAAGCCAGCCAGGTGCTGACCGTACCACTGGCCGCGCTGGACGACGGCGATGGCCTGCGCCTGGCGCATGTGCTGACCCGCGACGGCAAGGTGGAACAGCGCCAGGTACGCACCGGCCTCAGCGACCGCCTGCGCGTGCAGGTGCTGGACGGCCTCAACGAAGGCGAACGCCTGGTGATCGGCGCCCCTGGCGTCAGCGGAGGTTGAATGAGCACACCCCTGATCGAGCTGGTCGACATCCGTAAATCCTACGGCGGCGTCGAAACGCCCAAGGTCGATATCCTCCATGGCATCAGCCTGCGCATCCATCCCGGCGAGTTCGTCGCCATCGTCGGCGCCTCCGGCTCCGGCAAGTCGACCTTGATGAATATCCTCGGCTGCCTCGACCGCCCCACTTCCGGCAGCTACCGCTTCGCCGGCAAGGATGTGGCCGAACTGGGCAGCGACGAACTGGCCTGGCTGCGCCGCGAGGCGTTCGGCTTCGTGTTCCAGGGCTACCACCTGATCCCCTCGGGCTCGGCCCAGGAAAACGTCGAAATGCCGGCCATCTATGCCGGCCTCGCCGCCAGCGAACGCCACGCCCGTGCCAGCGCCCTGCTCGGCCGCCTGGGCCTGGCCAGCCGCACCGGCAACCGCCCGCACCAGTTGTCCGGCGGCCAGCAACAACGGGTGTCGATTGCCCGGGCGTTGATGAATGGCGGCCATATCATCCTCGCCGACGAACCCACCGGCGCCCTCGACAGCCACAGCGGCACCGAAGTGATGGCGTTGCTCGACGAGCTGGCCAGCCAGGGCCACGTGATCATCCTGATCACCCACGACCGCAACGTCGCGGCGCGGGCGCAGCGCGTGATCGAAATTCGCGACGGCCTGATCATCAGCGATTCGGCCGCCGAAAAGCCCACGGTCGACAACGGCCGCGGGCTGCAGGCCGACCAGCTGCGCCAGCGCCTGGACCGTGGCGCGACCTTGCACGGGGCGTGGAAAGGCGAATTGCTCGAAGCCCTGCAGGCGGCCTGGCGGGTGATGTGGGTCAACCGCTTCCGCACCGCCCTGACCCTGCTGGGCATCGTCATCGGCGTGGCCTCGGTGGTGGTGATGCTGGCAGTGGGCGAAGGCAGCAAGCGCCAGGTCATGGCGCAGATGGCAGCCTTCGGCTCGAACATCCTCTACCTGAACGGCAAGCCGGCGAGCCTGGGCGAGCAGGCCGGCACCATCACCCTCGACGATGTCGCTGCCATCGGCCAACTGCCGCAGGTCAAGCACGTGATGCCGGTGATCGGCGAAAAGATGATGGTGCGCCACGGCAACAACAGCCAGCGGTTCTATGTGGGTGGCAACAACACCGGGTTCCCCGAGATTTTCAACTGGCCGGCGGTGCAAGGCAGCTTCTACACCGATGCCGATGAAGCCAACGCTGCCGCGGTGGCGGTGATCGGCCAGAAAGTGCGGGAAAAGATGCTCGACCCTGGGCGCGACCCTCTGGGGCAGTACCTGCTGATCGGCAATGTGCCGTTCCAGGTGGTCGGAATCCTGGCCGGCAAGGGCGCCAGCTCTGGCGACCAGGACAGCGACGGGCGCATCGTGGTGCCCTACTCCGCCGCAGCCATCCGCCTGTTCGGCCAGCGCGACCCGGACTACATCGCCGTTGCCGCCCTGGACTCCACGCGGGTCAACGAGGCCGAAGCGGCCATCGACAAGCTGCTGCGCCAGCGCCACAACGGCCGCCAGGACTTCGAGCTGACCAATGACGCGGCGCTGATCCAGGCCGAGGCGCGCACGCAGAACAGCCTGTCGCTGATGCTGGGGGCGATCGCCGCGATCTCGCTGCTGGTGGGCGGCATCGGCGTGATGAACATCATGTTGATGACGGTGCGCGAGCGCACCCGTGAAATCGGCATCCGCATGGCCACTGGTGCGCGCCAGCGCGACATCCTGCGGCAATTCCTCAGCGAGGCAGTGATGCTGTCGATGGTCGGCGGCCTGGCTGGCATCGTCCTGGCCCTGGCCATCGGTGGCGGCCTGATGCTGGCCGAAGTGGCGGTGGCCTTTGCCCTGCCCGCCATGCTCGGCGCCTTCGCCTGCGCCGTCGTCACCGGCATCGTGTTCGGCTTCATGCCAGCGCGCAAGGCCGCCCGCCTCGACCCGGTCAAAGCCCTTACCAGCGAATAACCCATGACTCTGCCTAGCCGCATCAGCCTGTTGACCTTATGCGTATGCCTCGCCGCCTGCAGCACGCCGCCAACACCCGCCAGCGGTATCGCCGCGCCATCCGCCTGGCAAGGCGAGGCCGCATCACCCTCGGTACAACTGCCAACGACACAGTGGTGGCAAGCCTTCGCCAGCAGCGAGCTCGACCGCCTGGTGCAGCACGCCCTGCACAATGCCCATGACCTGGCTGCCGCCACTGCGCGGGTACGCCAGGCCCAGGCCCGCGCGGTCATTGCCGGCGCGCCGCTGTTGCCGGAGCTGAAGCTGGGCCTGGACGGCAGCCGCCAACGCCTGCTGCACGGTGACGGCTATGACCAGCTGGATGTCAGCCGCAGCGAACCTACCAGCACCTCGTTCGACATGCAGCTCAGCGCCAGCTACGAAATCGACTTCTGGGGCGGCCTGCGGGCGACCCGTGAGAGCGCCCTGCGCAGCCTGGATGCCAGCCGCTTCGACCGCCAGACCGTGGCGCTGACCCTGGTCAGCGCGGTGGCCGACAGCTACCTTCAGGGCCTGGCTTTGCAGGAACAGTTGCGCATAGCCCGCCTCAACCTGCGCAATGCCCAGGACGTGCTGGGCCTGGTCGATGCACGCCAGCGCAGCGGGTCCGCCACGCGCCTGGAACTGGCTCAGCAGCGCAGCCTGGTGGCCGCGCAGCAACGCCAGCTGCCGTTACTGGAACAGAAGTGGCAAGACAGCCGGGTCACCCTGGCGACCCTGCTCGGCGACCCGGTGCAGTCGCTACCCACCAGCCAGGACGCGATCAACACCCTGCAATGGCCCGCCATTGGCAGCGGCGTGCCCAGCGAGCTGCTCACCCGCCGCCCGGACATTGCCGCAGCAGAAGCACGGCTGGCCGCCGCCAGCGCCAACGTGCAGGTCGCCCGCGCCGCCATGCTGCCCAAGCTCACCCTCGGGGCCAACCTGGGAGCTGGCGCCAATACCTTTGCCCATTTGTTCGACAGCTCCTACTACACCCTCACCAGCGGCCTGGTCGCGCCGATCTTCAACAACGGCCGGCTGCGTGCCGCGCGTGAACTGGCCGAGGCTGAACAGATGGAGTTGCTGGAGACCTACCGCAGCAGCATCCTGGCCGCTTTTGCCGATGTCGAGAAAGCGCTCAATGCGATCCAGGGCGTGGACCGCCAGCGGCAGTGGCAGGATGAAGAGGTGGAGCAGGCGCGGCTGGCGTTCGACCTGGCGCAGCAGCGTTATGGCGCGGGAGCGGAGACGCTGTTGAGCGTGCTGGAGACCCAGCGCACCTTGTATGTGGCGCAGGACCAGCAGGCACAACTGCGCCTGGCCCGGTTGCAGGGTAGCGTGGCGTTGTACAAGGCATTGGGGGGTGGGTGGGTGGCCAGCCAGTAAGGTCGCCTGTACCGGCCCTATCGCCGGCAAGCCAGCTCCCACAGGTACAGCGCATGTCTTGAACCCGGCGCAGACCCTGTGGGAGCTGGCTTGCCGGCGATAGGGCCGGTACAGGCAGCGACTAGTTCCGCACCTTCAGGTTGCGCGCATACCACGGCCGCTGCGGTACCTTGGGCCGCAGCTTGTCGAGCACATCGTCATCGCTGTAGATGATGCGCAACGCCAGCTTCATGGTCTCCGGGTCCATTTCTACACTGCGCCCGGGCCGCAAACCCGGCACCGTCGAGCAGCCATGGGTATCCGGCCCCAGCCACGGGTCGGCCACCTCCACCCAGCGCCCTGGCGCAAACCATGGCACGCCATTGACTTCCAGGCGCCGTACCTCGCCCGGGTGCAGCCGTTCATGAGCGTGGAACCAGTCTTCGATGCGGTCGTCGATCCAGCCATGAAAGTGCCAGAACACCGGGTTCACATGGGATGAAAACGGGTCACCGAGAAAATCGTTCTGTTCGGCAAACCAGCGTTCGGCAAAATCATCCGGCGTGCGCGCCGTCGGCACCGGCATGCCGTTGGAGGGGTCGCGCGGCACCGATGCCCAGCGCATGTGCAGCCAGTCGTGCAGGCCCAGCTCCACTTCCGAACCGAACTGGCCCAGGGTCAAGGTGCTCAGGTACTCCGGGTCCGTGTAGCGTGACTCCCAGACCAGGAAGTTGCCATGGAAGGTATCCGGCGTCTTGATGTCGCGCACCCACTGGGTGTATTCCGCATCACCGCTGGCCAGCCAGGTGGGCGGCAGGGCATTGCCGTCATGGTTGTCGAAGTAGCGGGCGAATCCGGCCCGGTCGCGCTCAAGTTCCGGCTGCGGCAGCGGGAAGCGCGTCCATGACGGCAAGTCCTGCAAGGCACGGGCACTGCCAAGCATGTGCCGGTGCATGAAGAAAAAGTCTTCGCCCGAGCCGTTGCGGTCCTTGTGCCGGCCCCGCGCATCACGCTCGCGATCACGCGGCCCGGGCTGCCAGCCCAGGCCACGCAGGGCGCCCTGCTTGTCCTTGCCCAGTTTGTGCCATTTGTCCCGCGACGAGTGCCACAGCTGGTGGAACAGGCGATGCTCCGGGGCGGTCAGCCAGGCCAGCAGTTGCGGGTTCAGCGGGATACGCTCGCGCGCCTCGGGGAAGGTGCGCTTCAAGGCCAGGAACTGGTTGTCCTCCACGGGCAATGTCAGCGCGCGGTCCAGGCGTGAAATGCGCCCGTTGAGGGTGGCCGGCCCGGCGTTGCCGAACCGGCCCCAGACCTCGTCGAGCACGATATGGCACTCATAGCGGGCCTGGGCCGAAAACAGGCGCCAGCGCAGGGTGCCCGGCTTGTCCGCCAACAGGTCGCCTACCACGCGGTAGCGCGGCTCTTCCTGCCCTCGCAGGCGCTCGGGGGTATCCAGGTAGCCGCGCAGGGCGCGCCCGCTGGTTGCCACATCCAGGAACAGCTCCAGTTCACCCGTGGGCAGGCCGTCCAGGCCCGCATCCTTGCCCTGCAGGGTCCAGCGCCAGATGCCGCGCAGGGTATCGCCCAACTGCTGCAGGCGGGTATCGGCCAACTCGACGACGGCCTCGCCAGGGGTTTCCGGGAATTCCTCGGCGGCACGCTGGCGCTGCACATACAGCGCCCCCAGCGCACCGGGCACCACCATACCCGTCAATGCCACACCGGCGATGAAACCGCGTCGGGAAATCGTCATTGCATACCTGTGCATTCATTGCGGCCATGGAGCACGGCCCGTCCAAGGCTAGAACGTTGCACGGCAGACGAAATTTAGCGGCGCTCCGGCTGCATCCGGGGCTGCTGCGCAGCCCAATCGCCGGCAAGCCAGCTCCCACAGTGATTGCACATGGCTTGAGGCCAATGCGCTCGAGGTGGGAGCTGGCTTGCCGGCGATTGGGCCGCATGGCGGCCCCCGACAGGCGCTAAATTTCTCGGCTGCGAGCTCGTTCACTGCAGGTAGCGGCGGCCTCTGTGCCCATCCCTCGACGGTGAACCTATTGAGACCAAGATGACGACTCCACGCTGGAAGAAAGCCCTGTTTATCAGCCTGGCCGCGGCGGTTGCCGCTGGCGCCGGGTTTGCCGCCTGGCACTACTTCGCCACACCCGCCGGCTATTCCAGGGAGGTGACCCGCCAGGCCAACGACCTGCAGGAACGCATCATCTCGTTCGACAGCCATGTCACCCTGCCGCTGACCTTCGGCACCGAAGGCAGCGAGGCCGACAAGGATGGCAATGGCCGCTTCGACCTGGCCAAGGCCGCACGCGGGCGTTCGTCTGGCGCGGCCCTGACCATCTTCGCCTGGCCGGAGTCCTGGACCGGTGACGGTGGCCCGCACCGCCCTACCCCAGGCTTTGTCGAAGCCGCCCGCCACACCCAGGAGGTGCGCTACAACGCCATCACCGCCATGGTCCGCGACTTCCCGCAGCAGGTGGGTATTGCCTATACCCCGCAAGACATGCGGCGCCTGCACGGCGAAGGCAAGTTCGCGGTGTTCCTCAGCATGCTCAACGCCTATGCGCTGGGCGATGACATCGACCAGCTCGACCGTTGGGCCGCGCGCGGCGTGCGCATGTTCGGCTTCAGCTACGTGGGCAACAACAGTTGGGCCGACTCTTCGCGCCCGCTGCCGTTCTTCAATGACACCGCCGATGCCCTGGACGGCCTGTCGCCGCTCGGCAAGCGCGCCGTGCAGCGGCTGAACGACCTGGGCGTGATCATCGATGTGTCGCAAATGTCCAGCAAGGCGCTGGCCCAGGCCGTTGCCCTCAGCCGCGCGCCGGTGGTGGCCTCGCACTCGGCGCCGCGGGCGATGGTCGACATCAAGCGCAACCTCTCCGACAAGGAGCTGCAGCTGATCAAGGACAGCGGCGGCGTGGTCCAGCTGGTGGCCTTCTCCACCTACCTCAAGCCCTTGAGCAGCAAGACCCAGGACAAACTCAACGCCCTGCGCGCCCGCTACGACCTGCCGCCACTGGCCAACCTCGACTACGCACTGATGCCCGGTGACCCGGTGATCGCCGGCTGGCCCGAGCAGAAGGTCGGCCAGTACGCCAACGCGCTGTACGGCATTCTCGAGGAGGAACCGCCGGCCACGCTCAAGGACTATGGCGACGCCATCGACTACACCGTGCGCAAGGTCGGCATCGACCATGTCGGCCTTAGTTCGGACTTCAATGAAGGCGGCGGCATCGACGGTTGGCAGAACGCCAGTGAAGCACGCAACGTCACCGCCGAACTGATCAGCCGCGGCTACTCCGAAGCGGATATCGCCAAGCTCTGGGGCGGCAACTTCCTGCGGGTGTGGGAGCAGGTGCAGCGCGCCGCGCAACCTGTCGCCACCTCATCCCCCTGACCCTTGCGAGCCAATTGATGAACGATCGTCGCACCTTTCTCAAGCAGGCCGGCCTGCTTGCGGCCGCCCTGCCCCTCACAAGCCCACTGCTGCCTGCCGCCCGAGCGGCGGCTGCGCAGCCTGCCACCGCCAGCGACTGGGCCGCGTTTCGCAACCTGTTCGAGCTGGACCCGGCGTACGCGCACTTTGCCAACTTCCTGATCACCTCGCACCCACGGCCCGTGCGCGAAGCCATCGAGGCGCTGCGCGCCCGCTTCGACCGCCACCCGGCCCGCATGGTCGACTGGGACAGCCAGTCGGAGTGGAAGCACGAAGCCGCCGTGCGTGAATGGGCGGCCCGCTACCTCGAAGTGACGCCCCGGCAAATCGCCCTGACCGGCAGCACCACCGAAGGCCTGGGGCTGATCTATGGCGGGCTGAAGATTGCCCCGGGGCAGGAAATTCTCACCACCATGCACGAGCATTCGGCCGCTCGCCATACCATGGGTTTTCGCACCACGCGCGATGGCACACCGGTGCACCGGTTGCGCCTGTTCGACGACCCCGCCAAGGTCAACAGCGACCAGGTACTGGCCACCATCGCGGCGGCCATCGGGCCGAAAACACGGGTACTGGGCATGACCTGGGTGCACTCGGGCAGTGGCGTGAAACTGCCCGTGGGCGAGATCGGCGCGCTGGTGCGCGAGGTCAATCGCCAGCGTGACGAGCAGGACCAGATCATCTACGTGATCGACGGTGTGCATGGCTTCGGCGTCGAAGACATGCGCTTTGCCGATCTCAACTGCGACTACTTCATCGCCGGCACGCACAAGTGGATGTTCGGGCCGCGGGGTACCGGGATCATCTGTGCGGCGTCCCCCGAACTGAAGCAGCTGAACCCGACCATTGCCACGTTTTCCGAGAACGAGGACTTTGCCACAGTGATGACGCCCGGGGGTTACCACGCGTTCGAGCACCGCTGGGCATTGGGCAAGGCGTTCGAGCTGCACCTGCAGTTGGGCAAGGCGGCGGTGCAGGCGCGGATTCATGGGCTTAATGGCTATCTCAGGCAGCGGCTTGAGGCGCTGCCGGGGGTCGAGCTGGTGACACCGCGCAGCACGCAGTATTCGGCGGGTTTCACCTTCTTCCGGGTCACGGGGCAGGATGCTGACGAGGTGGCCCGGTATCTCAACAGCCAGCGCATCGTGGTCGATGCGGTGTCGCGGGATGTCGGGCCGGTGGTGCGGACGGCGCCTGGGCTGTTGAATACCGAGGCGGAGATCGAGCGATTGGGGGATATTCTGAAGCGCTACCTGCGCGCTTGAGGGTTGCCTGTACCGGCCCTATCGCCGGCAAGCCGGCTCCCACAGGTACTGCAAATGGCTTGAAGTCGGTGCGGTCGGGGTGGGAGCTGGCTTGCCGGCGATAGGGGCGCAACGCGCCCCCGGCGAGCTCAAGTCAGGACTGGCCGCCGACCCGCTTCAACCACTCCCCGACATCCCGGTAAATCCCCTCCACCTGCCCCACGATCCCCGACATGCGCAAGAAGTCATGGGTCAACCCCTCCACCCGGGCAAAGGTCACCGCCGTCCCACCCGCCACCAGCCAGTCACGATAGGCCATGCCCTCATCATGCAACGGGTCATACTCGGCCACGAACAGGCAAGCCGGCGCCAATGGCTCGCACAGCGTCGACAGCAACGGCGACACCCGCCAGTCCAGGCGCTGCTCGCGCTGCGGCGCATAGTGCCGGTAGAACCACTCCAGGGTAGGCGTCTCCAGCAGGTAACCCTCGGCATGCTCGCGATGGGACTCACGCCAGCAGGAGATATCGGTCACCGGGTAGAACAGCAACTGTGCCAGCGGCTTGAACGCCAGCGCCTCGGGCTGCTCCACCGCCGTAATGGCCAGCACCGCCGCCAGGCTGGCGCCCACGCTGTCCCCTACCAGCACCACCCGGCGGTTGTCCAGGCCCAGCGAGGCCGCCTGCTCAGCCAGCCAGTTGGCGGCGTCCAGCACATCGTGCAGGGCTTTCGGGAACTGCTGCTCCGGTGCCAGCCGGTAGTCCGCCGCCAGCACCGCGAACTCGCCCAGGGCCGCCAGGCGACGGCACACCGAGTCATGCGAATCGAGGCTGCCGACCACATAGCCGCCGCCATGCAGGTACAGGATCACTGGCTGCAAGGCAGCACCAGCATCGCCCTGGCGGTACAGGCGAGCAGCCAGGCGGGCACCGTCGCGCGCGGTAATCTGCAACTCGCTGGCCGTGACGTTGCCGGGCGGGCTCGGGTCGAGTACCTGCGAGCTGCCTTCGAACTCGGCACGGGCCTGGGCCACGTCCATCGCGTGCATGGGCAGGCTCCTGCCCGTCAGCCGGCCAAATTCGACCAGTTCCAGAAATGCCGCCAGATCAGGGTGCAATGCCATGTGGGTTCCTTGGGTGAACAATGTGACTCGAGCCTCCCTACGGGACGTAGCAGCACACCGAAAAATTACCCGCCCACACGGCTAAATCGTTGGTGCAGGCACTCGTTATCCCAGCACAACGAAAGACCGCCAGAGGCATACCGTGGACCTTCAGAGCATCCTCAGCAAACTGTTCGCCAACGCCCATGCCGTCGGCATCGAAGGCGTTTTCCAGTTCGTCTTCGGCCAGGACCGGGCCTTCTGGTCGGAGGTGCGCGACAGCAGCCGCACCGGTGCCGGCCGGCACAGCGCCCCGGACGTCACCATCGAGGTGGCCGAGCGTGACTTCCTCGGCATCATGGGCGGCACCGCCAACGTCGAAGAGCTGTTCGCCAGCGCCCGCCTGAAGATCAGCGGCAACATGGGTTTGGCCACCCTGCTGCCGCAGATCATCAGCAACGCCCGGCGCGGCGCGCCGGCGACCAAGGTGTCGATGAACCAACGCTACCCGACACCGGCACGCCTCAGCGAACGGGTGTCGGCCGCGCAACCGGTGCAGCGCGAGGTGGCACGCATTGCCCGCGCCGACATGCCGCTGGCGCGCTTCCAGGGCGAATACCTGGCGCACGGGACGCCGGTGGTCATCAGCGATGCCCTGCAGGACTGGCCGCTGTTCACCATGGGCCGCGAAGCTTCGCTGGAGCATTTCGCCGAACTGCAGGGCATCACCCGGCACGGCGATTACGTGAAGAAGACCTTCTCCACCGACCGCGACTTCCGTTCCACTTCCATGGCCGACTTCATCGCCTCGCTGGACACCCCTGCCAAACCCGGCGAAACCCCGGCCTACATGGGCAACAACATCGTGCCGGAAAAGCTGCTGACGCTGATTCGCTACCCGCAGTACTTCGCCCGCGAGAAGTTCATTGCGCCGCGCATCTGGATCGGCCCCAAGGGCACCCTGACGCCATTGCACCGCGACGACACCGACAACCTGTTCGCACAGGTATGGGGGCAAAAGTCGTTCATCCTTGCCGCGCCGCACCATCGCCCGGCCCTGGGTACCTGGTCGACCAGCCCCAAGGGCGGCCTGGACGGCTGCGACTTCAACCCCGACGCCCCGGACTACCAGCGCTTCCCGGCGGCGCGCGAGGTGCCGTTCCTGCGCGTGGTGCTGCAGGCCGGTGACCTGTTGTTCCTGCCTGAAGGGTGGTTCCACCAGGTGGAGTCTGTGACCACCTCGCTGTCGGTGAACTTCTGGGTGAATTCCGGGCGCGGTTGGTAGCCGGGATTAGCAGGGGGCGCTTTGCGCCCCTATCGCCGGCAAGCCGGCTCCCACAGGTACAGCGCAAGCCTTCCGGTCGGCGTAGTCCCTGTGGGAGCTGGCTTGCCGGCGATAGGGCCGCGCAGCGGCCCCGGCAATCGATCAGACCGCCGCGATCAGCGCCTCGGCAAAGCGCTGCGCGACCTCATCGATCTGCTCGCCACTGATGATCAACGGCGGCAGGAAGCGCACCACCGCCCCATGCCGCCCACCAAGTTCCAGGATCAGCCCGCGTTTGAGGCACTCGCGCTGCACCTTCGCCGCCAATTCACGGTTGGCCGCCGGATGCCCAAGCGCATCCCGCTGGCCTTGCGGGTCCACCAGCTCCACCCCAAGCATCAGGCCACGCCCGCGAATATCACCCAACTGCGGATAATCCCGCTGCAACTGCTGCAGGTGCTGGCGCAGGCGCTGGCCCATGGCCTCGGCATGCTCTGCCAGGCGATACTCGACCAGGTAATCGATCACCGCCGAGCCCGCCGCCATGGCCATCTGGTTACCACGGAAAGTGCCGGCGTGGGCGCCCGGCTTCCAGGTATCCAGCCAGTCGCGGTACACCACCACCGCCAGCGGCAGGCTGCCGCCAATGGCCTTGGACAAGGTGACCGCATCCGGGATGATGCCGGCATGCTCGAAGGCGAACATGCGCCCGGTACGGGCGAAACCGCTCTGGATCTCATCGACGATCAACGCCACGCCGGCCTGCTCGGTGATACGGCGTACCCCCTTGAGCCACTCGATATCGGCCGGGATCACCCCTCCCTCGCCCTGCACCACCTCGAGGATCACCGCCGCCGGCAGCGGCACGCCGCTTTCCGGGTCGAGCAGCAGGGTTTCAAGGTAATGCAGGTTGGCCCTGACCCCGGCTTCGCCGCCCAAGCCGAACGGGCAACGGTAGTCGTAGGGGTACGGCATGAACTGCACACCGTTGCCGAGCAAGGCACCCAGCGGCTGCTTCGGGCCATGGCTGCCCATCAGGCTCAGCGCACCCTGGCTCATGCCATGGTAGGCGCCATGGAAGGCCAGCACGGTGCTGCGACCGGTGGCGCTGCGCACCAGTTTCAGCGCTGCTTCCACTGCATCGGTACCGGTCGGGCCGCAGAACTGGACCTTGGCCTCACGGCGCAACGCCTCGGGCAGCACACCGAACAGGTCCTGGACGAAGCGGTCCTTGACCGGCGTGGTCAGGTCCAGGGTGTGCAACGGCAGCTCATCGGCCAGTACCCGCTGGATCGCCTCGACCACCACCGGGTGGTTGTGGCCCAGCGCCAGGGTGCCGGCGCCGGCCAGGCAGTCGATGAACTGGCGGCCTTCGACATCCTCCACATGGATGCCACGGGCGCGCTTGAGTGCCAGCGGGATGCGCCGCGGGTAGCTGCGAGCGTTGGACTCCTGTTGTTGCTGGCGTTGCAGCAAGGGTGAATCGGTGAACTCGTACAAGGCACGCGGCGCGCTGGCCGGCGGGACCTGGGCAAGGCAGGAAGCGGTGGACATGGGTGAATCCTCGCAAGCAAGCGAAAGTGCGGGTGTTCGTCGCTTGGGAAACGCTTGAGTGCGGGGAGGATTTAGCGGTTGTTACTGTATTTTACTCTGCCTGTGCCGGCCCTTTCGCGGGCTTGCCCGCTCCCACAGGTACTGCACAGGGTCTGAGATGCATGCGATCTCTGTGGGAGCGGGCAAGCCCGCGAAAGGGCCGGCACAGACAGTGAAGATCAGCTGGCCGAGCGCGCCGGCACTTGCAACAACACCCGCAACCCATCACTGCGGCTGTCGAACTTCAGGCTACCGGCACAACGCTGCACGATCGCCTGCACGATCGCCAGCCCCAGCCCGCATCCACCACTCTGCCCGTTACGCCAGAAGCGCTCGGTCAGGTGTTCCAGGTCCGCCTCGGCAATCCCCGGCCCATGGTCCCGCACCATGAAGCCCACCTGGCCGTCAGCCATCTGCACCTCAAGCTCCACCGCCTCGTCGCCGCCATGGCGCAAGGCGTTGTCCAGCAGGTTGCGCAGCGCCGCCACCGCCAACGGCGCAGGCATGCCCAGGTAGATCTGCGTAGCGGCTTCAGGCAAGCGCAGCACGATGCGCCGGTTGTCACCGCCGCCGGCATCCTGCACCGCCTGCCGGGCCACCTGCTCGGCGCTGCACTGCACGCCATCCTCGAACGACAGGCTGCCCTCCACCCGCGCCAGCATCAACAACTGCTCCAGCGTGCGGTGCATGCGGTCGGCGCCCTGCTCGGCATGTTCCAGCGCCTGCTCACGCACGGCGCCATCGGTCATCCGCGCTACCTGCAGGTGGGTCTTGATCGCCGTCAGCGGGCTGCGCAGTTCATGCGCGGCATCGTCGGTCAGGCGCCGCTCACGCTCGATGGTCTGGGCAATGCGCAGGAACAGCTGGTTCTGGGTTTCCAGCAACGGTTGCAGTTCGCTGGGCATGCCCGCCACCTGCAGCGGCTCGACGCTGTCCGCGCGCCGGCGGCGCAGGGCATCGCGCATGCGGTTGAGCGGCTCCAGGCCCTTGCCCAGGCCGATCCACAACAACCCCAGGCTGCCAAGCAGGGCCATCAGCACCGGCGCCGAGGCTGCCAGCAGGATCGACTGGTTCAGCGCCTCGCGCTCCATGTGCCGGTCGGCGGTGGTGATACGCACATCGCCATGGTTGTAGGTGAAGGTGCGCCACAGCGCGTCGTCGATGGTCTGGTCACGGAAACCGCTGCGTTCATCGTCCATGACGCCGTCGTGCTTGTGGTTGCTGGCGAGAATCTCGCCACGCAGCGAGCTGACCTGGCAGGCCATGCCGTCCGGCACGCTGAACTGGTCGGCGGAAAAGTGCGCCTCCCCGCCCTTGGCGGTCAGCGGCTGCGGCAGCTGGTCGATCAGCCCGGCAACCATGCGCGCCGAAGCCACCAGGCGCTGGTCGAGGGAGAACATCATCTGCTGGCGCAGGTCGCGCAGCATCCACGCGGCGGCCAGCGCCCAGATGATCACGAAGGCGCTGCCCAGGATCAGGCTCAGGCGTACCCGCAGGCTCATGATGCGGCCTCCTCCGGCGCCTGCGCCGGGCCCAGCCGGTAGCCCAGGCCGCGCACGGTCTCGACGATGCCGTTGCCCAGCTTGCGCCGCAGATGGTGGATATGCACGTTCAGGGCATTGCTCTCGACTTCGTCGCTGAAGCCGTACACGCAGTCTTTGAGCTGCTCGCCGGACAGCACCCGCCCGGGGTTCTGCAGCAGCGCCTGGAGCAATGCCTGTTCACGCCGGGACAGGTCGACCGGCTGGCCGGCCAGGGTTGCCTCGCAGCTGCTCGGGTCGTAGCGCAGCGGGCCGTGTTCGATCACATTCACCGCCCGCCCGGCCACCCGCCGCAGCAGGGTGTGCAGGCGAGCAGCCAGCTCGCGCAGGTCGAACGGCTTGAGCAGGTAATCGTCGGCGCCGGCCTGCAGGCCATCGACCCGGTCGGTGACCGCATCACGGGCAGTGAGCACCAGCACTGGCAGCGTCTCGCCTTTCTCGCGCAGGCGGCGCAACAGCTTCAGGCCGTCTTCGTCGGGCAGGCCAAGGTCGAGGATCATCACGTCGAACTGCGCGGCCTGCAGCATCGCCCGTGCATCGGCGGCGTTGCCCACACGGTCCACGGTCAGGCCCTGGGCGGTAAGGCCGGCGCAGATGCCGGCGGCGATCAGGTCGTCGTCCTCACAGAGCAGAACGTGCATGGCGGGGCTCCCGGAATGGTGTGGCTGGCATTGCACCTTGGGCAGATTAAGGGGGGATTATGGACCTTTTGTGGGGTGGATTGTGGTGTTCGTCTTGGGTGCGATGGCGAACACCAGTGCCTAAATCAACCCCTGCGGCGTATCTACATCCAGCAACACCCCAGCATCCTCCACTTCAACCACCACGCAACGATCCCGATGCGCTTGCACCACCGACCGGGCCCCTTCATCCCCGGCAAGCTGCCCCAGCGCCGGCCAGAAGTCGCGGCCGAAGACCACCGGGTGCCCCTGCTGCCCCGCATGGCGCGGCAACACGATGGTCGAGGCGGTGGCCGCCTCGGCCAACCGACGCAAGGTGGCCGATTCGATCCAAGGCATATCACCCAGCAAGATCGCCACCGCCTGCGCCTGGCTGTCACCCAACGACCTGGCGCCGGCAGCCAGGCTATGCCCCATTCCCGACGCCGCATCCGGGCTGGCGATAACCCGGCAATCGGCAGGCAAGGCAAAATCCTCGCTCCACTCGCCCGCGCGCAACACCACGCGCACATCATCGAACACCGCTTGGGCCCGTTCCACACTATGCGCCAGCAGGCTGCGACCATCAGCCAAGGTCGCCCGGCGCTTGTCTGAACCGAAACGCGTGCCGCGGCCTGCCGCCAGCACCAGCGCAACCACGCTCACAGCGCGCCCCGCTCGATGCCGTTGCGCACCCGCAGAATGTCGGCCAGCACCGCCAAAGCGATCTCGGCCGGGGTCTTGCTGCCCAGGTTGAGGCCGATCGGGGCGTGGATGCGGCCCAGTTCGACCTCGCCCAGGCCACCGATCCGCCGCAGGCGTTCGCGGCGCTTGTCGGAGGTCACCCGGGAGCCCATCACACCGATATAGAACGCCTCGGTGCGCACCGCTTCGAGCATCGCCAGGTCATCGATCTTCGGGTCGTGGGTCAGCGCCACCACCGCCGTGTCGGCATGGCAACCGCCATGGGCGATGAACTCTGACGGCAGCTCGTGGCGCACTTCGATGCCATCCAGCCGCACGCCGTCGAGCACTTCGTCACGCGGCTCGCAGAGGATGACTTCGAAGCCCATGCCCTTGCCGAACTCGGCACAGAAATGCGCGACGCTGGAGTACCCGGCCAGCAGCAGACGCTGGGCGGCCCCCACACGCAAGCGTACACAGGCACTTTCACGCTGCACACGCGGCCCCTGGCTGTGGTCATCGGCAAGCAGGCGCCTACCCTCGGGCAGGCTCACTTCACGCAGCACGCGGCGCTGGCCCTGCAATGCGCTTTCCAGCTCACGCAGGTGCGCTTGCACGTCACATTCGGCCGGCAGGTTCTCCACCAGCACTTCCAGCACGCCGCCACAGGGCAGGCGGATGCTCGAACGCGAGTCGCTGCCATCGCCATAACGCACGATGGCCACTGGCTCGGGAAACTCCCCCCGGCCCACGCGCTCGAGAAAGTCGTCTTCCACGCAGCCACCGGACAGCGAACCCAGCCACTGCCCGCTGGCGTTCACCGCCAGCAGCGAGCCCGGTGCACGGGGCGCCGAGCCATAGGTGGCGAGCACCGTGCACAACCACACCCGCTGGCCGCCGCACGACCACTGCAACGCCTGGCGGACCACCTGTAGATCGAGATGCTGCACCCTTTACTCCGCCTTCAGCTCGGCGAGCTGCTGTACGCTGAGGTCACCGGGCAATCCACCCCAGGCCTGGCGCAGGTAGTTGACCATATCCGCCACCTGCTGGTCATCGAGCTTGTCGGCAAAGCCCGGCATCGGCTGCATGCGCTCGAAGCCGGTGAACTGCTGCTCACGGATGCCTTCGAGGACCACCTTGACCAGGTTGCGCGAGTCGGCCTGGCGCAGCACCGTGTTGCCGCGCATGGCCACGGCGATGTGCGGCTTGCCCTCGCCGTCCACCCCATGGCAGCCCGCGCAGACATTCAGGTATTGCTGGCGGCCGCGCCTGGCGCTGTCGCTCATCTGCTCCAGCGCCACCGCCTGGATGGCCTTGGCCGGCGGTGGCTGGTCGCCCAGCAGGTAGGTGGCCATGGCCGCCAGGTCGGCATCCTCCAGGTGCTGGGTGCTGTGGTGCACCACCGGGAACATTTCGTTGAACATGCTGCCCTGGGCGCTGATGCCATGCTTGAGGAAGGTGGTCAGGTCCGGCTGGGTCCAGCCGCGCTCGGCCAGGTCCTGGGCCAGCAGGCTCGGGGCCAGGTAGCCACCCAGCAGGCCGCCGCTCAGGCGCTGGTCTTGCTGCAACGCACCGATCGGGTTGCGCGGGGTATGGCACTCGCCGCAATGGCCCATGACTTCGACCATGTACTGCCCACGCTGCCAGGCCGGGCTTTTGCCCTCGGTCGGCTGCAGTTGAACGCTTTTACCGTACAGCATGTTCCAGCCGCTCAGCCCCTGGCGCACGTTGAACGGAAAGCGCAACGCAGTCTGCGGTGCCGGGCGGTTGATTGGCGGCACGGTCATCAGGTAGGCGAGGATCGCGTCCGAATCTTCGCGCTTGATCAGGTGGTACGAGGTGTACGGCATCGCCGGGTAGAGGTTGGCGCCGTCCTTGCGCTTGCCCTCGGTTACCGCCGCGAAGAATTCGTCGGCGCTGTAGTTGCCGATGCCGTACTGCTTGTCCGGGGTGATGTTGCTGCCGTAAATGGTGCCGAACGGCGAATGGATCGGCAGGCCGCCGGCGTACGGCGCGCCGCCTTCGGCGGTGTGGCAGGCCATGCAGTCGGCCGCACGGGCCAGGTATTCACCGCGCTTGACCTGCGCCTGGTCGGCTGCCTGGGCAAGCGAGGTAATGGCAAGGCCGAGAGCCAGCGCCAGTGCGCTACGAACAAGACCCATGCTCAACCCTCCTTGACCAGGCCAAGGTCGTTGAGCACCGTGCGGGTGGCGTCGTAGTAACGCACGTAGCCGGTGCAACGGCAGATGTGGTGGCCCAGGCTCGCCTCGATGCGGTCTTCCACCTCGCTCTTCTTCAGCGGCTGGCGCTGGGCGGTTTCCACCAGCACCGTGGCGGCATTGACGAAGCCCGGCGCGCAGTAGCTGCACTGGAAGGCGAACAGGTCGACGAACTTCTGCTGGATCGGGTTCAGCGTGAGGTTGCCGGCCTCGTCCTGTTTGGCATGGCCCTCGATGGTGCGGACCTTCTTGCCCTCGAAGTAATGCGCGCCGGTAATGCAGGTGCGCACCTCCTCGCTGGTGCCGTCGGGGTTGTCGACGATCACCACGCAGGCGTGGCAGATGCCCTGGCCGCAGCCCAGGCGCGAGCCGGTGAGGTTCTGGTGTTCGTGCAGGTAGTCGATCATCGCCAGGTCGTCGGGGACCTCGACCGGGCCGACCGGTTGACCGTTGAGGGTCAGTTGCAGTGGACGGTTAGCCATTGAGGGCCTCCTTGATACGGGCTGGGGTGATGGGGAGATCGCGAACGCGCTTGCCGATGGCATGCGCGACGGCATTGCCGATGGCACCGACGACCGGGATCATCACCACCTCGGCGATGCCCTTGGACGGGTCGGTCGGTGACAGCGGCGGGAGGATTTCGCTGGTCTGCTGCCACACCGCCACGTCGCGCGCATGCGGCAGGCGGTAGCGGTTGAAGTTCCAGTCGCCCTCCCCGGGCCCGCCCTCGTACAACGGCATTTCTTCGGTCAAGGCATGGCCGATGCCCATGGCGATACCGCCCTCGAGCTGGCCCTTGACCAGTTCCGGCACCAGCACCCGGCCGCACTCGACCCAGCTGTGATGGTTGAGTACCTGCACTTCGTGAGTGCCCTTGTTCACCTTGACTTCGACAATGGTCGCCACCGGGCTGTAGTAGGTGACCATGGCGTTGTTCAGCTGGGTGTCGGGGTAGGCGGCGTTCTGCCGGTCGAGCAGGTGGTAGCCGTGGCTGCTCATCTGCGCCTTCTTGGCGTTCACCGCGCCATCGCCGTATTTCACCGCCACCGCGTCGAGCGGGAAGCGTTCGCGCACGCCGTCGATGACGAAGTCGGCCTCGGCCCAGCTCCAGCGGTTGAAACCGTGCACGCTGACGCCGGTGACCAGGCCCATGTCATGGGCCTTTTGTGCCAGCTGGGCGAACGGGATCGGTGACAGGCCGTTGCCGGTCAGCTCGCCGTTGACCCATACCGCATTCTCGCGGCGCACCACCAGCGGGTTGGCCTGGCCGCCGTAAGGGCCCTGGCGCCAGATGGCCATGGCCGCCGGCCACAGACCGTGGTTGAACAGCACGCGTGCCGCTTCGCGGGTGGCATGGCTGAAGTAGAAGGCCGAGTTGGTCGCCGACGACGGCGAAGCAAGCTTGCCGACCCAGCGCGGGTTGCGCAGCGCGGCGTCCTGCTCGGGCTGGCTGATCAGGTACGGGTTGCCGCTGGTGGTCAGCTGCAGCTCCGGCCATTCGGTGACCGCGGTCTTCACCTCGTCGGCCGAGCGGCCAAGGAAATCGCTGACCACCAGGGCCTGGGAGGTGGACATGCCGGTACCCAGTTCGGTGCCGATGTGGCGCAGGCTGATGCGTCCATCGCGGCTGAATTCGATGCTGGCCATGGGGGCTTCGGAGCCGGTGCCGAAGTCTTTCTGGCAGATGGCAAAGCCCACGCCATACCAGTGGTCCGGGTCCTTGGCGTCCATCTGCTGCTTGCGCGCATCGCGGTTGCGCCACCAGTCGTGCACGGCCGCCTTGTCGAGAATCTCGTACAAGCGCAGGGCGCCGGCCGGGACCGCGCCCTGGGTGTTCTTCATGCCCGACTTCAGCGCGTTGGCGCGGCGCAGGTCAATGGCATCGACGCCCAGGCGCCCGGCGATCTCATCCACCATCATTTCGGTGGCGGCCATGGTCTGCAGGGTGCCGTAGCCGCGCATGGAGCCGGCCTCGACGCCACGGGAATGATAGGCCGTGACCGACAGGTCGTTCTGCGGCATGTAGTAGATCGACTGCGCCGCCGTGGCCCCCACCGCTGCCACCGACGGGCTGTAGTTGATACGCCCGCCGCCGTCGCAGCTCATGTCGGCGCGGAAGATCTTGAAGCTGTTGTCCTTCTTGTCCACCGCCAACTGGTAGCGGATATCGAAGGCATGGCGCTTGATGCCGCTCTGGAACTGCTCGTAGCGGTCGTTGGCCAGGCGGATCGGCACACCGGCGCCATACAGCGCGGCCACGGCGGCGTAGAAGACGAAGATGTTGTTGTCTTTCGAGCCGTAGCCCACGGTATAGCCCGGGTGCATGTTCAGCGTGTTCAGGGCGAAGCGCGACGGCTTGATCATGTGCACGCATTCCTGCGCCACTTCGAACGGGCACTGGGTCGCGACCACGAAGTGCAGCGTCCCGCTGGCCGGGTCGTACCAGCCGTTGCCGTTGTCCGGCTCCAGGGCGGCCGGCTCGATGGACGGCGTCTTGTAGCGCTCGTCGAACACCAGCCAGTCCTCTGGCGGGTTGTCCAGCTGCTCGGCCATGCGCTTGGCATGGAACAGGCCCTGCTCGGTCAGATCGCCATGCTGGTTGGGCTGCTTCGACCACACCGGCTTGCGGTTGAGGATGGTGGGGAACAGCATGGAATTCTTCAGGCTGGAAAATTCATCGTCGTCGAACGGCGTGGCACCGCCCACGCGCACGAAACGGAAGCTGCCGTAGGGGTCGCGCTGGTACAGCGGCGCCTGGGCGCCATAGCGGATCGCCTGGTCGTTGAACTGCAGCTTGCGCTTGGCCTGGCGGAAGCGCTCGAAGTCGTGCCAGATCAGGATCGCCACCGGATGGCCGATGAACATCGGCACCTTGCCGGGCGGCAGCAGCGGGTCGGGCGAGTGGGCCTCGGGCCAGGCGATGCCGTCCTTTTCCAGGTCGGCCGCGGTGACGATGCGGTCCGGCTGCAGGTCGGCGCCAAGCAGGCTGAGGTCATGGCCGGCATAGATACGGTCGGCCTTGGTCGCCTTGAGCAGCAGCGCATGCCCCTGCTGCACGGGCCAGCCGGGCATGTCCTTGGCACGGATGTCGCGGGCGAACACCTTGTCGCCGCACACCTTGGACAAGGCATCGTTACGGAAACGCGCCTTGCCGTCATGGTTCATCCACTTCTGCGGCGAGGTGGTGACGCGTTCCTCCATCAGCGCGGCGAATGCCTGGCTGCCGAGCGGCGCCATGGTCACGCCGACACCAGCGATCAGGCCGCCTTGCAGGAAGGCGCGCCGGGAAATATCACGGTTGGACATGCTTGATCCTCTGGGCAGCAGGGGGACTGCCCTTTTTTTGATTCTGGTACTAGCCTGAAAAGCTGACCTGTACGTCAACTTTACAGCAATTGTGTTGGCGCAGGCAAAGTCAAGTCGACAATATGTCGCGACATGTCTGGGATCTGGGGCGGAATTTGCTCTGGGGCTGGTAGGTGGTTGTCTTAGGATCTCCCAGGCGCAAACAATCCCACGGCATACACCTCCAAGCCCTGATGCGCCCCCCCTGACCAAAAACCAGAGTTAACCTTGGGTTAATCGACCCAAGCCAGCATGACCCCTTTCAACGTACTGCCAAGGCGAAGACATGCGCGTCCTCCTGCTCTTCCTGACACTGCTGCTGGCCGGCCCGTTGCAGGCCAACCCGTTCGATGTCAAACCGGACTTCCTGCCGGTCAACCAGGCCTTCGTGCTTACCCATGACCGCCAGGCCGACGGCCAAATGCGCCTGTTCTTCCAGATCCAGCCTGGCTACTACCTGTATCAGAAGCGCCTGAAGTTCGACGGCCTGCCTGCCGAACAGCACCCGCAACTGCCAGCCGCTCTCAATCATCACGACGAGTTCTTCGGCGACAGCGCGGTGTACCGCGACCAGCTCGAACTGCTGCTACCGGCCGATGCCCGGGGCCAGCTGCGCCTGGGCTGGCAGGGCTGTGCCGACGCCGGCCTGTGCTACCCGCCGCAAACCACGTTGGTCGACCTGGGTGGCAGTGTGGTGCCGGCGGCCGAACAAGCCAGTGACCAGGCCCTGGCCAGCGACCTGCAACAAGGCCACCTGGCCTGGAGCCTGCTGGCGTTCTTCGGCCTGGGCCTGTTGCTGGCCTTTACCCCCTGCTCGCTGCCGATGCTGCCGATCCTCGCCGGGCTGGTAATGGGCAATGGCGCCAGTGCCCGGCGCGGCTGGATACTGGCCGGGGTCTATGTACTGAGCATGGCCCTGGTGTATGCCGCCCTGGGCGTGGTCGCCGCGCTGCTGGGTGCCAGCCTGCAGGCCTGGCTGCAGCAACCCTGGCTGCTGGGCAGCCTGGCAGGGCTGTTCGTGCTGCTCGCCCTGCCGATGTTCGGCGCCTTCGAACTGCAACTGCCCGCCGCCGTGCGTGACCGCCTCGACCGCGCCGGGCAAGGCACCCGTGGTGGCAACCTGTATGGCGCGGCGCTGCTGGGCGCGCTATCCGGCCTGCTGATGGGCCCGTGCATGACCGCGCCGTTGGCCGGCGCGCTGCTGTACATCGCCCAGAGCGGCGACGTGCTGCAGGGGGCGCTGGTACTGTTCAGCCTCGGCCTGGGCATGGGCGTGCCGCTGCTGTTGCTGGTAACCCTCGGCAACCGCTTCCTGCCCCGCCCGGGCGCCTGGATGAACCGGGTCAAGGGCGTGTTCGGCTTCGTGTTCCTGGGCATGGCGCTATACACCTTGCGCAGCCTGCTGCCCGCAGCATTGCTGCTGGCCCTGAGCGGCGCCTTGCTGATTGCCCTGGCCTGGGCTGCCTGGCCGGCCCTGCAGCGGTTGCCGGCGTTGCGCGCGTTGCCGCTGCTGGGTGCCCTGTGGGGCGGCCTGCTGCTGGTGGGGGCGGCGGCCGGTGGCGACGACCTCTGGCAGCCGCTGCGCCCGTTCGCCGGTGGCGGCGCTGCGCCGGCTACCGGCCAGCACACCGAGGACGCCTTCGTCACCGTCAGCCGCCCCGAAGACCTGCAACGCGAACTGGATGCAGCCAAGGCCCGTGGCCAGTGGGTGATGCTCGACTACTATGCCGACTGGTGCGTGTCGTGCAAGGTCATGGAAAAACAGGTGTTCGCCCGCAGCGACGTGCAGGCCGGCCTGGCCGGTGTGCACCTGCTGCGCCTGGACGTGACCGCCGACACCCCGGCCAGCCAGGCCCTGCTGCAGCGCTACCAGGTACCTGGCCCGCCCAGCATCATCTGGGTCGGCCCGGAAGGCGACGAACGCCGCGCGCGGCGCATCACTGGTGAGGTGGATGCAGCCGCCTTCCTGCAACACTGGACCCAGACCAGGAGCCAAGGCTGATGCTGACCGTAACCCTCGGGCCACTGACCATGGCCCTCAACCACCTGCTGATGCTCACCGCCCTGGTGATCGCCAGCATGGTCGGCTGGTGGGTCGCCCGGCGTGGCGGCGAGAGCCCGGAATCGGCACTGTTCAATCTGTTCCTGATCGGCTTGCTGTGCGCACGCGCCGGCTTCGTGCTGGCCTATTGGCCGATGTACCAGGACGACCCGCTGCAGATCATCGATATCCGTGATGGCGGCTTCCTGTTCTGGTCGGGCCTTGCCGGCATCGTGCTCGGCGCCCTGTGGCAGGGCTGGCGCCATCCGGGCCTGCGCCGTCCGCTGGGCTGGGCGCTGTTCAGCGGCGCGCTGTTCTGGGGCCTGGCCAGCCTCGGTGGCCACCTGTACAGCAAGGGCACCGAACTGCCCGAGCTGAGCCTGCGCAAGGCCAACGGCCAATCCGTAGCGTTGCACAGCTACCGCGGCAAACCGCTGGTCATCAACATCTGGGCCACCTGGTGCCCACCCTGCCGACGCGAAATGCCGGTGCTGCAACAGGCGCAAAGCGCTTACCCGCACGTGACCTTCCTGTTCGTCAACCAGGGCGAGACCCCGGAAAACGTCAGCACCTTCCTCGCCACCACCGGCCTGAGCCTGACCCACGTGCTGTTCGACGGCACCGGTCTGCTGGCCCAGCGCGTCGGCTCCATGGCCCTGCCCACCACCCTGTTCTACGACGCCGACGGGCGCCTGGTCGGCAGCCATCTGGGCGAGCTGTCCCGGGCCAGCCTGCGCCATGCCCTGGAGCCTTTCGACCGGGCCACCGCGCCCGCCCCTGCCGCACAAGGAAACTGACATGCGACTGACTGCACTGCTGCCCCTGTCCCTGGCTCTGCTAGCTGCCCCTACCCTGCAGGCCGAAGAGCTGCCCAAGGCGATTGCGCAACTGCAAGCCAAGGGCGCCGTGATCAAAGGCAGCTTCGACGCCCCCAACGGCCTGCGCGGGTATGCCGCCGAGTACCAGAATAATGGCCTGGCGCTGTACCTCACCCCTGACGGCAAGCATGTACTGGTCGGCAGCCTGTTCGACGAACAGGGCAACGACCTCAGTGCCGAGCCGCTGAAAAAGCTGGTGTATGCGCCGATGAGCAAGGAAATCTGGGCGAAGATGGAGAAAACCTCCTGGATCGCCGACGGCAAGGACGATGCACCGCGCAAGGTGTACCTGTTCAGCGACCCCAACTGCCCGTACTGCAACATGTTCTGGGAACAGGCGCGGCCATGGGTGGAGTCGGGCAAGGTGCAGTTGCGCCATATCATGGTCGGCATCATCCGCGAGGACAGCCCGGGCAAGTCGGCGGCGCTGCTGGCGGCGAAAGACCCGGCCAAGGCACTGCACGAGCATGAAAAAGCGGGCAAAGCCAGCAAGTTGAAGGCACTGGAGCAGGTGCCGGAGGCGGTGCAGCAGAAGCTGGCGGCAAACATGGCGCTGATGGAAGAAATGGGGTTGCAGGCGACCCCGGCGATCTTCTATCAGGATGATCAGGGCAACCTGCAGAGCCAGCAAGGCGCGCCGCGGCCGGAGTTGCTTGGGAAGATTCTCGGCAAGCGCTGATGTGAAATCGCCGGGGCTGCCTTGCAGCCCATTCGCAGCACAAGGCTGTGGCAGCCCTGTGGGAGCGGGCAAGCCCGCGAAGAACTCAACGCGGTGTATGGCACCGGCTGCGCCGGTGTTCGCGGGCATGCCCGCTCCCACAGGTACAGCGCCAAACCTCGAGAACAACGCCGTATCTGTAGGAGCGGCCTTGTGTCGCGAAAGGGCCGCATAGCGGCCCCAGCAATTTCAACTTTTGTGCACCAATCCAGGGGCGGTGCAGGCCTCACCTGCTCAGGTCACAACCCCTCCAGCTCGGCCATCAGGTCACTGAGCCGGTCGACCTTGTCGTCATCCAGCACACTGCCCTGCAGCCCCTGCACATACACCGCCAGTTCCTCCACCGTGCTGCACTCGAACATCGCCCGCAACGGCACGTTCAACTGCAACTGCTTCTGCACCCGCGAGGCGATCTGGGTGGCCAGCAGCGAATGCCCGCCCAGCTCGAAGAAGTTGTCGTGCACCCCGACCCGCTCGGCCTTGAGCACATCGGCCCAGATACCGGCCAGTACCTCTTCCAACTCATTGCGCGGCGCCTGGTAGGCCTGGCTGTGCTGGCCGCCGATGTCGATGGCCGGCAGGGCCTTGCGGTCGAGCTTGCCGTTGGCGTTGTGCGGCAGGCTGTCGAACCAGCCCCAGTGCAGTGGGACCATGTACTCCGGCAACTCGGCACGCAGGCGCTGCTTGAGCTGTTCCAGCAACGCAGCGTCGGCTGCAACGCCCTGATGCGCCACCAGGTAACCCACCAGGTGCTTGCCATTGACGCCCTCCTGCACACCAACGGCAGCGTCGCGGAGCTCCGGCTGTTCGTGCAGGCGGGCTTCGATTTCACCCAGTTCGATGCGGTAGCCGCGAATCTTCACCTGATGGTCGATGCGCCCGACATACTCCAGCACCCCGTCCGGGCGCTGCCGCGCCAGGTCGCCGGTGCGGTACAGGCGTTCGCCCGGCGCACCATATGGATGGGGAATGAACGCCAGCGCCGTGCGCACCGGGTCGCCGACATAGCCACGGCCCACGCCGGTGCCGGCCACGCACAGCTCACCTGTCGCACCCAGTGGCACCAGCGCCTGGTCCTCGCCGCATAGATACAGGCGGTTGTTGTCAGTCGGCGTGCCGATCGGCAGGTAGCTGCCACGGGTCGAGGCGGCATCGACGCGGAAGAACGCCACGTCATCGGAGCACTCCGCCGGGCCGTAGGCGTTGACCAGGCCGATCTGCGGGTAGCGCTGCAGCCACTGCGCCGCCAGCTCCGGTGGCATGGCTTCGCCGGTCGGCAGCATCCAGCGCAGGCCATCGAGGGCCTGGTGGTCGTTGGCCAGCATGCCCTGGATCAGCGACGGCACGCTCTCCAGCACGCTGATGCCGGTGGCCTGCACATGCGCCAGCAGGCCCTGCGGGTCATGGGCAATGGCGTTCGGCACGATCTCCACCCTGGCGCCGAACAGCGGCGCGGCAAGGAACTGCCACACCGAAATGTCGAAGCTCTGCGAGGCCGTCTGGGCGATCACGTCGTGCTCGCCGAGCGCCAGGTACGGCACCTTGCTCAGCTGGTTGTTAAGCATGCCGCGCTGCTCGACCATCACCCCCTTCGGCAAGCCGGTGGAGCCTGAGGTGTAGATCACATAGGCGAGGTTCTCCGGCCCGCTGTGAATGCCGGGGTTGTGGCTGGCCACCGGGCTGGCCTGGATGTCTTCCCAGACCAGCAACTGCGGCCGTGCCGCCACTGCAAGCTGGTCCAGCAACTGCCGCCCTTGCCCGGCACAGGCCGCGCTGCACACCAGCACGGGTGTACGGCTGAGCTCGATGATGTTTTGCAGGCGCGCCGCCGGCAGGCCCGGGTCCAGTGGCAGGTAGCCGGCGCCGGCCTTGAAGCTGCCGACGATCATGCCCAGCAGCGGTAACCCACGCTCGGCCAGCAGTGCCACCGGCTGGTCCAGGTTCACACCCGCCGCGATCAAGGCATGGCCCAGGCGGTTGGCCGCCAGGTTCAGGCCGGCGTAGTCGTAGGACGCGTCCAGGCAGCGGGCCACGGTACGTTGCGGATGCGCGGCCACCTGCGCCTCGAACTGCGCGATGTAGCTGTCTTCCAGCGGATAGGCGCGCGCGGTACGGTTGCAGTCCTCCAGCAAGAAACGCTGCTCCTCGGCGCCCAGCAACGGCAGTGCGCTCATCTCCCCTTCAAAGCCTTGCACCAGCGCCAGCAGCAGGCGCTTGAACTCGGCCAGCAGGCGCTCGACGGTCGGGTAGTCGAAGTACCTCTGGTCGAACGACAGGTGCAGGCCAAGGTCATCGCCCGGGTAGCACACCGCTGTCAGCGGGAAGTTGGTGTGGGTACGGCCCGAGTCGGAACTGGCATTCAGGTGCTGGGCATGGTCGAGCACGGCAGTTTCCACCGGCGCGTTCTCGAACACGAACAGGCTGTCGAACAGCGGCTGGCCCTTGGGCAGTTCGCTGCATTCCTGGATCGCCACCAGCGGCAGGTATTCATATTCGCGCAGCTCCATGTTGCGCTCCAGCAAGCCTTGCAACCACTGGCGCACACTGCAGCGCTCACCCGCCACCGGCAATTGCACGCGCAGGGCAACGCTGTTGATGAACAGGCCGACGGTACGCTGCATCTGCGGCATGCTCACCGGGCGCCCGGCCACGGTCACGCCAAAGGCCACGTCGCGGTCGCCACTGTAGCGCGCCAGTACCAGGGCCCAGGCCGCCTGGGCGAAGGTGTTGACGGTGAGCTGGTGGGCCTGGGCCAGCTCGCGCAGGCGCACGCCGTCGCTCACCGCCAGGCGCGTATAGCAGTCGCCGACGATCATGCCGCTACCGGCATGGTCGTGGCGCAGCGGGCGGTCGCTGGGGATGGGGGTGGCACGTTCGAAGCCGGCCAGGTTGGCCTGCCACCAGGCTCGCGCGTCGTCCAGGCCCTGGCGTTGCAGCCAGCCGATGTAGTCGCGGTAGCGCGGTGGCACCGGCAAGCGGGCCTGGCGCCCCTCGCCAAGGGCCTGGTAGATCTCGAAGAAATCGTTCATCAACAGCGAACGGCACCAGGCATCGATGAGGATGTGGTGGTTGCTCATCATGAACCAGTAGCGCTCGTCGGCCACACGCACCAGGCGCAGGTGGAACGGCGCCTCGCTGAGCAGAGCGAAACCAGCCTCGCGTTCCTGCTTGTGCAGAGCCTGCAGGCGCTGCTCCTGGGCGTCGTCGTCGAGGCCACGCCAGTCCTGGTAGTCCACCGGCGTGTTGCCCGGCTTGTGGATGATCTGCAGCATCGCCTCGCCGGTGTTCCAGCTGAACGATGCGCGTAGCGCTTCGTGGCGCGCCACCACCGCCTGCCACGCCTGGGCGAAGCGTTCGGGGTCGAGCGCGCTGTTGATGCGGTAGCGGTCCTGCATGTAGTAGAGGCCGGTGCCCGGCTCCAGCAGGGTGTGCAGCAGCATGCCCTCCTGCATCGGCGTCAGCGGGTAGACGTCCTCGATCTGCGCGGCCGGTACCGGCAGCGCGTCGATCTGCGCCTGAGTCAGGTGCGCCAGCGGGAAGTCCGATGGCGTGAAACTGCCGTTGCCATCAGCCAGGCAATGCTCGACCAGCGCCAGCAGCTCCAGGCGATAGGCGTCGGCCAGGCTGGCGATGGTCCGCTCGTCGTAGCGTTCGGCACTGAAGGTCCAGCGCAGTTGCAGGGCGCCGCCGTACACCTGGCCATCGACACTCAGCCAGTTGGGCAGCGGTGCATCGAGGTCGTGGGCCAGGCCGGCCGGGGCGTCCAGCGGCTGGAACAGGGCTGTGCTGTCGAACTGCTGGTCGAACTGGCCCAGGTAGTTGAAGGTGATGCGTGCCTGCGGCAGGGCCGCCATCTGCTCGCGCCCTGCCGTATCGGCCAGGTAGCGCAGCACGCCGTAACCCAGCCCTTTGTGCGGCACCTGGCGCAGTTGCTCCTTGATGCGTTTGATCGAGCCTGCCCGCGCCGCATCGTCCTCGCCTGGCAGCGGGCGCAGGCTCAGCGGGTAGGCGTTGGTGAACCAGCCGACGCTACGGGTCAGGTCCATGTCTTCGAACAGCCCGTCACGACCATGGCCCTCAAGCTGTACCAGCACTTCTTCATCGCCGCTCCAGCGGCACAGGGCACGCGCCAGCGCGGTCAGCAGCAGGTCGTTGACCTGGGTGTGATAGGCCGCCGGGGCCTGCTGCAGCAACTGCCGGGTCTGCGCCACATCCAGGCCGATGGCCAGGGTACGGGCGTGGCGGTGCAGGTTGCCGCCCTGCGGGTGATCACATGGCAGTTCACGGCGCACACCACCCAACTGGCCTTGCCACCAGCCCAGCTCGTCGCGCAGCGAATCGCTGCCGGCATAGCTGGCCAGGCGTGCGGCCCAGTCGCCCATGGCGTGGGTCTTGGCCGGCAGCGGCTGGCCACGGTACAGCGCCTGCAGGTCTTCCAGCAGCACGCGCCAGGACACGCCATCGACCACCAGGTGATGGATCGCCAGCAACAGGCGCTGGCCGCCCTGCCCGTCATTAACCAGCAAGGCGCGCAACAGTGGGCCCTGTTCCAGGTCGAGGCTGCGTTGCAGGTCGGTGTACAGCGGTTGGCAATCGGCGAAGTCGGCGACCGTGGCTGTCCACAGCAATTGCCCGGTGGCAGGCGAAGCATATTCGGCCTGCCAGCGGCCCTGGGCCTGACTGAAGCACAGGCGCAGGCTGTCGTGGTGCTGCACCAGGCCGGCCAAGGCTCGCTCCAGTACCCCCTCATCCAGCGGCTTGCGCGCCTCCAGCAGAACAGCCTGGTTCCAGTGCTGCGGCTGTGGCACTTCACTGTCGAAGAACCAGTGCTGGATCGGCGTGAGGCCGGCCTGGCCCTGACGCTGGCCCTGTTCGATGCTGCTGGCGGCTTCGCTGCGTTGAACGACGGCGGCCAGGGTCTGGATGGTCTGATGCTGGAACAGGTCGCGCGGGGTAAACTGCAAGCCGGCCTGACGAGCCCGGCTGACCACCTGGATCGACAGGATCGAGTCGCCGCCCAGTTCGAAGAAGTTGTCCTGCACGCCGACCCGGGCAACGTTGAGCACGTCGCGCCAGATCTGCGCCAGTTGCGCTTCCACCTCGTTGCCAGGCGCCTGGTACTGCTCGCGTGCCTGTTCCAGGTCCGGCAGCGGCAGCGCACGGCGGTCGAGCTTGCCGTTGCCCATCAGCGGCAGGCTGTCGAGCAGCACCAGGTGCGCCGGCACCATGTAGTCCGGCAGATGCTGGCGGGCATCGGCTTTCACCGCGTCGCGCAGCAGGCCCTGGGCCTCGCTGTCGGCAGCGGCCTGCCCGCACACCAGGTAACCCACCAGTTGCTTGCCGCCCGGCAGGTCGAGGGCCAGCACCACAGCCTCGTCGACATCGGCATGCGCCTGCAGGCGGCTTTCGATTTCGCCCAGCTCGATACGGAAACCGCGAATCTTCACCTGCTGGTCGGCGCGGCCGACGTACTCGACCAGGCCATCGCTGCCCAGGCGCACCAGGTCACCGGTGCGATACAGGCGCCCGCCTTCGCTGCCGAACGGGTCGGCGACGAAGCGCTCGGCGCAAAGGCCCGGGCGGTCGTGGTAACCCTGGGCCAGGCCGGCACCGCCGACATACAGCTCGCCAATAGCGCCTTGCGGCAACAGGGCAAGGTCTTCGTCGAGGATGTAGGCCGTGCGGCTACCGATGACGCGGCCGATCGGTACGCTGCCCAACTCCGCCGGCAGTGTCTGTGGTGCCAGGCAGGCCAGCGGCATGACCACGGTTTCGGTCGGCCCGTAGGCGTTGAAGAACTGCTGTGGCGCGAAGGCCTGGCGGATGCGCTGCAGGTGTTCGCCGGTCAGCGCTTCACCACCGGTAATGACCAGGCGCACTGGCAACTGTTCGCCCTGCCCGGCCAGGTACTGCGCCAACTGGCTACCGTAGCTGGGCGTGAAGCCGAGGATGCTCACCTGCTGCTCGCGCACCAGCTGGCAGATGTCTTCGGCGCCCCACTGCCCCTGGGCGCGCAGCACCACGCGGGCGCCACACAGCAGCGGCACCCACAGGCGTTCGCTGGCGGCGTCGAAATTGATCGAATAGAAGTGCAGCTCGCAGTCATCGCTGCGCATGCCGAACGCGTCGATCACCGCCTGGCAATGCATGGCGAACTCGCCGTGGCTGACTACCACGCCCTTGGGCTTGCCGGTGGAACCGGAGGTGTAGATCAGGTAGGCCTGGTGCTGCGGCAGGTTGAGGTTGTCCAGCGGCGCATCGCTGTAGGCCGACAGGCTGGCGCTGTCGTCCTCCAGGCTCCAGTGCGCCACGCCTTCGGGCAACTGCCCCAGGGTTTGCAGCAGCGTGCGCTGGCTGAGCAGCAGGCCGATGCGGCTGTCTTCGATCATGTAGCGCAGGCGGTCGAGCGGGTATTCGGGGTCGAGCGGCACGTAGGCGCCACCGGCCTTGAGGATGGCCAGCAGGCCGATGACCATTTCCAGCGAACGCTCCAGCGCCAGGCCCACACGCACCTGCGGGCCGACGCCACGCTCGCGCAGGGCGCGGGCCAGGCGGTTGGCCTGCTGGTCGAGTTCGGCATAGGTCATGTGCCGGCCGGCGAAGGTCAACGCGCCAGCGTGTGGCGTGCGCGCAGCCTGGGCGGCAAACAGGCCGTGCACGGTCTGGTCGAGAGCGAGATCCTGCTCGCCCTGCAACTGGCCCGCCAGCACCTGCTGCTCGGCGCTGCTCAGCATCGGCAGCTCGCACAGGCGCTGTTGCGGGTTGTCGAGCAGGCCGGCCAGCAATTGCTGCCAGTGCTCGGCCATGCGTGCGATGCGTGGCTCGTCGAACAGGTCACGGCTGTAGGTCAGGCAGCAACCCAGGCGGCCGTCGAGGTCGGTCACCTCCAGGTACAGGTCGAACTTGGTGGCGCTGGCGTCGTTGACCAGGTAATCCACCTGCATGCCAGCAAGCTGGCGGCTTTGCTGGAAGGCCCAGCGCTGCACGTTGCACATCACCTGGAACAGCGGGTTGTAGGCGCTGCTGCGCGGTGGCTGCAGGGCTTCCACCAGCTGGTCGAACGGCAGGTCCTGGTGCGACTGGCCTTCGATGGCAACCTGGCGTACCTGCTCCAGCAACTGTGCGGCGCTCATCTGGCCGTCCAGCTCGCAACGCAGCACCTGGGTGTTGAGGAACGCGCCGATCAGCCCTTCGCTTTCCGGGCGGATGCGGTTGGCCACCGGCGCGCCAATGCGCAGGTCACGCTGGCCGCTGTAGCGGTGCAGCAAGGCGGCCAGGGTGGCAGTCATGGTCATGAACAGGGTCAGGCCACGCTGGCTGTTGAAGGCATGTACGCGGGCGACCAGCGCCGGGTCGAGCTCGAAGCGGTACAGCTCGCCACGGTGGCTCTGCACTGCCGGGCGCGGGCGGTCGGCAGGCAGCGCCAGTACCGGGTGTTCATCGCCCAGGCGGGCCTGCCAGTAGGCCAGCTGGCGGGCGCCCTCGCCGCTTTCCAGCCATTGCCGTTGCCACACGCTGTAGTCCAGGTACTGCACCGGCAGCGGCGCCAGCGGCGATTCGCGGTCATCGACGAAGGCCTCGTACAGCTCGCCCAGTTCGCGGGCGAAGATGTCCATGGCCCAGCCTTCGGTGACGATATGGTGCAGGGTCAGCACGAAGAAGTGCTCGCGCTCTTGGGCTTTGACCAGACAGGCACGCAGCAACGGACCGCGCTCCAGATCGAACGGCTGGTGCGCCTGGTCGTCGGCCAGTTGTTGCAGGCGTTGTTGGCGGGCATCGGCGGGCAAGGCGCTGAAGTCCTGCCAGTCGAGGTGCAGGCTGCTGTCTTCGGCCACGCACTGATACGGCACGCCATCGATGCTGGGGAAGGTGGTGCGCAGGGTTTCGTGGCGCACCACCAGCGCCTGCAACGCACGCTCGAAGGCATCCACATGCAGGGTGCCACGCAGGCGCGCCATGCCGCCGACGTTGTACGCCGGGCTGCCCGGCTCCATTTGCCAGAGGAACCACATGCGCTGCTGCGAGTACGACAGCGGCACCGCCTGGCGGCGGTCGACGCGGGCGATTGCGCCTTGCAGGTTGCGCTCACCGGCGGCACGGATACGCGTGATCTCGGCACAGAAGGCGCCCAGCTCACTGGCGTCGAACAGGGCCTTGAGCGGCAGCTCGACATCGCAGGCCTGGCGCGTGCGCGAGACAATTTGAGTGGCCAGCAGCGAATGGCCGCCGAGGGCGAAGAAGTCATCCTGCAGGCCAACGCGCGGCAGGTTCAGCACTTCACGCCAGATGGCAGCGACCTGCTGCTGCAACTCGGTTTGCGGCTCGATGTGCTCCCGCTGCTGCCACACCGGGGCCGGCAACGCCTTGCGGTCGACCTTGCCGCTGGGGCCCAGCGGCATCTGCGCCAGCGGGATGAGTTGTGCCGGCACCATGTAGGCCGGTAGTTGTTCAGCCAGCACCGTCAGCAATGCATCAGGCTGGGCGCTGCCACTGTAGTAGCCGACCAGTTGCGCGCCTACGGCATCCTTGTGAATCAGCACCAGCGCCTGTTCGACCCCCGCTTGCGCCAGCAGGCAGGCCTGGACTTCCTCGGGTTCGACACGGAAGCCACGCACCTTGACCTGCTGATCGAGGCGGCCAAGGTATTCCAGCGCCTCGGTCTGCACCTGCCAGCGGGCGCGGTCGCCACTGCGGTACAGGCGCTCGCCATTGCCGTCGGCCTGGGGCACGAAGCGCTCGGCGGTGAGGCCCGGGCGGCCCAGGTAGCCACGGGCCAGGCCTGCACCGCCAAGGTACAGCTCGCCCGGCACACCGGGGGCGGTCAGTTCCAGTTCGTCGTCCAGCACACGGCACAGCACATTGCCCAGCGGGCGGCCGATCGGCGAGCGTTCGCCATCGGTGGCCTGGCAGTGCCAGTGGGTGACGTTGATGGCGGTTTCGGTCGGGCCATAGCGGTTGTGCAACTGCACCTGTGGCAGCACCTGCAGCACGCGGTCACGCAGTGCCGCGGACAGCGCTTCGCCACCGGAGAACAGCCGGCGCAGGCTGCTGCAGGCACCCGCCTGCGGCTCCTGGACGAACACCTGCAACAGCGGCGGCACGAAGTGCAGCGTGGTCACGCCATGGGCCTGCACCAACGCGGCGATGCGCTGCGGGTCGCGGTGCTCGCCAGGGCCGGCGAGCACCAGCTTGCAACCGGTCACCAGTGGCCAGAAGCATTCCCACACCGAAACGTCGAAGCTGATCGGCGCCTTCTGCATCAGCACATCGCTGTCGTCCAGCACATAGCTGGCCTGCATCCATTGCAGGCGCTCGGCCAGTGCCGCGTGGGTATTGCCCACGCCCTTGGGCTGGCCGGTGGAGCCGGAGGTGTAGATCACATAGGCCAGGTTGTCGCCATGCAGGTGCAGGCCAGGGGCATGGCTTGGCCAGCTGTCCAGGTGCAGCTGGTCGAGGGCGATGGCGCTGACGCCGTCCACCTGTGGCAGCTTGCCCAGCAGGTTGCTGTGGCTCAGCAACAGGCCAGCGTTGCAGTCGGCGAGCATGTAGGCCAGGCGCTCGGCCGGGTAATCGACGTCCAGCGGCACATAGGCACCACCGGCCTTGAGAATGGCCAGCAGGCCCACCAGCAGCTGCGGCGAACGCTCGACGGCGATGGCCACGCAGGTGTCGGGGCCGACGCCTTTGTCACGCAGGTAGTGGGCCAGACGGTTGGCTTGCTGGTGCAACTCGGCGTAATCCAGGCTGCCACCGTCCCACACCAGGGCGGTGCGCTGCGGGGTCAGGTGTGCCTGCTCGTTGAGCTGCTCGACCAGCAGGCGCTGCGGCGCCGCAGCGGGTGCCTCGCCCCAGCTCAGCAGTTGCGCGCGGCCAGGCTCGTCGAGCAATTGCACCTCGCCCAGCGCCCGCTGCGGCCCGGCACACACCTGTTCGAGCAGGGCCAGCAGATGCTGGGCCAAGCGCTTGACGGTGCTGGCATCGAACAATTCGGCGGCATAGTCGAAGGCCAGACTCAGGCGGCCCTGGTGGTCTTCTTCACTGTGCAGCTGCAAGTCGAACTTGGCTTCGCGACTGTGCCACGGCAGCTCTTCGGCCAGCAGGCCCGGCAGGCGGCGCAGGGCAGACAGGTCACGTTGCTGGTGGTTGAACATGACCTGGAACAGGCCTTGCTCGCGAGCCTCGGGCAAGGCTTCGAGCAGTTGCTCGAACGGCAGGTCCTGGTTGGCTTGGGCATCCAGGGTGGCTTGGCGCACCTGGGCCAGCAACTGGTCGAACGGCAGGCGGCCATCGAGTTGCGCACGCAGCACCTGGGTGTTGATGAAGAAGCCGACCATGCCTTGGGTTTCCAGGCGCGGGCGGTTGGCGTTGGGCACGCCGACACGGATATCGGCCTGGCCACTGTAGCGGTGCAACAGCGCCTGCCAGCCGGCCAGCAGCACCATGAACAGGCTGGCCTGCTGTTCGCGGGCCAGGCCCTTGAGCGCTTCGGTGAGCCTGGCCGGTACCTTGAGGTTGAAGCGGGCGGCGCGGTGGTCGCGCAGACTGGTACGCGGGTGGTCGGTGCACAGGTCGAGCACCGGCAGTTCATCCCCCAGACGCGCCTGCCAGTACTGCAGCTGACGCTCGGCTTCGCCTGCGGCCAGCCACTGTCGCTGCCAGGTGCCGTAGTCGGCATAACCCAGGGTCAGCGGTGCCAGGTTGGCCTCGAGGCCCTGGCAATGGGCGGCGTACAGTTTGGCGAATTCGTCCAGCAGGATGTTCAGCGACCAGCCGTCGGCGACGATATGGTGCAGGGTCACCCACAGTTGATGGTGTTCATTGTCCAGGCGCACCAGGGTCACCCGCAGCAACGGCCCCCGGGTCAGGTCGAACGGCTGGCGAGCTTCGGCTTCACGCTGGGCGGCGACCTGTTCGGCGGCCTGGCCTTCGAGGTCCAGGCGGCGAAGGTCGAACTGCTGCTGCGCCTGGATGCGCTGCAGGGCCTGGCCGTTCTCTTCGGCAAACAGGGTACGCAGCGATTCATGGCGCGCCACCAGCGCCTGGAAGGCCGCTTCCAGTGCGTTTTCGTCCAGCTCACCGCGCAACTGCAGGCCGGCCGGAATGTTGTAGGCCGCCGACTGCGGGTCCAACTGCCACAGCAGCCACAGGCGGTTTTGCGCCAGCGACTGGGGCAGCGCCTGGTTGCGCGCCAGAGTAGCGATCGCGCCGACCCGGCCACCGCCCTCGGCGATGATCGCGGCCACGGCCTTGGCGTATTCAGCCAGTATCGGCGCCTCGAACAGGGTGCGCAGGCCCAGCTCGATGCCCAGTTCATCGGCCAGGCGTGCGGTGGCGTGGGTGGCGGCGATGGAGTTGCCGCCCAGCAGCAGGAAGTGGTCGTCTGCCGCCACCGCCTCGACCTTGAGGATGTCGCGCCACACACCGGCGATGCGCGCCTGCAGTTCATTGCCGGCGGCATCCGTGGCAACGGGCTCGCTCACCTCAGGGAAGCGGGCGTAGCAGTCCAGGCTGCCATCGTCCATGCGCAGGCGGCAGGCCGAACGCTGCAGCTTGCCGCTGGAGGTCTTGGGCAGCGCCCCCGGGTTCAGCAGCAGGACCACGGCCGGGGCCTGGCGGCAGGCGTCGGCGATCACCTGGCGCAGGGTCTTGATCAGCTCCTGGGGCTTGATTGCCTTCTGCACGTTGCGGCTGATTTCCACCGCCACGCCAATGCCCTCCTCGCCTTGCTGCTCGACTGCGAACACTGCCACCCGGCCTTTGCGCAGCACATCCACTTCGCGCTCGAGGGTCTTTTCCAGGTCCTGCGGGTACAGGTTCTGCCCGCGCACGATCAGCATGTCCTTCAGGCGCCCGGTGACGAACACTTCGCCTTCGCGCATGAAGCCCAGGTCGCCGGTACGCAGCCAGGTCTGGCCGTCCATCTCGACGAAGGTGCGGGCGCTGGCCTCGGGGTTGCGCCAGTAGCCCAGGGCGATGCTCGGGCCACCGGCCCAGATCTCGCCCACCTGGTTGTCGCCCAGCACCTGCAGGCGTTGTGGTTCGACAATGCGCACGGCATGCCCGGGCTGCGGGTAGCCACAGCTCATCAGCACACTGCCCTTGCCAGGCTCCGCACGGTTGGCGGCAAAGGCTTCGGCGTCCAGCTCCAGCGCGGCGATGCCCTGGCCACGGCGGCTGCCGCTGACGAACAGGGTCGCCTCGGCCAGGCCGTAGCTGGCGAAGAAGCTCTGCGGGTCGAAGCCGCAGGCCTGGAACTTGTCGGCAAAGGCCGCCAGGCTGTCCTGGCGGATTGGCTCGGAGCCGGAATAGGCCACCCGCCAGCGGCTCAGGTCGAGCCCGGCCAGGGAGGCCTCGCTGACCCGCTCGCTGCACAGCCGGTAGGCAAAGTCGGGGCCGCCGCTGATGGTGCCGCCGTACTCGCTGATGGCCTGCAACCAGCGCAGCGGCCGGGCCAGGAAGTAGCCCGGCGACATCAGCACACAGGGCACGCCGCTGAAGATCGGCTGCAGCAGGCCGCCGATCAGGCCCATGTCGTGGTACAGCGGCAGCCAGCTGACGATCACGTCGTCGGGGTTGAGGTCGATGCCAAAGCCTTGGCGGATCAGTTGTTCGTTGGCCACCAGGTTGCCATGGCTGACCTGCACGCCCTTGGGCAGTGCGGTGGAGCCGGAGGTGTACTGCAGGAAGGCGATGTCATCACCCTTGAGTGCGGGCTCGCGCCAGTTCGCAGCCAGTGCCGGGGCCAGGCCATCCACCGCCAGCAGTTCGGGGGCGTTGGCCGCCGCCAGGGCCTCCAGGCCCTGCAGGCTGTCGTGCAGGGCCGCGACGGTCAGCAGCAGGCGCGGCTCGGCGTCGTCGATGATCGACAGCAAGCGCTGCTGGTGGTGCTGGCGCGCGGACTCCGGCGGGTAGGCCGGCACCGCAATCACGCCGGCATACAGGCAGCCGAAGAACGCCGCTACATAGTCTGGCCCGCTGGGGAACAACAGCACCGCGCGGTCGCCGAAGCTGGCCCGGGTTTGCAAGGCAGCGGCAATGGTGCGCGCACGCTGATCGAGGTCCCGGTAGCTGAGCACGGCCTGCTCGCCGGGAGCGTCGGCCAGAAAGCGCAAGGCGACTTTGTCCGGGGTCTGCGCGGCGCGTTGCGCCAGGGCCTGGACCAGCGAGAGCGGGAGTTCGAAGGCGTCCGTCATGGGGTGTTCCTGCCAGTGTCTGTTTGGGGCGGGCCGGCTGCTGCGCGAACGTGGGCGCAGCGGCATGTGGCGGCCTGAGGTGTACACAGGGGAACGGATGGGCGGGGGGAGAAATTAGCGTGTCATGGCACCGGCAAGGGCACCACGCAGGCCCTTTCGCGGGCGAGCCCGGTGCCGCAGGCTTAGAACCGAAATGCACGGTTACCAATTACATTTCGCATTTGACAATCATTATCATTCTGAATAGCTTGTCGCCCGTCGTAGGAAGCTTCCCAAATTTGGGTGCGTCCTTTCCCCTCTGTGACAAGGTGATTTCCATGGCGGAACAACTATCCACAAGTAAGTGCGATTCACCATTACTGCAGGCCTTCGTAGACAACCGCAGCATCCTGGTCAAGATTGCTGCCCGCATCACCGGCTGCCGGTCGCGCGCCGAAGATGTGGTGCAGGACGCCTTTTTCCGGCTCAGCGCCGCCCCGCAGATCACATCGTCGTTCAAGGCGCAGCTGAGCTACCTGTTCCAGATCGTGCGCAACCTGGCCATCGACCACTATCGCAAGCAGGCGATGGAGTTGAAGTACTCCGGCAGCGAGGAGGAAGGCCTGAACGTAGTCGTGCAAAACGCCTCCCCCGAAGCCACCCACATCAACCTTGCCGCGCTGGATGACATTGCCGAGGCGCTGAACGAACTGCCCCAGCGCACCCGCTATGCCTTCGAGATGTACCGCCTGCATGGCGTGCCGCAGAAGGACATTGCCAAGGAGCTGGGAGTGTCGCCGACACTGGTCAACTTCATGATCCGCGATGCGCTGGTACATTGCCGCAAGACGGCCAGTCGGCAGGCCTGATCAGGCAGAGTCTGCTTCTTCGCGGGCACGCCCGCTCCCACAGGAAAAGCACAGACCTCAAAGACTGAGGGGGACCTGTGGGAGCGGGCGCGCCCGCGAAGAAGCCACCTCGATATCAAGCCAGTTTGCAGCGATCGAAAAACCGCTCCCGCCCCAGAATCATCAACGCCGCGCGCTTGTGCGGGAAGTCGAACTCCTTGTCGCAATGGAAGCACTGGTCGTGCATGTAGCCGATCATCTTGCCGTTGTCGGCACGCGGCTCGGCCACCACCCGCTGGGTGCGCGGGTCATCCAGGAACAGGTAGTGCACCAGCGCCGATAGCCAGCTGGCCACCTTGTGCGGCCCGCGGTGGCTCTCCTCCCCCACCAGCATGTGGATGCCACGGTCGTAGTCATCGGCCGGGTAGAACGGCGCAATGCGGTCTTCCTTGGCCCAGTACGCCTCGAAGTAGGCAAACGGCTGGTCATCGAAGCAGCCGATCAGCGTCAGGGCATGCGGGTCGGCCTCGAGCTTGCCCAGGTATTCACGGTGCTGCGCCAGGGTGCCAGCCTCCTGCCAGAACGCCTCCACCCGCGGGTTGTTCTGCCAGCGGTTGAAGCGCTCCAGGTCATGTTCGATTTCCAAGGTACGCAGCGACACCCAACTGCCCAGGCGCGTATCGAAGCGCCGGTACACCTCGCCACGAGGCTTGGGCGCACGGCGTGGGTGGCGCTTGCCGTTGCTGATCTGCATTTGCTGCGGGTATGCCACGCTGGCCGACTCGCCCAGCCACGGCTGTGGCAGCTGCCAGAACAGCGCTCGCTCGCACAGGTATTGGCCAGGCTGCTCGCCGGCAAGCAGCAAGCCACTGGTCAATGCCTGGGGCAACGCCTCGGGCAGGTACCAGGCCAGGCGCTGGCAGGCGGTGTCGCGGGCCAGCAGCCAATAACAGGCGGCCCACAAGGCCTGATAGGGGCGCTCGGGGCACAGCCGCTCCAGGTGAACATGCAGGGTAGCGCCCACCTCCAGGCGCAACTGGATCAGCGGGCGGCCTTCGAGGGACAGGCTCAGCCAGCTGTCGCCCTCCTCGGCACTGAGGCTGCGCCAGCGTGGCGCTGACTGGGGCTGCGAAGCGGCATCGAACGGCATGGGCTTGACTCACGGCAATGAAGAAAAGGCTCACTGCTGAGAACGTTGCCGCACCACGGGAATTTAGTCGTGTGGGGCCGACACCGTGATGCGGTAGGGCTCGAAGATGCGCGCCAGCTCGCCACTGTCGCGCAGGGCCCGCAGCAGCGCCGCGAACGACTGCTCGCCGATCGGCGCCCCCGGGCGCAGCAAGGCGTAGTGGTGGTAGACCTGGTCAATGCGCTGCGAGGACACCAACTGGTCCCGGCTGGCCGGGTTGCGCTCCAGGAAATCGCTGAGATAGGAACGCGTGACCAGGGCGATGTCGGCGCGGTCGGCCTGCACCATCAGCAGGTTGCTGTCGTGGGAATAGGTCAGGGTCGCTTTGTAGGCGGTGCGCAGGTAGTCCGGGTCGGAGTTGAAGCCGGCGAACGCATAGTGGTAGCCGTTGATCAGCGCCAGGCGCTTGCCGTGCAGGTCGTCGAAGTAATGCGGGTCACGGCCGTTGGCCTTGCGGGCGACGAACACCTCGGCATCTTCCAGGCCCAGGTCCACGCTCTGGTGGGCAATCTGCTGCCAGCCCCACTCCGGGTTCTCGAAAATGGCCATGTCGGTGCGGCCTTGCTGGAGGTCACCAAAACGCCGCTGGATGGAGGTGGGCACCACGACGAAGTGGTAGCGCTGCTGCGTGCGGTTGAGCGCGTCGACCAGCTGCGGCAGCAGGCCACTGTCGGCACCCTGCTCGGGGCGTACCGTGTACGGTGGGAAATGCGCCGCGCCAATCCTCACTTCGACGGCATCGGCAGCCCATACCGGCGCCGCCAGCCAGAACACGGCCAGCAGCATCAGGGAAGACAGGGCCTTTAGGCCGGGCGCTGGAGTCAAGACGGATGCTCATCACGGTTCATGCCTGGGTCCACCTAAGCTAGGCGTTTTCCGGGCCGGACACAACTGCCGGATAGTGGCGCTTTGTGCCAAAGCCGCAGGCAAATTGCCAGGGGATGCCGGATGCCCTGAGTTTGGCTACGCTCTAGCAGGATCTGCAAGGGAGCCTGGTATGGGCCATTGGTTGGTGATCGACCTGGAAGCCACCACCGACGATGGTGGGTGGCCGGTCACAGAGATGGAAGTCATTGAAATCGGCGCAAGCCTGGTTACCCGCGAAGGCCGCGAGGTCGACCACTTCCAGCGCTTCGTGAAGCCCCGGCGGCGGCCGCAGCTGACCCCGTTCTGCCGTGAGCTGACCCACATCAGCCAGGCCAGCGTGGACAGTGCCGCACCGTTCCGCGAAGTATGGGCAAGCTTCGAGCGCTGGCTCGGGCACCACCGCGGGCAGCTTCAGGCCTGGGTCAGCTGGGGCGACTACGACCGCCAGCAGTTGCACCAGGAGTGGCAGCAGCATGGGCTGGACAGCCTGCTGCGGACCCTGCCGCACATCAACCTCAAGCAACGCTTCGCCAAGGCCCGCCACCTGCAGCGCCCCGCGGGGCTGAACGGTGCACTGCAGCTGGCCGGCATGCACTTTTGCGGGCAGCAGCACCGGGCCCTGGAAGATGCGCGCAATACCGCGCGGCTGCTGCCGTTGAGCCTGCCGGTGGACGCTACCTGAAAGCAGATGACGGGGCCCGTGGGCTTGGGCATACTGGCCAGCCCTTTTTCATCCCCCCTTTTCAGGAGTCGCCCATGTTCCAGGTCAACGAGTACTTCAACGGCACCGTCAAGTCGATCGCATTCGCTGGCGAAGAAGGCCCGGCCACTGTCGGCGTGATGGCCCCGGGCGAATACGAGTTCGGCACTGCCAAGCGCGAGATCATGCACGTGGTTTCCGGCGCCCTGACCGTGAAGCTGCCAGGTAGCGACAACTGGGAAACCTTCAACGCCGGTGACAAGTTCAATGTGGCCGCCGACAGCAAGTTCCAGCTGAAGGTGGCGGTGGATACTGCCTACCTGTGCGAGTACCGTGACTAAGCGGTAGCCTGTACCGGCCTCTTCGCGGGCTCGCCCGCTCCCACAGATACCACACAAGCTTCCAGGCCTGTGTAGTTCCTGTGGGAGCGGGCAAGCCCGCGAAGAATCCAGCACTAATCTTTTAGGAAAGCTGCAACCTTCTCAGCCGCCGCCTGCAAGTGCTGCTCATGGCTGAACCCCGAGGCCTTCAGCGGCTTCAGGTCATGGTCCCCCTCCACCAGCCAGCTCACCTCGATCGCCGGCGATAACGCATACCCTGCCACCGCCTCGCGGTTACCCAGCGCATCCCGCTCGCCCTGCACGATCAACGTCGGCGTCTTCAATTCGGCCAGGTGCTCGACCCGTGGCTTCTCCGGCTTGCCCACCGCATAGAACGGATAGCCCAGGCACACCAGTGCATCCGCTTCCAGTTCATCGGCCAGCAAGCTGGCCATACGCCCGCCCATGGATTTGCCACCCACCGCCAGCTTGCCCGCGACCAAAGGTCGCACCTGCCGGTACACCTCGCGCCAGCATTCCAGCAACACCTTCTGCGGGTTCGGCGGCCGCTTGCCGCCGGCAACCCTGCGCTCGGCCATGTACGGGAACTCGAAGCGCACTACCGCTACCCCAAGCGCCGCAAGCCTTTGCGCCATTTCATCCATGAACCCGCTGTCCATCGGCGCACCTGCGCCATGGGCCAGGATCAGGCAGCCCTTGTAGCCGTCCTTGCCCCGAACGTGCGGGGGATCGCAGCGCAAGCCTGGGACATTTCCGACCTTCGCCCATTGATCCCCGTCAATACCGGCACTTTGCCCATTAATCATGCTTGCCTCGCTGTAAAGCCTGCCAAATAACCGTGGATGGGAACCCATACATGAACACAACCAGCAGTACCGCCTATAACTACAAGGTGGTCCGCCAATTCGCCATCATGACGGTGGTGTGGGGAATCGTCGGGATGGGGCTCGGCGTCTTCATCGCCGCCCAGCTCGCCTGGCCTTCCCTCAACTTCGACCTCCCCTGGACCAGCTTCGGCCGCCTGCGCCCCCTGCATACCAATGCGGTGATCTTCGCCTTCGGCGGCTGTGCGCTGTTCGCCACCTCCTATTATTCGGTGCAACGCACCTGCCAGACCACCCTGTTCGCACCAGGCCTGGCCGCGTTCACCTTCTGGGGCTGGCAACTGGTGATCCTGCTGGCGGCCATCAGCCTGCCGCTGGGCTACACCAGCTCCAAGGAATACGCCGAACTGGAATGGCCGATCGACATCCTGATCACCATCGTCTGGGTGAGCTACGCCATCGTGTTCTTCGGCACGCTGATGAAGCGCAACACCAAGCACATCTACGTCGGTAACTGGTTCTTCGGCGGCTTCATCCTCACCGTGGCGATGCTGCACGTCGTCAACAACCTGGAACTGCCGGTCAGCCTGACCAAGTCCTACTCGGTCTATGCCGGCGCCACCGATGCCATGGTGCAGTGGTGGTACGGCCACAACGCCGTGGGCTTCTTCCTGACCGCGGGCTTCCTGGGGATGATGTACTACTACGTGCCCAAGCAGGCCGAACGCCCGGTGTATTCCTATCGCCTGTCGATCGTGCACTTCTGGGCACTGATCACCCTGTACATCTGGGCCGGCCCGCACCACCTGCACTACACCGCCCTGCCCGACTGGGCACAGTCGCTGGGCATGGTGATGTCGCTGATCCTGCTGGCACCAAGCTGGGGCGGCATGATCAACGGCATGATGACCCTGTCCGGCGCCTGGCACAAACTGCGCAGCGACCCGATCCTGCGCTTCCTGGTGGTGTCGCTGGCGTTCTACGGCATGTCCACCTTCGAAGGCCCGATGATGGCCATCAAGACGGTCAACGCCCTGTCCCACTACACCGACTGGACCATCGGCCACGTGCACGCCGGCGCCCTCGGCTGGGTGGCGATGATCTCGATCGGCGCGCTGTACCACACCATCCCGAAAGTGTTCGGCAAGGAGCGCATGTACAGCATCGGCCTGATCAACGCGCACTTCTGGCTGGCCACCATCGGCACCGTGCTGTACATCGCCTCGATGTGGGTCAACGGCATCGCCCAGGGCCTGATGTGGCGCGCGGTCAACAGCGACGGCACGCTCACCTACTCGTTCGTGGAAACCCTGGTGGCCAGCCACCCAGGCTTCATCGTGCGCTTCGTCGGCGGTGCGATCTTCCTCAGCGGCATGTTCCTGATGGCCTGGAACACCTGGCGCACCGTGCGTTCGCCGGCGCTCGATGTCGCCCCTGCGAACGCCCAGCTGGCTTGAGGAGACCTGCCTGATGAAACATGAAGTCATCGAGAAAAACGTCGGCCTGCTGGCCCTGCTGATGGTGTTTGCCGTCAGTATCGGCGGCCTGACCCAGATCGTCCCGTTGTTCTTCCAGGACGTCACCAACAAGCCGGTGGAAGGCATGAAGCCCTACACCGCGCTGCAGCTGGAAGGCCGCGATATCTACATCCGCGAAGGCTGCGTGGGCTGCCACTCGCAGATGATCCGCCCGTTCCGCGCCGAAACCGAGCGCTATGGCCACTACTCGGTGGCTGGTGAAAGCGTGTGGGACCACCCGTTCCTGTGGGGTTCCAAGCGCACCGGGCCGGACCTGGCCCGGGTCGGTGGCCGCTACTCGGACGACTGGCACCGTGCGCACCTGTACAACCCGCGCAACGTGGTACCGGAGTCGAAGATGCCGTCGTACCCATGGCTGGTCGCCCAGCAGGTCGACAACAGCCATACCGACACCAAGATGCGCACCCTGCGCACCTTGGGCGTGCCGTACACCGACGATGACATCGCCGGGGCCCGCGACGCGGTCAAGGGCAAGACCGAGATGGACGCCCTGGTCGCCTACCTGCAGGTGCTCGGCACCGCGATCAAGAACAAGAGGTGAATGCGATGGGAATGGACATCGGCATGATCCGCGGCCTGGGCACCCTGGTGGTGATGATCGCCTTCATCGGCCTCACCCTGTGGGTATTCAACCGCCGCCGCGACCGTGATTTCGCCGAAGCGCGCCTGCTGCCCTTCGTCGACGACCGCCTGCCCTCTGCCGGACAGGCACCTGCTGCAAAAAGGAGTAACGGGCAATGACCACCTTCTGGAGTACGTACATCTGCGTACTGACCATCGGTAGCCTGATTGGCCTGACCTGGCTGCTGCTCGCCACCCGCAAGGGCCAGAGCAACAACACCACCGACCAGACCATGGGCCACAGCTTCGACGGCATCGAGGAATACGACAACCCGCTGCCCAAGTGGTGGTTCTGGCTGTTCGTCGGCACCCTGGTGTTCTCGGTCGGTTACCTGATCCTCTACCCGGGCCTGGGCAACTGGAAGGGCATCCTGCCGGGCTATGAAAATGGCTGGACCGGCGCCAACGAATGGCAGAAGGAGATGGACAAGGCCGACGCAAGATTCGGCCCGATCTTCGCCAAGTATGCTGCCATGCCCGTGGAAGAAGTGGCCAAGGACCCGCAGGCGCTGAAAATGGGCAGCCGCCTGTTCGCCTCGAACTGCTCGGTGTGCCACGGCTCGGACGCCAAGGGTGCCTATGGCTTCCCCAACCTCACCGACAAGGACTGGCGCTGGGGCGGCGAGGCGGAAACCATCAAGGCGTCGATCATGAATGGTCGCCACGGCGTGATGCCGGCCTGGGCCGAAGTGATCGGCGAGCAGGGCGTGGCGGATGTGGCCGCGTTCGTGCTCACCAACCTCGATGGCCGCAGCCTGCCGGAAGGGATCAAGGCCGACGCCGCCAAGGGCAAGGAAATCTTCGCCGGCAACTGCGTGGCCTGCCACGGGCCTGAAGGCAAGGGCACCCCGGCCATGGGCGCGCCAGACCTGACCCACCCGCAGGCGTTCATCTACGGTTCGAGCTTTGCCCAGCTGCAGCAGACCATTCGCTATGGTCGCCAGGGTCAGATGCCGGCGCAGGCGGAGATCCAGGGCAACGACAAGGTGCACCTGCTGGCGGCTTATGTGTATAGCCTGTCGCAGGATCAAGCTTCGCCAGACCTGACTGCCAAGTAACACCCATTCGCGGGCTCGCCCGCTCCCACAGGTTAACCACAGATTTCAAGCATTGTGGTGAACCTGTGGGAGCGGGCAAGCCCGCGAAGGGCTGCAAAGCAGCCCCTCTCCCCGCTCTACCCCTCCTTGCACCCCCTCCGAACAGAACTAAGCTTGTTGCCTCAGTGGGCCTCGCTCCGAAAGGAGCGAAGCAGACGCGGCGCGTAGCCTGTCGCCGTCCCGATAAAAAGCTTGACCGATCGATCAGAAAAAGGCGAAAAACGGTACACATTACAAATATTTATTTGTGTACAATCGTCCAGACCCGATCGCTGCGGGACATCAGTGAACGGGCTCGGGCACGGGTCGGCGTACCAAAGTTGCGTTGCGGTAACCCCGGTGGTTATCAATACTGGCGCCGATTTTTCGACCAACAAGAACATCAAAACCGTGGAACCTTAGCAATGAGCACAGCAATCAGTCCGACTGCTTATAACTATAAGGTCGTCCGCCAGTTCGCCATCATGACGGTGGTCTGGGGGATCCTTGGCATGGGCCTCGGCGTCTTCATCGCCTCGCAGCTGGTATGGCCGCAACTGAACCTGGACCTGCCCTGGACCAGCTTCGGCCGCCTGCGCCCGCTGCACACCAACCTGGTGATCTTCGCCTTCGGGGGCTGTGCGCTGTTCGGCACCAGCTACTACGTGGTGCAGCGCACCTGCCAGACCCGGCTGATCTCCGACAGCATGGCCGCCTTCACCTTCTGGGGTTGGCAGGCGGTGATCGTCGGGGCGCTGATCACCCTGCCGATGGGCTACACCACCACCAAGGAATACGCCGAGCTCGAGTGGCCGCTGGCGATCCTGCTGGCCATTGTGTGGGTCACCTACGGGCTGGTGTTCTTCGGCACTATCGTCAAGCGCAAGACCAAGCACATCTATGTCGGCAACTGGTTCTACGGCGCCTTCATCGTGGTTACCGCGATGCTGCACATCGTCAACCACATCTCACTGCCGGTAAGCCTGTTCAAGTCGTACTCGGCCTACTCCGGCGCCACCGACGCGATGATCCAGTGGTGGTACGGCCACAACGCCGTGGGCTTCTTCCTCACCACCGGCTTCCTGGGGATGATGTACTACTTCGTACCCAAGCAGGCCGAACGCCCGATCTACTCGTATCGCCTGTCGATCGTGCACTTCTGGGCACTGATCACCCTGTACATCTGGGCCGGCCCGCACCACCTGCACTACACCGCCCTGCCTGACTGGGCACAGTCGCTGGGCATGGTCATGTCGATCATCCTGCTGGCGCCAAGCTGGGGCGGCATGATCAACGGCATGATGACCCTGTCCGGTGCCTGGCACAAACTGCGCACCGACCCGATCCTGCGCTTCCTGGTGGTGTCGCTGGCGTTCTACGGCATGTCCACCTTCGAAGGCCCGATGATGGCCATCAAGACCGTGAACTCGCTGTCGCACTACACCGACTGGACCATCGGCCACGTCCACGCCGGTGCCCTCGGCTGGGTGGCGATGATCTCGATCGGCGCCGTATACCACATGATCCCGCGCCTGTATGGCCGCGAGCAGATGCACAGCGTCGGCCTGATCAACGCGCACTTCTGGCTGGCTACCATCGGTACCGTGCTGTACATCGCCTCGATGTGGGTAAACGGCATCACCCAGGGCCTGATGTGGCGCGCCATCAACGATGACGGCACCCTCACCTACTCCTTCGTCGAAGCCCTGCAGGCCAGCCACCCTGGCTATATCGTCCGCGCCCTGGGCGGTGCGTTCTTCGCCACCGGCATGCTGCTGATGGCCTACAACGTGTTCCGTACCGTACGTGCCGCCAACCCGGCACAGGCTGAGGAAGCCGCCAAGATCGTCGTCGTGGGAGCGCACTGATGAAGCATGAAGCCGTCGAGAAGAACATAGGCCTGCTGGCCTTCTTCATGGTCATCGCCGTGAGCGTCGGTGGCCTGACCCAGATCGTCCCGCTGTTTTTCCAGGACGTCACCAACAAACCCGTGGAAGGCATGAAGCCGCGCACCGCGCTGGAACTTGAAGGCCGCGATATCTACATCCGCGAAGGCTGCGTGGGCTGCCACTCGCAGATGATCCGCCCGTTCCGTGCCGAAACCGAACGCTACGGCCATTACTCGGTGGCCGGCGAGAGCGTGTGGGACCACCCGTTCCTGTGGGGCTCCAAGCGTACCGGGCCGGACCTGGCGCGGGTCGGTGGCCGCTACTCCGATGACTGGCACCGTGCGCACCTGTACAACCCGCGCAACGTGGTACCGGAATCGAAGATGCCGTCGTACCCGTGGCTGGTCGAGCACAAGCTCGACGGCAAGGACACCGCGAAGAAGATGGAAGTGCTGCGCACCCTCGGCGTGCCGTACACCGACGCCGACATCGCCGGGGCCCGCGACGCGGTCAAGGGCAAGACCGAAATGGACGCCATCGTCGCGTACCTGCAGGGTCTTGGCACCATCATCAAGAGCAAACGGTGACGCTGATGGATATCGGGATGATTCGCGGCCTGGGCACCGTCGTGGTGATGGTGGCCTTCGTGGGCCTGGCGCTGTGGGTGTTCAACCCACGGCGCAAGAAGGACTTCGACGAAGCGACCCAACTGCCCTTCGCGGATGACCCCGAAGCCAGCCGGCACGTCGAGCAAGCAAAAGCTTCTGGGAGCAAAAAACAATGACAACCTTCTGGAGTCTGTACGTTACCGTCCTGACCCTGGGCACCATCTTCTCGTTGACCTGGCTGCTGCTGTCGACCCGCAAGGGCCAGCGCGAAGAGGTCACCGACGAAACCGTCGGGCATGCCTTCGATGGCATCGAGGAGTACGACAACCCGCTGCCGAAATGGTGGTTCTGGCTGTTCGTCGGTACCATCGTCTTCGCCCTCGGCTACCTGGTGCTGTACCCGGGCCTGGGCAACTGGAAAGGCGTCCTGCCGGGCTACTCGTACTTGGATAACGACAAGCAGACCGAGTTTTCCAACGGCCAGCCGGGCTGGACCGGCGTGCACGAGTGGGAAAAGGAAATGGCCAAGGCCGACGCCCGCTTCGGGCCGATCTTCGCCAAGTTCGCCGCCATGCCCATCACCGAGGTGGCCAAGGACCCGCAGGCCCTGAAGATGGGCGCGCGGCTGTTCGCTTCCAACTGCTCGGTGTGCCACGGCTCCGACGCCAAGGGTGCCTTCGGCTTCCCTAACCTCACCGACAACGACTGGCGCTGGGGCGGCGAGCCAGACACCATCAAGACCACCATCATGGGCGGTCGCCACGGCGTGATGCCGGCCTGGGCAGAGGTGATCGGTGACCAGGGCGTGGCCGATGTGGCCGCGTTCGTGGTCAGCAAGCTCGATGGCCGCACCCTGCCAGAGGGCGTGAAGGCCGATGCCGAGAACGGGCAGAAGATCTTCGCCGCCAACTGCGTGGCCTGCCACGGGCCGGAGGGCAAGGGTACGCCAGCCATGGGCGCGCCGAACCTGACCCATCCGCAGGCGTTCATCTACGGTTCGAGCTTTGCCCAGTTGCAGCAGACCATCCGCTACGGTCGCCAGGGGCAGATGCCGGCCCAGGAGCAGTTGCAAGGGAATGACAAGGTGCACTTGCTGGCGGCTTATGTGTACAGCCTGTCGCAGCAGGCCGAACCGGCCAAGGCCGAGTAAGGCAGGCCCGGCCTCTTCGCGGGCTTGCCCGCTCCCACAGGTTCCCCACCAGTCTTGAGGTTGGTGTTGTCCCTGTGGGAGCGGGCAAGCCCGCGAAGGGGCCGGTAAAGGCACAGCATTTCTTGCAGGCTGATGACCTGGATCAATTGACACCTGCCATAACACGATTCATACCACGAACCCAACGCGACTAAAGGTCGCAGTGCAGCCCCATACTGCCATCAGCGGCGTATCATGGGCCGCAGAGCGCTAGCAGATTGCGCGAGACTGCGGCCGGCACGCACTGGCTGCGGCGTTTCTCCACTGCCGTGGGACTTGATGATGAGCAAGCAAATTCCGGTACATGACGTCACCCCGCCTGCCAACAAAGGGAAGGATTCCGTCGACCTCTACGCCTCCCGGGAAAAGATCTACACCCGTGCCTTCACCGGCCTGTTCCGACGCCTGCGCATGGTCGGCGGGGCTGTGCTGTTCCTGCTGTACTTCGGCACCGTATGGCTGAACTGGGGTGGCCACCAGGCCGTGTGGTGGAACCTGCCCGAGCGCAAGTTCTACATCTTCGGCGCCACCATCTGGCCGCAAGACTTCATCCTGCTTTCTGGCATCCTCATCGTGGCCGCCTTCGGCCTGTTCTTCATCACTGTGTTCGCCGGCCGGGTGTGGTGCGGCTACACCTGCCCGCAAAGCGTGTGGACCTGGATTTTCATGTGGTGCGAAAAGGTCACCGAGGGCGATCGCAACCAGCGCATGAAGCTCGACAAAGCCCCCATGAGCGGCAACAAGTTCCTGCGCAAGTTCGCCAAGCACAGCCTGTGGCTGCTGATCGGCTTCGTCACCGGCATGACCTTCGTCGGCTATTTCTCGCCGATCCGTGAACTGGCCACCGAATTCTTTACCGGCCAGGCCGACGGCTGGGCCTACTTCTGGGTCGGCTTCTTCACCCTCGCCACCTACGGCAACGCCGGCTGGCTGCGCGAGCAGGTGTGCGTGTACATGTGCCCCTACGCGCGCTTCCAGAGCGTGATGTTCGACAAGGACACGCTGATCGTTTCCTACGACCCGCGCCGTGGCGAAACCCGCGGCCCGCGCAAAAAAGACCTGGACTACAAGGCTGCGGGCCTGGGCGACTGCATCGACTGCACCATGTGCGTGCAGGTCTGCCCCACCGGCATCGACATCCGTGACGGCTTGCAGATCGAGTGCATCGGCTGCGCCGCGTGCATCGACGCCTGCGACAACATCATGGACAAGATGAACTACCCCAGGGGGCTGATCAGCTACACCACCGAACACAACCTGTCCGGGCAGAAGACCCACATGCTGCGCCCGCGCCTGATCGGCTATGCCGTGGTCCTGCTGGTGATGATGGTCGGCCTGGCCACCGCCTTCGCCACCCGTTCGCTGGTCGGTTTCGACGTGAGCAAGGACCGCGTGCTGTACCGCGAGAACGCCCAGGGCCGGATCGAGAACGTGTACAGCCTGAAAGTGATGAACAAGGACCAGCGTGACCACGTCTACGTGCTGGACGCCACCGGCCTGCCGGACCTGAAGCTTGAAGGCCAGCGCGAAATCCGCGTGGACGCTGGTGACATCGTCAGCCTGCCGGTGCAGCTGTCGATCGCGCCCGAGAAACTGCCATCGACCACCAACGAAATCACCTTCATCCTCAAGAGCGCCGATGACAGCGACGCCCAGGTTGAAGCCAAGAGCCGCTTCATCGGCCCACAGATCCGCTGAGAGAGATAACCCACAATGCCTGCCACCGCCGCCAGCCCCTGGTACAAGCACCTCTGGCCCTGGATCATCATCGGCATCCTCGCCACCTCGGTGTGCCTGAGCCTGACCATGGTCAGCATCGCCGTGCACAACCCGGACAACCTGGTGAACGACAACTACTACGAGGCTGGCAAGGGCATCAACCGCTCGCTGGACCGAGAACTGCTGGCGCAGACGCTGGGCCTGAAGGCCGGCGTGCACCTGGACGAGCTGACCGGCGAAGTGGATGTGCGCCTGGCCGGCAACAGCGACCCGCAGAGCCTGGAGCTGAACCTGATTTCGCCAACCCAGCCGGAGAAAGACCGCAAGGTGCTGCTGAGCCGGGTCGAGGCTGGGCGCTATGTGGGGCAGCTGGAGGACAAGGTTGACGGGCGGCGCTTCGTTGAGCTGCTGGGTAGCGAAGGTGGCCAGGTTTGGCGCTTGTTCGAGGAAGAAAAGGTGGAGCATGGTGTGACCTTGCAGCTGGGTGATGAAGCGCTGCAGGGTGCCGAGCACCAGCAGTAGCAACACCGCTAATCCCTGTGGGAGCGGGCATGCCCGCGAATGCGATAGCCCAGGCAACGGTGTTTTCAGGCCTGCCGCTTTCGCGGGCATGCCCGCTCCCACAGGGTTTCATATCTGCCTGACCAGTCGTGCCTGCCTTATGACCCAGCCCACCCCCTGCTACCACTGCGCCCTGCCCGTCCCCGCCGGCAGCCGCTTCAACGCCGTGGTCCTCGGCCAGCCCCGGCAGTTCTGCTGCCCCGGCTGCCAGGCGGTGGCCGAGTCGATCGTCGCCGGTGGCCTGGAGCACTACTACCAGCACCGCAGCGACAACAGCGCCAACCCCGAGGCCCTGCCCAGGCAGCTACAGGACGAACTGGCCCTCTACGACCGCAGCGACGTTCAGCAAACCTTCGTTCGCCATGCTGGCGACCTGGCCGAGACCACCCTGCTGGTCGAAGGCATCAGCTGCGCCGCCTGCGGCTGGCTGATCGAAAAGCACCTGCGCAACCTGCCCGGCGTCGCCGAGGCGCGCCTGAACCTGTCCAACCACCGCCTGCTGCTGAACTGGGATGACAAGCAACTGCCGCTCTCGCGCCTGCTCGCAGAGCTGCGCCAGATCGGCTACGCCGCCCACCCCTACCAGCCCGACCAGGCCGCCGAGCAACTGGCCCGCGAGAACCGCAGCGCCCTGCGCCGCCTGGGCGTGGCCGGGCTGCTGTGGTTCCAGGCAATGATGGCAACCATGGCCACCTGGCCGGAATTCAACATCGACCTGTCGCCCGAACTGCACACCATCCTGCGCTGGGTGGCGCTGTTCCTCACCATCCCCATCGTGTTCTACAGCTGCGCACCGTTCTTCAAGGGCGCGGCACGCGACCTGCGTACCCGCCACCTGACCATGGACGTTTCGGTGTCGCTGGCCATTGGCCTGGCCTTCGGCGCCGGCATCTGGACCGCCATCACCGGCAGTGGCGAGCTGTATTTCGACACCGTGGGCATGTTCGCGCTGTTCCTGCTCACTGGCCGTTACCTGGAGCGCCGCGCCCGCGAACGCACCGCCGCGGCCACTGCGCAGCTGGTCAACCTGCTGCCGGCCTCGTGCCTGCGCCTGGACGCCGCCGGCCGCAGCGAGCGCATCCTGCTCAGCGAACTGCAGCGCGGTGACACGGTGCAGGTGCTGCCAGGAGCGGTAATCCCCGCCGACGGGCGCATCGTCGAAGGCCGCTCCAGCGTCGATGAATCGTTGCTGACCGGTGAATACCTGCCGCAACCACGGCGGGTCGGCGAGCGGGTCACCGGCGGCACCCTGAACGTCGAAAGCACCCTGAACGTGGAAGTCGAAGCCCTCGGCCACGACTCGCGGTTGTCGGCCATCGTCCGCCTGCTGGAACGCGCCCAGACCGAAAAACCACGCCTGGCCGAAATCGCCGACCGGGCCTCGCAGTGGTTCCTGCTGTTCTCGCTGCTGGCCGCTGCGGCCATCGGCCTGTGGTGGTGGCACCTGGACCCGGCGCGGGCGTTCTGGATCGTGCTGGCCATGCTGGTAGCGACCTGCCCTTGCGCGCTGTCCCTGGCCACGCCAACGGCGCTTACTGCGGCCACCGGCACCTTGCACAAGCTCGGCCTGCTGGTCACCCGTGGCCATGTGCTGGAAGGCCTGAACCAGATCGACACGGTGATTTTCGACAAGACCGGCACCCTGACCGAGGGCCGCCTGACCTTGCGCAGCATTCGCCCGCTCGGCAGCCTGCCCGCCGACCGCTGCCTGGCCCTGGCCGCAGCGCTGGAGAACCGCTCCGAACACCCCATCGCCCGTGCCTTCGGCCGTACCGCCACGCCTGCTGACGACGTGCAGACCGTGCCGGGCCTGGGCCTGGAAGGGCTGGTCGAAGGCCAGCGCCTGCGCATTGGCCAGGCCACCTTCGTCTGCGCCCTGAGCGGCGCGGAAATCCCCGGTGTGCCAGAGCCGCGCGGCCAGTGGCTGCTGCTGGGCGACCGTCAGGGGCCGCTGGCCTGGTTCGGCCTGGACGACCGCCTGCGCGACGACGCCCCTGCCCTGCTGGCGGCCTGCAAGGCCCGTGGCTGGCGCACGCTGCTGCTGTCGGGCGACAGCTCGCCGATGGTTGCCGAAGTGGCCGCACAGCTGGCCATCGACCAAGCCATCGGCGGCCTGCGCCCGGACGACAAACTGGACCGGCTGAAGGCGCTGCAGGCGGCCGGGCGCAAGGTGCTGATGCTGGGTGACGGGGTCAACGACGTGCCGGTACTGGCCGCCGCCGACATCAGCATCGCCATGGGCAGCGCCACCGACCTGGCCAAGACCAGCGCCGACGCCGTGCTGCTGTCCAACCGCCTGCAGGCGCTGGTACAGGCCTTCGAGCTGGCCCGCCGCACCCGCCGCAACATCCTCGAGAACCTGCTGTGGGCGACCTTGTATAATGGCCTGATGTTGCCGTTCGCCGCGCTTGGCTGGATCACCCCGGTTTGGGCAGCCATCGGCATGTCGGTCAGTTCACTGATCGTGGTACTCAACGCCCTGCGCCTGACCCGCCTGCCCCTGCCATCGGGCCTGCCAGCGAACGAAGCGCCCTTGCCCGGGAGGAAGTCGTCATGCCCGCACTCTATGTCATGATCCCCGCAGCCCTGCTGCTGGTCGGCGTGGCCGTGTACATCTTCTTCTGGGCGGTGGACAGCGGCCAGTACGACGACCTGGAAAGCCCTGCCCACAGCATCCTGTTCGACGACCAGGACCCGCGCCACCAGGCGGCGGTGAAGCCTGACGACAACCAGGCCGACACCGACAAGGAACCCCCACCCCGTGCCTGACCTGCTGCCCCTGCTGGGCTCGGCGTTGGTCCTCGGCCTGCTCGGCGGCGGCCACTGCCTGGGCATGTGCGGCGGTCTGATGGGCGCGCTGACCCTTGCCATACCACCCGAACAACGTGGCCGGCGCTTGCGCCTGCTGCTGGCGTACAACCTTGGGCGTATTCTCAGTTATGCCTGTGCCGGCCTGCTGCTGGGCCTGGCCGGCTGGGCCGTGGCCAGCAGCCCGGCGGCGCTGGCACTGCGGGTGGTGGCGGCGCTGCTGTTGATCGCCATGGGGTTGTACCTGGCCGGCTGGTGGAGCGGGCTGACCCGCATCGAGGCGCTGGGCCGGGGGCTGTGGCGGCATATCCAGCCGCTGGCGTCGCGCTTGCTGCCGGTGTCCAGCGTGCCTCGGGCGTTGTTGCTGGGGGCCTTGTGGGGGTGGTTGCCGTGCGGGTTGGTGTACAGCACCTTGCTGTGGGCGGCCAGCCAAGGCAATGCCGGGTACAGCGCGGCGCTGATGCTGGCTTTCGGCGTGGGGACTTGGCCGGTATTGCTGGCTACCGGATTAGCCGCGGAGCGAGTAAACATTTTGTTGAAAAGACGCAGTGTGCGGGCGGCTGGCGGAGTGCTGGTGATGCTGTTTGGTATCTGGACAATGCCTGGACCGCACCAGCATTGGTTGATGGGGCATTGATGGGGGCCGCTTTGCGACCCTTCGCGGGCATGCCCGCTCCCACAGGATCATGTGTACCCCTGTGGGAGCGGTCAAGCCCGCGAAGGGCTGCAGAGCAGCCCCAATGCCCTTGATACAAATCAACACAGATTCCTACAGACGGCCATAGACTCCGGGGCACTGCTGCTCTTTCCGGGGACCGCCCTCATGCTCGACGACCTTCGTTGGGATACCGACCTGATCCGCCGTTACGACCTGGCCGGACCACGCTACACCTCTTACCCGACCGCCGTGCAGTTGCACAGCGAAGTGGGCTCGTTCGACCTGCTCCACGCCCTGCGCGAAAGCCGTCGGGCCGCGCGCCCGCTGTCGCTGTACGTGCATGTGCCGTTCTGCGCCAACATCTGCTACTACTGCGCCTGCAACAAGGTGATCACCAAGGACCGCGGCCGCGCTGCGCCCTACCTGCAGCGCCTGGAGCAGGAAATCCAGCTGATCGCCTGCCACCTCGACCCTAAACAGCGTGTCGAGCAGCTGCATTTCGGCGGCGGCACGCCAACTTTCCTCAGCCATGTGGAACTCCGCCAGCTGATGGCCACCCTGCGCCAGCACTTCCACCTGCTGGACGACGACTCCGGCGACTACGGCATCGAGATCGACCCGCGCGAAGCCGACTGGTCGACCATGGGCCTGCTCCGCGAACTGGGCTTCAACCGCGTCAGCCTGGGCGTGCAGGACCTCGACCCGGCCGTGCAGCGCGCGGTCAACCGCCTGCAGAGCCTGGAGCAGACCCGCACCCTGATCGAAGCCGCGCGCACCTTGCAGTTCCGCTCGATCAACCTCGACCTGATCTACGGCCTGCCCAAGCAAACCCCGGAAGGCTTTGCCCGCACCGTCGAAGAAGTGATCCGCCTGCAACCCGACCGCCTGTCGGTGTTCAACTACGCCCACCTGCCCGAGCGCTTCATGCCGCAACGGCGCATCGACAGCAATGACCTGCCCAGCGCGGCCGCCAAGCTGGAGATGCTGCACGCCACCATCGACCAGCTGACCGCAGCCGGCTACCGCTACATCGGCATGGACCACTTCGCCCTGCCCGACGACGAGCTGGCCGTCGCCCAGGAAGAAGGCACCCTGCAGCGCAACTTCCAGGGTTACACCACCCATGGGCACTGCGACCTGATCGGCCTGGGCGTTTCGGCCATCAGCCAGATCGGCGACCTGTACTGCCAGAACAGCAGCGACCTCAACACCTACCAGGACAGCCTGTCCAACGCCCAGCTGGCCACCCAGCGCGGCCTGCTGTGCAATCACGACGACCGCATCCGCCGGGCAGTGATCCAGCAACTGATCTGCCATTTCGAGCTGGATTTCGAGCCGATCGAACAAGCCTTCACCATCGATTTTCGCGGCTACTTCAACGACCTCTGGCCAGAGCTGCTGACCTTGCAGCGCGACGGCCTGATCCGCCTGGACGACAAAGGCATCCGCATCCTGCCGGCCGGCCGCCTGCTGGCGCGCTCGGTGTGCATGGTGTTCGACGCCTACCTGGCGATGCACAACCGCCAGCGCTTCTCGCGGGTGATCTGAACCGAGTCGTTCAACCGCATGGACAAAGCTCCTTGCCAGGCACACCATGGGCACAGCGAAGGCCCCGGCGCACACCCGCCGGGGCCGGGCCAGCTCGCACCACAACAGCGCACGCTGGCCTACAACCTACGCCGTGAGTTACCCTTACGTCTTATGTGTGCTTTCCCACAAGGATCGAATGAAAATGTCCGAGCCAGTCAAACTGCGCCCACACAACCAGGCCCATTGCAAGGACTGCAGCCTGGCCCCCCTGTGCCTGCCTCTGTCGCTCAACCTGGAAGACATGGATGCACTGGATGAAATCGTCAAGCGTGGGCGGCCGTTGAAAAAAGGCGAGTTCCTGTTCCGCCAGGGCGACAATTTCGGCTCGGTCTACGCGGTACGTTCCGGCGCGCTGAAAACCTTCAGCCTCAGCGACAGCGGCGAAGAGCAGATCACCGGCTTCCACCTGCCCAGCGAGCTGGTCGGCCTGTCGGGCATGGACACCGAAGCCTACCCGGTGTCGGCCCAGGCCCAGGAAACCACCTCGGTGTGCGAAATCCCGTTCGAACGCCTCGACGAGCTGTCGGTGCAGCTGCCGCAGCTACGCCGCCAGCTGATGCGGGTAATGAGCCGGGAAATCCGCGACGACCAGCAGATGATGCTGCTGCTGTCGAAAAAGACCGCTGACGAGCGTATTGCCACCTTCCTGGTCAACCTGTCGGCACGCTTCCGCGCCCGCGGTTATTCGGCCAACCAGTTCCGCCTGAGCATGTCGCGCAACGAAATCGGCAACTACCTGGGCCTGGCGGTAGAAACCGTTTCGCGGGTGTTCACCCGCTTCCAGCAGAACGGCCTGATCCGTGCCGAAGGCAAGGAAGTGCACATTCTCGACCCGATCCAGCTGTGCGCGCTGGCCGGTGGAGCAATGGAGGCCTGAGGCCGGCGTTTAGCGGGTATACTTGGGCATTCGTTTTCCCAGGATACCCGCAACAATGCACAGCGACGCCTTCGACCTCAAAGCCCTGATCCGCCCGGTAGTGGACTTCCCCAAACCGGGCGTGATCTTCCGCGATATCACCCCGCTGTTCCAGTCGCCGCGCGGGCTGCGCTATGTGGCCGACCAGTTCATCGAACGCTATGTCGAAGCCGAGTTCAGCCACATTGGCGCCATGGACGCGCGGGGCTTCCTGATCGGCTCGATCATCGCCCACCAGCTGAACAAGCCACTGATCCTGTTCCGCAAGCAGGGCAAGCTGCCGGCTGATGTGCTGAGCGAGGGTTACCAGACCGAGTACGGCGAAGCCTTCCTGGAAGTGCATGCCGACAGCCTGTGCGAAGGGGATTCGGTGTTGATCTTCGATGACTTGATTGCTACTGGCGGTACGCTGCTGGCAGCGGCCAACCTGGTGCGCCGGACCGGTGCGCGGGTGTTCGAGGCGGCGGCGATCATCGATCTGCCGGAGCTGGACGGGTCGCGCCGGCTGCAGGCGGCCGGGGTACCGACTTTCTGCCTGACCGAGTTTTCACTCAGCGAATACTGAGTATTCGAGGGCGCTTTGCGCCCTATCGCCGGCAAGCCAGCTCCCACAAGTACGGCGCTGCCATCAGCCCTGCGGCAACCCTGTGGGAGCTGGCTTGCCGGCGATGGGCCGCAAAGCGGCCCCAACCATTCTGAATCAGAGCGAAATCGGCCGACGCCCCGCAAACGCATGGGCCAAGGTCCCACCATCCACCAGCTCCAGCTCGCCGCCCAGCGGCACGCCATGGGCAATCCGCGACGCCACCAGGCCCTTCTCGCTCAGCAACTGGGCAATGTAATGCGCCGTCGCCTCCCCTTCCACCGTCGGGTTGGTCGCCAGGATCACCTCGGTGAAGGTGCCCTGCTCCTCGATCCGCGCCATCAGTTGCGGAATCCCGATCGCCTCAGGCCCCAACCCGTCCAGCGGCGACAAGTGGCCCTTGAGCACGAAGTAGCGGCCACGGTAGCCGGTCTGCTCCACTGCATACACATCGGTCGGCCCTTCGACCACACACAACTGGGTATCGTCACGGCGCGTGTCGGCGCATTGCGGGCACAGCTCCTGCTCGGTCAGGGTGCGGCACTGACGGCAATGCCCAACTCCCTCCATGGCCTGGGTCAAGGCCTGGGCCAGGCGCAGGCCGCCGCTGCGGTCACGCTCGAGCAGTTGCAGGGCCATGCGCTGGGCGGTTTTCTGGCCGACACCCGGGAGAATACGCAGGGCATCGATCAGTTGGCGGATGAGAGGGCTGAAGCTCATGGGAAAGGCCTGACAATTCAATAAGAGGCGGTTTATACCCAGCGGGGGCAGTGGCGTCAAATCAGCCATGCGACCTACGCGGTCCGCTTTTTTGTGGGAGCGGCCTTGTGTCGCGAAAGGGGCGCGAAGCGGCCCCGGGATTTCAGCTTCGCAGCGTGAATTGCCGGGGCTGCTGCGCAGCCCTTTCGCGACACAAGGCCGCTCCTACAAAGACCGCGCAGGCTGCAGGAACGCACAAAAAAACCGCCGCTGTCATCAGCGGCGGTTTTCGGTAACGCAAATGCCCTTAGAACGGCATCTTGAAGCCCGGCGGCAGCTGCATGCCGGCGGTCATGCTGCCCATCTTGTCCTGGCTGTTCTGCTCGACCTTGCGCACGGCGTCGTTCAGCGCGGCGGCGATCAGGTCTTCCAGCACTTCCTTGTCGTCTTCATCAGTCGACATCAGGCTCTGGTCGATGCTGACACGCTTGACGTCGTGACGACCGGTCATCACCACGCTCACCAGGCCACCACCGGACTGGCCGGTGACTTCGGCGTTGGCCAGCTCTTCCTGCATCTTCTGCATCTTTTCCTGCATCTGCTGGGCCTGCTTCATCAGGCCGGCCATGCCACCTTTCATCATGGGGGTATACCTCGATTGGGTCATGTGATGCGGCCCGGCACCGGGCCGGCCGCATGGTTATCCATTACTGGCCCTGATTAACCAGGGCTTCTACAGGCTCAATAGTATCCTGCCGCACCTTGGCGCCGAACAACTTGATCATCTGCTGGATCAACGGATCCTGCTCGATCGAGGTGACTGCGTCCTGCTGGCGCTCGGCGCGTTTGCGTGCCGCTGCCTGGGCCGGGGTTTCCTGCTCGGGCAGGATCAGCTCGATGCGCAGGTTCAGCGTGCGCCCCAGGTGCTGGTTGAGCGCTTCGTTGAGGCGCCGCTGCTGGGTGGCGTTGAACAGCGCACCCTGGCCAGGGTCCAGGTGCAGCAGCCAGTCGTCGCCATCGGCGGCAATCAACGTACAGTTTGCCGCGATGTTGCCTGTCATCCCGGATACAGGCAACTGTGGGAATAATTCCAGCCATTGCAGGGCCAGGCCGGTGGCCGGCTTGGCTGCGGGCAGCGGTTCGGCTGCCGGCTTGGGTGCTTCTTCCTGGACGTGTTCGGCCAGTTCGTCCAGGTAGCTGAAGCCGACCGGGTCGCTTTCGCCGCCGTAATAGTCTTCGTCCAGGGGCGGTTCATCGTCGCGGTCCATGCCTACTGCGGCATAAGCGGACGGGTCGAAAGGTGGCTCGTCGTCGTGTGCCGGGGCGGCAGGTGCCGGCGTGGGTGCAGGGGGCGGAGCAGGAGCCAGCGCAGGCTCGGCCACTACCGGTGCAGGCGCTGGCGCGGGCTCTTCCCATGGCAGGTCAACCACCTCTGCCACGGGTTCTGGTGCTGGCTCAGGTTCGCTGACCGGGGCAGGCTCAGCCGCCACCACAGGTTCGACAACCGGCTGTGGCGCTGGCTCGACCGGTGCGGGCGCCTGCACTTGTTGCGCGGCAACCGGTGCAACAGGCTCCACGACAGCAGCGGCCGGCGGCGCCACGGCAACCGCCGGCGCTGCCACCGGTGTTGCAGGATCAGCTGTGGCCTGGCTGATCCCCACTGGCTTTAGTACCGGCTTCGGCGCGTCGTCGGTGTCGGCCGGGCGGAACGCCAGCATGCGCAGCAGGACCATTTCGAAACCACCGCGCGGGTCCGGCGCAAGTGGCAGATCACGGCGGCCGATCAGGCCCATCTGGTAATAGAACTGCACGTCCTCGGCTGGCAATGCCGAGGCCAGCGCCAGCACACGCTCACGGTCACCCTGGCCGTTGTCCACCGCTTCCGGCAGCGCCTGGGCAATGGCAACGCGGTGCAGCACATTGAGCATCTCGGCCAGCACGCCGGCCCAGTCCGGCCCCTGCTCGGCCAGGTTGCGCACGGCCTCGAGCAAGGCCCGGGCATCGCCTTCGAGCAGCGCCTGCAGCACCCCGTAAACCTGACCATGATCGAGGCTGCCGAGCATGGCCCGCACGTCGGCGGCCAGTACCTTGCCTTCGCCAAAGGCGATGGCCTGGTCGGTCAGGCTCATGGCGTCGCGCATCGAACCATCGGCCGCGCGCCCCAGCAGCCACAGGGCATCCGGCTCGAACGGCACGTTCTCGGCAGCCAGAACGTGGCTAAGGTGCTCGACCACCCGCTCCGGGCTCATGTTCTTCAGCGAGAACTGCAGGCAGCGCGACAGGATGGTGGCCGGCAGTTTCTGCGGGTCGGTGGTGGCGAGGATGAACTTGACGTAGGGCGGCGGCTCTTCCAGCGTCTTGAGCAAGGCGTTGAACGAGTGTGTCGAGAGCATGTGCACTTCGTCGATCAGGTAGACCTTGAAGCGCCCACGGCTCGGGGCGTACTGCACGTTATCGAGCAGTTCGCGGGTGTCCTCGACCTTGGTGCGGCTGGCGGCGTCGATCTCGATCAGGTCGACGAAACGGCCTTCGTCGATCTCCCGGCACACCGAGCAGGTGCCGCAGGGCGTGGAGGTGATGCCGGTTTCGCAGTTCAGGCACTTGGCGATGATACGGGCAATGGTGGTCTTGCCTACACCCCGGGTACCGGTGAACAGGTAGGCATGGTGCAGGCGCTGGTTGTCCAAGGCATTGATCAAGGCCTTGAGCACATGGGTCTGGCCGACCATTTCGCGGAACGAGCGCGGACGCCATTTACGTGCAAGAACCTGATAACTCATCGAAAAACCATCGTAGCCTGATCGAGCGGAAGATCGCTAATGCTAGCGGAGCGGGGGCAAAATTGCACCCTGCGCAAGTCGTCTAAGCTTTGAAACTGGCGCGCCATCCAGGGAGGATTGCCTTTGCGAAGACTGCTGGCCCTGTTGCTGCTGTGGAGCACCTACAGCCAGGCTGAACAGCCCGTGTTGCGTTTTTCTGTCGCCGAGAGCTGGAGCATGCCGCTGGTCCGCATCGAAAGCGACCAGCCGGTGGAAGGTTTGCTGTACGACCTGATGCAGGCCTTGGCCAAGGAGGTGGGCGTACGCCCCGAATACCACGTCATGGCCCGCCTGCGCCTGCAGGAGGCGATGAACAGCGGCGATATAGATGTGCGCTGCTATGTCAGCACCCAGTGGTTCAATGACCGGCCGGGGGATTTTGTCTGGAGCATCCCGCTGCTGCACCAGCGAGACCTGCTGGTAGGCCGCGCTGGCGACAGTACTCCGCTGCCCCCGGAGCAACTGCCTGCCCAGGCCATCGGCACAGTGCTTGGCTACACCTATTCGACCTTGCAACCGCTGCTGGACCAGGGCCGCCTGCACCGCGAGGACAGCCGCAGCCAGTTGCTGGTGCTACAGAAGCTGCAAGCCGGGCGCTATCGGCATGCGGTAAGCAACCAGCTGTCGTTGCAGTGGTTCAACCAGGGTCTGCCCGCCGAGCAGCAGTTGCAGGCGCTGGCGGTGCTGGAGGATCAGGACCTGGGGTGCATGATACGCAATGACCCGGCGATACCGACCCAAGGGCTGCTGCGGGCGCTGGTGCGGATGAAGCAGTCGGGGGAGATCGAGCGGATTGTGCAGCGGTATGGGGGGATGGGCGATCCAACCCCTATGTCTGTGGCTCGCCCCTGAACCCTGGAGTATCGGCAGCAATCTCTGACTCAAAATCTCAAAGTCGACGCGGTCGCTGTGGGAGCGGGCGAGCCCGCGAACACCGGCAAAGCCGGTGCCAGCCACCGAGCAGCATTCTTCGCGGGCATGCCCGCTCCCACAGGATTGTGCGGTGCAGACACAGTTTCTATTGCAGGCTCAAGCCTGGTGGTGCTGTCAGCAGGCTGATTGCACGCTCGCCAGCAAACCCGCACTCAAGAACATCCCCACGCCAAACACAAAATGCGTGGCCAGGCTCTTCAGGCAGTTGCGCGCAGGCGTCGGCGTCCTCGACGCAAAGAACCCCGCACCCATCGCCGGTTGCATGAAGCACAAAGGCGCCACGACTGTCACCACACCAACAACCAGCGCAGGCAACAATGTAGGTGCCAGCAACCAGCCCTCCCCCACGATCACGACCAGCAGCATCGCGAACAGCACGCCGATGGCGTAATGAATCCCCCACCCCAACGCCAGCTCATGCCGCACCGGTTCCGCCTTGGCAATCGCCTGGTGCCGCACACGCCCGTGCAGCAAATGCCCCGCCCAACGCCCGACCATGGCGAAGTTCAGCGTGGCGACACCCATCCGCCTCAGCAGCAGCCCCCACAAGTCCATCACCATCGTGGCACCGATACCAATTGGCAAAGCAGCGGAAAACATTGCAGTAAACGTCATTGAACAAACCCTCGAAGATTGACGGTCATCACCATGCCGCGCAGCATAGAAGTTGAAGTCAACTTCAAGTCAAGGGCCCGAAATGGACATTGCCGACGTCGCCAAGCGCACAGGCGTACCCGCCTCGACGCTGCGCTACTACGAGAAGAAAGGCCTGCTCAAGTCACTCGCCGGGCCTGGCCAGCGGCGGCAGTTCGCAGCCGATGTGGCAGACCGGCTGGCGCTGATCGCCCTGGGCCAGGCTGCGGGATTTTCGCTGGATGAAGTGGGGACGATGCTGGTGGACCTGCAGGTCGACCGGCAGATGCTGATCGCCAAGGCCGACGAACTGGATGCACGGATCAGGCGCTTGCAGGCGATGAGCAAGGGCTTGCGGCATGCGGCCCAGTGCCCTGAGGAAGATCACCTGGAATGTCCGAAATTCCAGCGGCTGATGAAGCTGTCGGCGGCGGGGCATGGGGAAAAACGGGGCAGTTCAACAGTTGCCTTTAAGCGGCCAGGATAAAACCACCATTGGGATGCATCATCTGAATAGAGTAATGGCAATACGATATCAATACGCCACTACTCAGTGTAGAGTTACGCGCCTCGGCGCCCAGCCGTGCGCCGAGAACAGTACTCACACTCAGGAAATGTTGCATGTCCACAATTCGAAATCTGACCGCTGCCGCACTGATAGCGCTGACCACTGGTTGTGCTACCGGCCTCAATTCGGCTCAAGAGTCGGAACTTGCCAGCTATCGCGCCAGAAACCTCGCGGTTGAAGAAAAAAGCCCAGGGCTTGCTGCCGGCCTTGGCCTGCTTCCAGGTGGCGGCTCGTTCTATGGTCGTGCATATGGCTTTGGCGTGGTGAACCTGCTGTTCTGGCCGCTTTCCATTCTGTGGGACCCGGTGAGTGGGCATGACGCTGCAGAGATGATCAACTACCAAGCCAGCAAAGCCCATGTTGCAACGCTGAAAAAGCACGACATGGACGAGCTCGATGCCAAGCTGGAATCCGACTCGATCGACCTCAAACGCTACACGCTCGACAAACGCAGGATCGATGAGAAGTACAATCTGTAAAGGCATCTGCCGCACAGCGCAACGCTCGGCCTGAGGCCTGTACGTTCCCAACGATGCCGCGGCGCGCCTTTCAATAGTTGAAGCCATACACGATGTATGGCTTTCGTCTTGCTTTACCGGCATATCACTCAAGGATTATTCAAGTGACCTACTTCCGTGTGTTTCTGGTCTCGGTATTTATTGCCCTTTGCACAGGGTGCGCTTCGCCTGCTCAAATTTCCGGAATGTCCGTGGCATCCGACCAGACCGATGCGCAGTTTTATGATCAACGCCTGCATCGCAACATTCAGGTGACCGAAGTAAATGGCGGAGACGCCACCAACCCGCTCTGGACTTCGGAAATCGACGGCCCGGACTTTGGTGCTGCACTCAAACAATCACTTGCCAGTGCTGACCTGCTTGGCGAAGCACCTGCTGCCTACACCCTGCGCGCCAACCTGCTGCGGGTCGACCAACCCATTTTTGGCCTGGATTTCGAAGTTACCTGCGAGGCTGAATATACGTTGACCGAGTCTGCTTCAAACACCGTTATTTTCCGAGAGATCATTCGGACGCCCTTTACCGCTGGCGTTGGCGACTCCGTTATCGCGATCAAGCGCCTGCGCCTGGCCAATGAAGGTTCGGCACGCACGAATATCAGCACGCTGCTGAAGCGCCTCAAGGCGCTCAAACTTGAGGCCGGACAGGTTTCTCTAAAGTAATGAATACCTGCTGAAACCGGGCTTTCGATGCGGGTAGGACAACAGCGCCTACTCCGCTGCATCGGCGCGGTCGCGGCAGGAATGGAAGTCAGAAGGCACCTACCGGCGCCGGGCACATGCCTGCGTCTTGCAGCTCCCGAAGGATTGCTTCCTGGAAGGTGCCGAGCCTGTTGCCCGGAGATCGAACACCAGCACCTGCGCATCAGTAGCGTGGCTGAACGTGACCGCCTGGGTTTCCGTCAGCTTCAGTCCGTCGCCCTCCACAACAGTTTCTCCGTTCACCCGGAGCCTGCCTGCGACAACGTGGACATAGGCGTGTCGTCGCCCTGCGAGGGCCAGAGTATGCGACTCACCTTGTGAGAAGTTGCCCGCATAGATTTTCGTATCCTGGAGGATTTTCAGCGATCCGGCTTGCCCCGTTTTCGAGGCGATCAGCTGGAGCTTTCCATGCCGCTCTCCGGCCGGAAAGTGCTTCTGTTGGTATGAAGGCTTGGTGCGAGACGAATGGGGGGTCAGCCAGATCTGTAGCAGATGCACAGGCTGGGTAGCGGAAGCATTGAATTCGCTGTGCTCGATACCTGAGCCGGCGCTGATGAGCTGAAAGTCGCCTGCGTGAATCCTGGTGCTGTTTGCCAGGGTGTCTCGATGGGCCAATGTCCCCTTGAGCACATAAGTCAGGATCTCCACATCACGATGGCCATGTTGACCGAAGCCTTTACCCTGTGAAATCCAATCTTCGTTGATGACGCGCAGGTCCGAGAAACCACTCTCTTGCGGGTTTCTATAGCTTCCCAACGAGAAGGAATGCCGGGATTTCAGCCACGGCAAACGGGTAGCGCCCCGATCACCTGCCTTGCGGATCTCTTTCATGCTCACACCGAAATGCATTGCTTCAAAGAGGAGGCAGCTTAGAGGAGAGTTTGATCGAAGAAAAATATCAGAAACTGGTCTAAATCATCGCCTTGGTAGATTGAATAGACATTCGGTTACCCTGAGACGCTCGTTACTCATCAAAATCAATGATAGGTAACATCGACATTTGCATGTTTTCTATCAGCCAAATGAAATGGAGAATGGCGCCTGAACTCAAATCTGGAACTGTCTGATGCGCTTTCTGCCTCTTGCTGCTGCCTCATTCACTCTCACGCTGCTGGCGGGGTGCGCATCCGCGCCTAACCAGCCGACAAAGGAGTTGCTGACCGCGAAATCTCCAGAAGCTTTTTCCGCCTGCGTCATGCAGAAGTTGCAAGAGAATCAGCAATCGCCGAACGTCACCCATACGAGCCGAAGCTATCGCGTGATCCTGAGCAGCCCTGTTGCGGCGGACAATGTGATCGAGACGTTCAAAGGGGACACGGGCGGGAAAGTCTACGTTTATCAGCGAGGGCTCTTTTCTGAGAACCTCGTTCGCGTAGCTTCCCTATGCGCTTGAGGAGAGGGAGGCTCTCACCAGGCCGAAGTTGTCGAGTTGGGTAATGCGAGAAATCCTTGAAAATTCAAGGACCTGAAATGGAGGCGGCCCCACCAGCCACACCCCGGCACTCGATGTTCCCGCTATGGCTGCTCCCTTCCGGGCCTGACCAGGTTAACGGGTAATCAATGCGGGGGGACCGATGGGGCCACCACTACAAGGCTCGCTGAACAGCGAGTGGCGCCATTGTACCGGTCTTGGGGGCAGATACAACCTCTGGAGCAGAAAAAGTCATCATTTCTCAATGACTTGTCCGGGTCGGGGTGGCCTGGAGCTGCCAATTCGCGGGTGAACCCGCTCCTACAGGGTTAGCGCTGACAGCAAGACCAGCGCAGGACCTGTGGGAGCGGGCGTGTCGAGGCGTCGAACCGCCGCGAAGCAGGCGCCGCGGTGGATGGCACGGGCTTCGCCCGTGTTCGCGGGCATGCCCGCTCCCACAAGGACCGCGCAAGCCACAGGGGATTGCGCAGGGCGTTAGACAGCGATGCCCTGCTCGGCCAGGAAGGTGACGAAGGCATCTTCATCAAGTACCTTCACCCCCAACTCACTGGCCTTGGCCAGCTTGGACCCCGCCCCCGGCCCTGCCACCACGCAGTGGGTCTTGCCGGAAACCGAACCCGCCACCTTGGCCCCCAGGCTTTCCAGCTTTTCCTTGGCGATATCACGGCTCATGCGCTCCAGGGTGCCGGTCAGCACCCAGGTCTGGCCGGCCAGCGGCAGGCCTTCGGCGACTTTCTTCTCGCTGCTCCAGTGCATGCCGAACGCCAGCAACTGTGCCTCGATGTCCCGGGCCAGCTTCTGGTTGGCTTCATCCTTGAAGAACTCGCGCACGGCTTCGGCCTGCTTGGCCGCCAGGGCCTGGCGCAGGTCGATACCGTCGGCGGCGATGATCTTGTCCAGGCTGTCGAGCTTGGCCACCAGCTTCTCGGCACCGGTCGGGCCAACCGAGGCGATGTCGAGCTTGGCGATCATGCCGGCCAGGGTGGTGCTGGCGGCGAATTCGGCAGCCAGCTCGCCTTCGTCCTGCAGTTGCATGCCGCTGTCGAGCAACTGCCTGATGACCTTGCGGTTGTGCTCGTCCTCGAAGAAGTTGTGGATCTCGTACGCCACCTCCAGGCCGATATCCGGCAGGTAGGTGAGCACTTGCGGCAGCGCTTGCTGCACGCGCGCCAGACTGCCCAGCGACCGGGCCAGCACCTTGGCGGTCTCCTCGCCTACGTCCGGGATGCCCAGGGCGTAGATGAAGCGCGCCAGGCCCGGGCGCTTGCTGGCTTCGATGGCATCCAGCAGCTTCTTGCTGGACACTTCGGCAAAACCTTCCAGGCCGACGATCTGGTCGAATTCCAGCTTGTACAGGTCGGCCGGCGAGCCGATCAGGCCTTCGTCCACCAGCTGCTCGACGCTCTTCTCGCCCAGGCCGTCGATGTCCATGGCGCGGCGTGACACGTAGTGGATGATCGCCTGCTTGAGCTGGGCGCCACAGGCCAGGCGACCGACGCAGCGGTACACCGCACCCTCGCTGGTGGTTTCCTTGCCCTTGCTACGCTTGACCAGCTGGGTACGCTCGACCTGCGAGCCGCATACCGGGCATTCGCTAGGCACCTGCACCGGGCGCGCATCTTCCGGGCGGCGCTCCAGCACCACCTGCATCACCTGCGGAATCACGTCACCGGCGCGGCGGATGATCACCGTGTCGCCAATGCGCAGGCCCAGGCGGGCGATTTCGTCCATGTTGTGCAGGGTGGCGTTGGACACGGTCACACCGGCGACCTTGACCGGCTTCAGGCGTGCCACGGGCGTTACCGCACCGGTGCGGCCGACCTGGAATTCGACATCCAGCACCTCGGTCAGCTCTTCCATGGCCGGGAACTTGTGGGCAATCGCCCAGCGCGGCTCACGGGCGCGGAAGCCCAGTTCGCGCTGGGCGGCCAGGCTGTTGACCTTGAACACCACGCCGTCGATTTCGTAGGGCAGGCTGTTGCGTCGCTCGCCGATGTCGCGGTAGTAGGCCAGGCATTCTTCGATGCCAGCGGCATGCTTGAGTTCGCGGCTGATCGGCAGGCCCCAGGCCTTGAGCTGCTCGAGGATGCCGATGTGGCTGTCGCCGATGCTCGCGGACACCTGGCCGACGCCATAGCAGCAGAATTCCAGCGGGCGGCTGGCGGTGATTTTCGAATCCAGCTGACGCAGGCTGCCGGCGGCGGCGTTGCGCGGGTTGGCGAAGGTCTTGCCACCTGCTTCGGCCTGGGCGGCGTTGAGCCGATCGAAACCGGCCTTGCTCATGTACACCTCGCCGCGCACCTCCAGCACCGCCGGCCACCCCTCGCCTTGCAGCTTGAGCGGGATGTTGCGCACGGTACGCACGTTGGCACTGATGTCTTCGCCAGTGGTGCCGTCGCCACGGGTGGCACCCTGCACCAGCTGGCCGTCGCGGTACAACAAGCTTACGGCCAGGCCGTCGAGCTTGGGCTCGCAGCTGTAGTCGACCGCACCGGGCTGGTCGAGGCCGTCTACCACGCGGCGGCCGAACTCACGCAAGTCGGCTTCTTCGAAGGCGTTGCCCAGGCTGAGCATGGGCACTTCGTGGCGTACCTGGCTGAACGCGGCCAGGGCTTCGCCACCCACGCGCTGGGTGGGCGAGTCGGGGGTTACCAGGTGCGGGTGTTCGGCTTCAAGCGCCTTGAGCTCGTTGAACAGGCGGTCGTATTCGGCATCGGGCACGCTTGGCTCATCGAGCACGTAGTAGCGGTAGTTGTGCTGGTCGAGCTCGGCACGCAGTTCGTGGATACGGGTTTCGGCGGTCATGGGATTTGTCTTCTCTTGCAAAGCAAAAGAGCAGCCTGGGGGTGGTGCATGGGGCCTGGATTTGTGTTGCCTGCCCCGGCCCTATCGCCGGCAAGCCAGCTCCCACAGGTAAACCACAGGCCTGGAGGGCAGTGATACACCTGTGGGAGCTGGCTTGCCGGCGATAGGGCCAGTGCAGGCAACAGCATTACCCGAACCGACCAGCACGCCCTCAGGCTGCTCTTTCGTCTGGATCTGTCAGCGCTTCTGGGTCAGCGCACGGCGCTCGAATTCGACGATGCGCTGGCGGTAGTGCTCGATGGTCTGGGCGGTCAGCACGCTGCGCTGGTCGTCCTTGAGCTCACCGTTCAGTTCGTGCGCCAGCTTGCGCGCCGCAGCCACCATCACGTCGAAGGCCTGCTTCGGATGACGTGGGCCCGGCAGGCCGAGGAAGAAGCTCACCGCGCGGGTGCTGAAGTGGTCGATGTCGTCCAGGTCGAACACGCCGGGCTTGACGGCGTTGGCCATGGAGAACAGCACCTCGCCGTGACCGGCCATGCTCTCGTGACGGTGGAAGATGTCCATTTCGCCGAAGCGCAGGCCGCTTTCCAGAATGTTCTGCAGCAGCGCCGGGCCCTTGAAGCCACCCTCGTCGCGGGAGATGACGCTGATCACCAGCACTTCCTCGGCCGGCGGCAGCTCCTTGACGCTGTTGCTGGCAGGCGCCGCACCGTTGCTGCGGGTGTTTTCCGCGGCAAAGTCGTCATCGCTGTCGGCAAACAGGTCGGGCTCGCGTGGCTCGGCGCTGAGGTTCAGGTCACCCTGCTGTGCATCCGCAGCAGCGGTGGCGCGCTTGCCGCGCTTGGCAGCCTTGGCCGGCTTGGGCTCGCGCTCGCGATCACGCGCAGAAGCACTGAGCGACGGCAGGTCGCTTTCGTCCAGCTCAGGCTCCTTGTGGGTATCCAGCACCCGCGAAGGGCCAAGCACTTCGGCATTGCCCTCTTCGTCCGGCAGGTTGGAATAACTGCGATCCAGACGGAATTTCAACTTGCCTTTCCCGCCGCGCATGCGGCGCCAGCCGTCGAAAAGAATCCCGGCAATGACAATGATGCCGATGACGATCAGCCACTCGCGCAGACCGATTTCCATGTAATCCCGTGCCTCTATAAAAATATGCTTGAAAACAAAGGGTTCAAAGCCCTTTAACACGTGGCGCCAACTCTATGTTCTGACAGGCGTTTTACCCACGCAAAAAACGAGTGACATTAAGCTAGCACGACCAAAGACAACTTTACACCGTCTGTCGCACATGGCGGGGGCATTTCGCTACGGAATATGCCCTTATCGTCGAGCATCAGGCATCGACCATGGCCATGGCCTCCTCCACATCGACGGCAACCAGACGTGAACAGCCCGGTTCATGCATGGTCACCCCCATCAATTGATCCGCCATCTCCATGGCAATCTTGTTATGGGTGATGTAGATGAACTGCACGCTTTCACTCATTTCCTTGACCAGACGGGCGTAACGCCCGACGTTGGCATCGTCCAGCGGCGCGTCGACTTCGTCGAGCATGCAGAACGGTGCGGGGTTCAACTTGAAGATGGCAAACACCAGCGCCAATGCGGTCAGTGCCTTCTCGCCGCCGGACAGCAGATGGATGGTGCTGTTCTTCTTGCCCGGTGGCCGCGCCATGATCGTTACCCCTGTATCGAGTAGATCTTCGCCCGTCAGTTCCAGATAAGCGCTGCCACCACCGAAAACTTTTGGGAAAAGTGCCTGTAATCCGGCATTTATCTGATCAAAGGTATCCTTGAAGCGGTTGCGGGTTTCCTTGTCGATCTTGCGAATGACGTTTTCCAGGGTCTCCAGGGCTTCGACCAGGTCGGCGTCCTGGGCGTCCAGGTAGCGCTTGCGCTCGGACTGCTGCTCGTACTCTTCGATGGCCGCCAGGTTGATCGCCCCCAGGCGCTGGATACGCGCATCGAGCTGCTCCAACTCCTGTTCGGTGCCCTGCTCGCTGGCCTCGGCCTCCAGGGTGGCGAGCACACCTTGCAGGTCGTAGCCATCGGCCAGCAACTGCTCCTGCAAGGTCTTGCGCCGCACATCCAGGCCCTGGCACTCCAGGCGCAGCTGTTCCAGCTGGCCACGCAGCAACTGGGCCTGCTGCTCGGCCTGGGTACGGCGCTTTTCGGCGTCGCGCAGTTCGCGGTCGGCTTCGTCCATGTGCAGGCGAGCCTGGCGCATTTCCTCGTCGACGCTCATGCGCCGCTCCAGCAGCTCTTCCAGCTTCAGGCGCAGTTCTTCCTGCGGGGCCTCGCCCTCCTCCAGGTTCAGGCTCAGTTGCTCCTGGCGCTCGGTCAGGCGCGCGGCCTGCTGCTCAAGACGCTCCAGGGCCTGGCGGGTGGAATCATGCTGCGCGCGCAGCGAGCCCAGGCGCACAGCCAGCTGGTGAGCGTGATCCTTGTGCTGGCGGGCCTCCTGGCGCACGCGATCGAGGCTTTCGCGCAGGGTGTCGCGGCGAGCCATCAACTGCTCGCGCTGCTCGGTGTCCTGGGCCATCAGCTCCAAGGCCTCCTGCAGCAGCAGGCGGGCTTCGCCCAGCTGCTCATGTTCCAGGGCGCGCTGTTCTTCCAGTTCGCTCAGCTCTTCCTGCAGGCGCCGGCGGCGCAGCTCGACCTGCTCGGCACGTGCGCGGCCAGCCGACAGGTTGGCCTTCAGCTCGCCATGCAGGCGGTTTTCTTCCTGGGTGCGACGGCGCAGTTGTTCACGCTGTTCTTCAAGGTCCAGTTGCTGCTCGCGCAGGGCCTGCAGTTGCTGTTCCAACTGCTCCAGCGCCGCTTCCTGCTCCAGTTGCTCCTGGCCCAGGCGCTCGATCTCCTGGCCGCGTGCCAGCACGCCGCCTTCGGCTTCGCCGCCACGGCGCACCCGCAGGAAGTGTCGGCCAACCCAGTAGCCATCGCGGCTGACCAGGCTCTGGCCTTCGCCGAGCGAGGCGCGCTGCGCCAGCGCCTGGGCAAGGTCTTCCACGGGTTTGACCTGGCCCAGCCAGGGCGCCAGGTCGACACGGCCTTCGACCTTTTCCAGCAGGCTGCCGGGCAGCGACGAGCCGGTACCGCTCGCCAGCAGCAAGCGCAACTCGCCCTGCTCCAGGCCGGCAAAATCCAGGTTATTGAAGTCATCCACCAGCACAGCCTGCAGATCGGCACCGAGCACGGTTTCTACCGCAAGCTCCCAGCCCGGCTCTACCCGCAACCCTTCAGCCAGCCGCGGCTGTTGCTCCAGGCCCTGGCCCTGCAGCCAGTGCGCAGCACCTGCACCCGGCTCCAGCGCAGCCTGCTGCAAGGCTTCAAGCGAGGCCAGGCGGCCACCCAGGCGTTGCAGGTCGCCCTGCGCCTGCTGTTGGGCCTGGGTGGCCTGCTGCAGTTGTTCACGCGCGCCTTCCAGGCGCTCGACCACCTGCTCTTCCGACAACTGCAACTCTTCCAGCAACATTTCGCTGCTGGCTAGCTGCTCGGCCAGTTCGAGCATGGCCGCATCCTGCGGGTCGCTGCCCAGCAGCTCACGCTCCTCGCCCAGCTTGCGCTGGCGCTCGGCCTGGCGTTCCAGGCTGGCCTCCAGCTGTTGCAGGCGCGCCTGCTGCACTTCGGCCTGGCGGCGCGGCTCGGCGGAACGGCTGTTGAAGCTGTCCCACTGTTCCTGCCAGCCGTGCATGCCCAGCTCGGCCTCTTCAAGGGCGGCAGTGGCTTCTTCGGCAGCGGCCAGGGTCATTTCCTGCTCGGGTTCGAGCATGGCCAGCTCTTCGCCCAAGGTAGCCAGCAGGGTACGGTCGTGGCCCAGGTGCGACTCGGTTTCCAGGCGCGTGCGCTCGGCTTCCTTGAAGTCATCCTGCAACTGGCGCAGGCGCTGCTGGCCGTGCTGGATGCTCTGCTCGACCCGGGCGATGTCACCGGCCACCGAGTAGAAACGGCCCTGCACCTGGTTGAAGCGTTCGGACAATTCGTGATGGCCATCGCGCAGGCGCTCGATGCTGGCATCGGCATTGCGCTGCTCGGCCACCAGCGCCTCATGGGACACATCCTGGTCGCCGATCACCGCCTCGCGCTGGCGCACCCGTTCGTCCAGGTCACGCCAGCGCAAGGCCGACAGGCGCGCCTTCAGCTGGCGCTCCTGGGCCTTGTATTCGCGGTACTTCTCGGCCGCCTGGGCCTGACGGTGCAGGCGCTCCAGCTGGCGCTCCAGCTCTTCGCGCAGGTCGGTCAGGCGCGCCAGGTTTTCCTGGGTGCGGCGGATGCGGCTCTCGGTTTCACGGCGGCGTTCCTTGTACTTGGAAATGCCGGCGGCTTCCTCGATGAAGTTGCGCAGCTCCTCGGGCTTGGCCTCGATCAGCTTGGAGATCATGCCCTGTTCGATGATCGAGTAGCTGCGCGGCCCCAGGCCGGTACCGAGGAAGATGTCGGTGATATCGCGCCGGCGGCACTTGGTGCCGTTGAGGTAGTAACTGTTCTGCCCGTCGCGGGTGACCTTGCGGCGGATCGAGATCTCGGCGTAGGCGGCATATTCGCCGACCAGGGTGGTTTCGCTGTTGTCGAACACCAGCTCGATGCTGGCCTGGCTGACCGGCTTGCGGCCACTGGAGCCGTTGAAGATGACATCGGTCATCGACTCGCCGCGCAGGTTCTTTGCCGAACTCTCGCCCATCACCCAGCGCACGGCATCGATGATGTTGGACTTGCCACAGCCGTTGGGGCCGACCACGGCCGCCATGTTGCTGGGGAAGTTGACCGTGGTCGGGTCGACGAACGACTTGAACCCGGCCAGGCGAATGCACTTCAGGCGCATCGGTCAGCCTCGGGCCAACGCCGCCAGCACCAGTTCGCAGCTGCGCTGGCCATAGGCGGTGAGCACCTCGCGAATGCGCGGCAGGTCACGGGCGATCACGGCGTCGAGCAGGCGGGCGAACAGGTCCAGGTAATCGATCATGTTGGCCTGGCGCTGGTCCAGCGACAGGTAGTAGGCACGGCTCATTGCCGGCTGCAGGTTTTCCACGGTTTCCTGCAGGAACGGGTTGTCGGCGAACGGATAGGCCGCCCGCATGACCGCGAAGCTGTCGGCGACGAAGGCCTTGATGTCCAGCTGGTCATGGGCCCGCTGCAGGCGCTGCTGGATCTCCAGGAACGGGCGCAGGTCGGCATCGGTGCGCCATTTTTGCGCAACCGCGTTACCCAGCAGGATGTAGAACTCGCCCATCAGTGCGCACAGGCTGCGCACACTGCGCTCGTCGAGCTCGGTCACATGGGCACCCCGGCGCGGCAGGATCGCCACCAGGTGGCGGCGTTCGAGGATCAGCAGCGCCTCGCGCACCGAGCCGCGGCTGACGTTGAGAGCCTGGGTGACCTTCTGCTCCTGGATACGCTCGCCTGGCGCCAGCTCGCCGCGGATGATGCGTTCGGCCAGGTAATCGGCAATCTGCTCGGAGAGGCTGTCCGGGGCCTTGAACGTCATGGTTTTCCTTCAAAATCATTGAACTGGGCACAAGGAGCGGATTGTAGCGTACTTGGCCGGTAATCGCGCAGAGGGGCCTGGCGGTTTATTTGACCTGCAAGGCATCCAGGCGCCCGGCGCGATCTATGCTTGGGATATGGGCACTGTGTGCGGCCGGGCTTGGATATGAGCAATTTCTTGACCTTTGAGTCAGAAAAATATTGACCAGCTGGACAGCTCTTGCTTAGAGTCCGCCCAACAACAATAAAACCATTGCGAGGCCATCCCCGTGATCCAGTTTCTCGTCAACCAGGAGCTGCGTAGTGAGCATGCCCTGGACCCGAACATGACGGTGCTGCAGTACCTGCGCGAGCACCTGGGCAAACCTGGCACCAAGGAGGGCTGCGCCAGTGGTGACTGCGGCGCCTGCACCGTGGTGGTCGGCGAACTGACCCAGGACGACCAGGGCAACGACAGCCTGCGCTACCGCAGCCTCAACTCGTGCCTGACCTTCGTTTCGTCGCTGCACGGCAAGCAACTGATCAGCGTCGAAGGCCTCAAGCACCAGGGCCAGCTGCACACCGTGCAACAGGCCATGGCCGATTGCCATGGCTCGCAGTGCGGCTTCTGCACCCCCGGTTTCGTGATGTCGCTGTTCGCCCTGCAGAAGAACAGCAGCGGCCCCGACCTGCACCAGGCCCAGGAAGCCCTGGCCGGCAACCTGTGCCGCTGCACCGGCTACCGGCCGATCCTCGACGCCGCCGAGCAGAGCTGCCGCCAACCCTGCCGCGACCAGTTCGATGCCCAGCAGGCACAGACCATCAGCCGCCTCAAGGCCATTGCGCCAACCCAGACCGGCGAGTTGAACAGCGGTGACAAGCGCTGCCTGGTGCCACTGACCGTGGCCGACCTGGCCGACCTGTACAGCTCGCACCCCGAAGCGCGGCTGCTGGCCGGCGGTACCGACCTGGCCCTGGAAGTCACCCAGTTCCACAAGACCTTGCCGGTGATGATCTACGTCGGCCATGTGGCCGAGCTCAAGCGCATCGAGAAAACCGCCAGCCACCTGGAAATCGGCGCCGCCACCCCGCTCACCGACTGCTACGGCGCACTGAACGAGGAATACCCGGACTTCGGCGCCCTGCTGCACCGCTTCGCCTCGCTGCAGATCCGCAACCAGGGCACCCTGGGCGGCAATATCGGCAACGCTTCGCCAATCGGCGACTCGCCACCCCTGCTGATTGCCCTGGATGCGCAGATCGTCCTGCGCCAGGGCGAGCGCCAGCGGGTGATGCCACTGGAAGACTACTTCATCGACTACCGCATCACTGCCCGCCAGGACAGCGAGTTCATCGAGAAGATCATCGTGCCGCGCGCCACCAGCGATTGGGCGTTCCGCGCCTATAAAGTGTCCAAGCGCCTGGACGATGACATTTCCGCCGTGTGCGGCGCCTTCAACCTGAGCATCGAAGACGGCGTGGTCAGCGGTGTGCGCATCGCCTTCGGCGGCATGGCGGCAATCCCCAAACGGGCCCGTGCCTGCGAAGCGGCGTTGCGCGGCAAGCCGTGGAACCAGGCTGCCATCGAGCGTGCCTGCCAGGCCCTGGCGGAAGACTTCACCCCGCTCAGCGACTTCCGCGCCAGCAAGGAATACCGCCTGCTGACCGCGCAGAACCTGCTGCGCAAGTACTTCATCGAACAGCAAACGCCGTACATCGAAACCCGGGTGACCGCTTATGTCTAACCATCACGTAGCCAAGAGCCAGGCCGAGATGGCCGAACTGTTCAGCCAGGACCTGACCACCGGGGTCGGCCGCAGCGTCAAGCACGACAGCGCCGACAAGCATGTGTCCGGCGAGGCGGTGTACATCGACGACCGCCTGGAATTTCCCAACCAGCTGCACGTCTATGCACGCACCGCCGACCGCGCCCACGCGCGCATCCTGCGCATCGACACCACGCCGTGCTATGCCTTCGAGGGCGTGCGCATCGCCATCACCCACGAAGACATCCCCGGCCTCAAGGACATCGGCCCGGTGGTAGCCGGCGACCCGCTGCTGGCCATCGACAAGGTCGAGTTCTTCGGCCAGCCGGTGCTCGCCGTGGCCGCCCGCGACCTCGACACCGCACGCCGTGCGGCCATGGCCGCCATCGTCGAGTATGAAGACCTGGAGCCGGTGCTGGATGTGGTCGAAGCATTGCGCAAGAAGCACTTCGTGCTCGACAGCCACACCCACCAGCGTGGCGATTCCGCTGCTGCCCTGGCCAGTGCCCCGCACCGCATCCAGGGCACCCTGCACATTGGTGGCCAGGAGCACTTCTACCTGGAAACGCAGGTTTCCTCGGTGATGCCCACCGAAGACGGCGGCATGATCGTCTACTGCTCCACGCAAAACCCCACCGAAGTGCAGAAACTGGTCGCCGAAGTACTCGACGTGCCAATGAACAAGGTGGTGCTGGACATGCGCCGCATGGGTGGCGGTTTTGGTGGCAAGGAAACCCAGGCCGCCAGCCCGGCGTGCCTGTGCGCCGTGGTCGCGCGCCTGACCGGCCAGCCGACCAAGATGCGCCTGCCACGGGTCGAAGACATGACCATGACCGGCAAGCGCCACCCGTTCTACGTCGAGTACGACGTGGGCTTCGACGACGACGGGCGCCTGCACGGCATCAACTTCGACCTGGCCGGCAACTGCGGCTACTCGCCCGACCTGTCCGGTTCGATCGTCGACCGCGCCATGTTCCACTCCGACAACGCCTACTACCTGGGCGATGCCACCGTGCACGGCCACCGCTGCAAGACCAACACCGCCTCCAACACCGCCTACCGCGGCTTCGGCGGCCCGCAGGGGATGGTCGCCATCGAGCAGGTGATGGACCACATCGCCCGCCACCTGGGCCGCGACCCGCTGGCGGTGCGCAAGGCCAACTACTACGGCAAGACCGAGCGCAACGTCACCCACTACTACCAGACCGTCGAGCACAACATGCTCGAAGAGATGACCGCCGAACTGGAAGCCAGCAGTGACTATGCCGAGCGCCGCGAGTCGATCCGCCGCTTCAACGCCAACAGCCCGATCCTGAAGAAGGGCCTGGCGCTGACCCCGGTCAAGTTCGGTATCTCGTTCACCGCCACCTTCCTCAACCAGGCCGGTGCGCTGATCCATATCTACACCGACGGCAGCATCCACCTGAACCACGGTGGCACCGAGATGGGCCAGGGCCTGAACACCAAGGTGGCACAGGTGGTGGCACAGATCTTCCAGGTCGATTTCAGCCGCATCCAGATCACCGCCACCAACACCGACAAGGTGCCCAACACCTCGCCGACCGCAGCCTCCAGTGGTGCCGACCTGAACGGCAAGGCGGCGCAGAACGCTGCCGAAATCCTCAAGAAGCGCCTGACCGAGTTCGCCGCGCGGCACTACCAGGTGACCGAGGAAGACGTCGAGTTCCGCAACGGCCATGTGCGCGTGCGCGACCAGATCGTCAGCTTCGAGCAGCTGGTGCAGCAGGCCTACTTCGCCCAGGTGTCGCTGTCCAGCACCGGCTTCTACCGCACGCCGAAGATCTACTACGACCGCAGCCAGGCACGTGGCCGGCCGTTCTACTACTTCGCCTTCGGCGCCGCCTGCGTGGAAGTGGTGGTCGACACCCTGACCGGCGAATACAAGATGCTGCGTGCCGACATCCTGCACGATGTGGGTGATTCGCTGAACCCGGCCATCGACATCGGCCAGGTGGAAGGCGGCTTCATCCAGGGCATGGGCTGGCTGACCACCGAAGAGCTGGTGTGGAACGCCAAGGGCAAGCTGATGACCAACGGCCCGGCCAGCTACAAGATCCCGGCAGTGGCCGACATGCCGCTGGATCTGCGGGTAAAGCTGGTGGAGAACCGCAAGAACCCGGAAGACACCGTGTTCCACTCCAAGGCCGTGGGCGAGCCGCCGTTCATGCTCGGCATCGCTGCCTGGTGCGCGATCAAGGACGCCGTGGCCAGCATCGCCGACTACCGCGTGCAGCCACAGGTGGATGCGCCGGCGACGCCGGAGCGGGTGTTGTGGGGTTGCGAGCAGATGCGCAAGGCATTGGCAGCAGCGCAACCTGCCGAGCCGGAGCTGGAAACCGTCACTCACTGAGGTTGGGTGGGCGCCTGTTCGGGCCCTATCGCCGGCAAGCCGGCTCCCACAGGTACTGCACCGCTGGCAAGCCCTGTGTTGTACCTGTGGGAGCCCGGCTTGCCGGCGATAGGGCCAGTACAGGCCACCTGAAATGAGGATCTGCATCATGCACCAATGGATCAACGCCCTCGCCGACCACCAGTCCCGTGGCGAAGCCTGCGTGCTGGTTACCATCATCGAGGAACGCGGCTCGACCCCGCGCAATGCCGGCTCGAAAATGGTCGTCAGCGCCAGCGGCCTGTTCGACACCATCGGCGGCGGCCACCTGGAATACAAGGCACTGCACATCGCCCGGCAGATGCTCGAAGAGCACCGCACTACCCCGCACCTGGAGCGCTTCAGCCTCGGTGCCAGCCTTGGCCAGTGCTGCGGCGGCGTCACTGTGCTGCTGTTAGAACCCATGGCCGCGGTGCAGGCGCAGATCGCGGTGTTCGGCGCGGGCCATGTCGGCCGGGCTCTGGTACCCTTGCTCGCCGCGCTGCCCTGCCGGGTGCGCTGGATCGATTCGCGCGAGCAGGAGTTCCCTGCCCTGATCCCCGACGGGGTGACCAAGGTGGTCAGCGAGGAGCCGGTCGACGAAGTGGCAGACCTGCCGCCAGGCTGCTACTGCATCGTCATGACCCACAACCACCAGCTCGACCTGGAACTGACCGCCGCCATTCTCAAGCGCAACGACTTCACCTGGTTCGGCCTGATCGGCTCGAAGACCAAACGGGTCAAGTTCGAGCACCGCCTGCGCGAGCGCGGCTACGACGATGCCGTGATGGCGCGAATGCGCTGCCCGATGGGCCTGGCCGAGGTCAAGGGCAAGCTGCCCATCGAGATCGCCGTGTCCATCGCCGGTGAAATCATCGCCACCTACAACGCCTGCTTCGGCCAGCACGACGCTGCCGCCAATGCCGGCCCCATTGCCCAGTTGCTGCCGCCTTCCCGGCGCAGCCAAGCCATTTGACGAGTGTGTTATGACCGTTACCCGCAAAGCCTACCGTGCCGCCATCCTGCACAGCATCGCCGACCCGGCCGAGGTGGGCCTGGAGGCTTCCCATGAATACTTCGAGGACGGCCTGCTGGTAGTCGACGACGGCCGCATCCGCGACGTTGGCCACGCCGCCGAACTGTTGCCGACCCTGGACGCCGATATCCCGGTCGAGCACTACCAGGACGCGCTGATCACCCCGGGCTTCATCGACACCCACATCCACTTCCCGCAGACCGGCATGATCGGCTCCTACGGCGAACAGCTGCTGGACTGGCTGAACACCTACACCTTCCCCTGCGAAAAGCAGTTCGCCGACAAGGGCCACGCCGACCAGGTGGCGAAGATCTTCCTCAAGGAACTGCTGCGCAACGGCACCACCACCGCCCTGGTGTTCGGCAGCGTGCACCCGGAGTCGGTCAATGCCCTGTTCGAGGAAGCCGAGCGCCTGGACCTGCGCCTGATCGCCGGCAAGGTGATGATGGACCGCAACGCCCCGGACTACCTGACCGACACCGCCGAGTCCGGCTATGCCGAAAGCAAGGCACTGATCGAGCGCTGGCACGGCAAGGGCCGACTGCACTATGCAGTCACCCCGCGCTTCGCCCCGACCAGTACGCCTGAGCAGCTGACGCTGGCAGGCCAACTGCTCAAGGAGCACCCGGGCGTTTACATGCACACGCACCTGTCGGAAAACCTCAAGGAAATCGATTGGGTCAAGTCGCTGTTCCCCGAGCAGAAGGGTTACCTGGACGTATACGACCACTTCGAGTTGCTGGGCGAACGCTCGGTATTCGCCCATGGCGTGCACCTGTGCGATGACGAATGCCAGCGCCTGGCCGAAACCGGCTCGGCCGTGGCCTTCTGCCCCACCTCCAACCTGTTCCTCGGCAGCGGCCTGTTCAACCTGCCCCAGGCCGAGCGCTTCAAGGTCAATGTGGGCCTGGGCACCGACGTTGGCGCCGGCACCAGCTTCTCGCTGCTCAACACCCTCAATGAAGCGTACAAGGTGATGCAGCTGCAGGGCGCGCGCCTACACCCGTACAAGTCACTGTACCTGGCCACCCTCGGCGGCGCCCGCGCGCTGCGCCTGGACGACCGCATCGGCAGCCTGCGCCCGGGCAACGATGCCGACTTCGTGGTACTGGACTACAAGGCCACGCCACTGCTGGACTACCGCATCCAGCAGTCCAACAGCATCGAGGAGACCCTGTTCGTGCTCACCACCCTCGGCGACGACCGCACCGTGCGTGAAACCTACGCCGCAGGGCGTTGCGTGCACCAGCGCTAAGGTTCTTTTGCCAGGCCCCGGTACAGTGCGCCGCCGATCGCAGCACCAATCAGCGGCGCCACCCAGAACAGCCACAGCTGTTGCAGGGCCCAGCCACCGACGAACAAGGCCGGCCCCGTGCTACGCGCGGGGTTGACCGAGGTATTGGTCACCGGGATCGAGATCAGGTGGATCAGGGTCAGGGCCAGGCCGATGGCGATCGGTGCAAAACCCGCTGGCGCCCGAGCGTCGGTGGCGCCCATGATCACCACCAAGAACATCGCCGTCATCACCACTTCACTGACAAAGCCCGCCCCGAGCGTGTAGCCGCCGGGCGAGTGGTCGGCGTAGCCGTTCGAAGCCAATCCCGCAGACAGCTCGAAACCTGCCTTGCCGCTGGCAATGAGGTAGATCACACCTGCCGCCAGGATGGCGCCGATCACCTGGGCGATCACGTAGGGCAACAGCTCTTTGGCCGGGAAGCGCCCGCCCACCACCAGCCCGAACGACACGGCGGGGTTGAGGTGGCAGCCGGAGATATGGCCGATGGCGAAGGCCATGGTCAGCACGGTGAGGCCGAAGGCGAAGGCGACGCCGAGTACACCGATGCCAATGGGGGAACTGGCGGCGAGTACCGCACTGCCACAGCCGCCAAGCACCAGCCAGAAGGTGCCGACAAGCTCGGCGCCCATGCGTTTACCGAGGGACATGCTCATGAGTCCATTCCTCAAGAAGTTGAACGCAACGAATGCGCAAGCCCAACTGCTTGATGAAGGTTTGCTCACAAGAATTTAGCAGACCTTTGATCAATGACCAGACATGGCCGTGCTTCTTGTGGGAGCGGGTTTACCCGCGAAGAAGGCAACACGGTGTATGGCACCGGCTGCGCCGGTGTTCGCGGGTGAACCCGCTCCCACAACGGCGCACTACGTTCACTTAGGCAAACGATCAACCCTTGACCGATACCTTGGGCTTTTTCAGCAGATGCGAGAACACCGCATGCAGATCGTCCGAGGCACTCTCCTCGTCCAGGTTCAGCTTGCTGTCGATGTGGTCCATGTGGTGCATCATCAGGCTCACCGCCTGCTCGGCATCGCGCGCCTCGATGGCATCGATCAGCTGCATGTGTTCGTCATACGAGCAATGCGAACGGTTGCCGCTTTCGTACTGGGCAATGATCAGCGAGGTCTGCGACACCAGGCTGCGCTGGAAGCTGACCAGCGGCGCATTACCTGCGGCCTCGGCCAGCTTGAGGTGGAATTCGCCGGAAAGACGAATGCCGGCACCGCGGTCACCACGGGAGAAGCTGTCGCGCTCCTCACGCACCATCTGCCGCAGCTCGTTGAGCTGCTCGAGGGTAGCGTGCTGCACGGCCAGTTCGGTGATGGCCCGTTCGACCATGCGCCGGGAGAAGAACACCTGGCGGGCCTCTTCCACCGTCGGGCTGGCCACCACCGCGCCGCGGTTCGGCCGCAACAGCACCACGCTTTCGTGGGCCAGGCGCGACAAGGCGCGGCGGATGATGGTGCGGCTGACGCCGAAGATCTCGCCCAGCGCTTCCTCGCTCAACTTGGTGCCCGGTGCCAGACGCTGCTCGAGGATCGCCTCGAAAATATGCGCGTAGACGATGTCGTCCTGGGTACCACTGCGGCCAGCCTTGCCGGTACGCGCAGGTTTCTTCAGAGGTTGCAGCTGTTCGTTCATGGGCTCTCGAGGCACGAAGGAAAGTATGGCGCCATTGTACACAGGCTGAGCCGTTTCTGCAGGTGGCCTTTTACCTATATAGCCGTTGTACGACGCATTGCGCACACAAAAGATAAAACATTATTTGCATTCTTTGTACACAAAAGCATAATCCACCGAGCAACTTCTTGACCCATAAGTCAACAAACCGGTCAGACGTCTGCCTTCCCTCGCGGAGCCGCCAAGTGCATTGCGCAGGCCCCTGGCTCCATAACAACAAGAAAGACTTGAGGAGTACTCGCTGTGGAAAGCCGCAAATCCGAAGCCCCTACGCTGGATCTTGCCCCACCGCTCGAAACGAGCTGGCTGGAGCGGATTTTCAAACTCAAGCAACACGGCAGCACCGTCAGAACCGAAATGATCGCCGGGGTGACCACCTTCATCACCATGGCCTACATCATCTTCGTCAACCCCAACATCATGGCCGACGCCGGCATCGACCACGGTGCCGCCTTTGTCGCCACCTGCATCGCCGCCGCGCTGGGTTGCCTGCTGATGGGCCTGTACGCCAACTGGCCGGTGGGCCTGGCGCCGGGCATGGGGCTTAACGCCTTCTTCACCTACACCGTGGTCGGCACCATGGGCTACAACTGGGAAACGGCACTGGGCGCAGTATTCGTCTCGGGTGTGCTGTTCATGTTCCTGACCTTGTCGAAAGTGCGCGAATGGTTGCTCAACAGCATCCCGGTCAGCCTGCGCCATGCCATGGGGGCCGGCGTCGGATTGTTTCTCGGGCTGATCGGCCTGAAGACGGCAGGCATCATCGTCGACAGCCCGGCCACGCTGATCAAGCTGGGCTCGCTGCATGAACCGGGGCCGCTGCTGGCTGCGGTGTGCTTCCTGCTGATCGCCATCCTCAGCTACAAGCGGGTGTTCGGGGCGATCCTGATCAGCATCATCGGTGTCACCCTGGCGGGCTGGGGTCTGGGGCTGGTCAAGTTTGGTGGGGTGATGTCGATGCCGCCGAGCCTGGCGCCGACCTGGATGGCCATGGACGTGGCTGGCGTGTTCAACGTCAGCATGATCAGCGTGGTGCTGGCGTTCCTGTTCGTGCACATGTTCGACACCGCCGGCACGCTAATGGGCGTGGCGCAGCGAGCCAACCTGGTGGCACCGGACGGGCGTATCGAGAACTTGTCGAAGGCGCTGAAGGCTGACAGCGCTTCGAGTGTGTTCGGTGCCGTGGTCGGTGTGCCGCCGGTGACCAGTTATGTGGAAAGTGCTGCCGGTGTAGCCGCCGGTGGTCGTACCGGCCTGACGGCGGTGGTGGTCGGCCTGCTGTTCATCGCGGCGATGTTCTTCGCCCCGCTGGCCGGGATGATTCCGGCCTATGCCACCGCCGGTGCGCTGATCTACGTGGCGATGCTGATGATGGGCAGCATGGCGCATATCCACTGGGACGAGGCCACCGACAGCATTCCGGCGATCGTCACGGTGATCATGATGCCGCTGACTTTCTCGGTCGCCGACGGTATTGCCCTGGGCTTCATCAGCTACGTCGCGCTGAAGGCAGGTACCGGCAAGTACAAGGAAATCTCCGCCAGCCTGTGGGTGCTGTGCGCGATCTTCATTGCCAAGTTCGTGTTCCTCTGACCCCTGCTGCACCAACCAAGGGCGCCTCGGCGCCCTTTCTTTATTTCTACAGCCTGTACCGGCCTCTTCGCGGGCTTGCCCGCTCCCACAGGATCACCACAGCCTTCAAACCCGGCGCCGTACCTGTAGGAGCGGGCAAGCCCGCGAAGAGGCCGGTGCAGGCGATACAAAAACAGCAGACGAAAAAAAGCCCGCCAGTGTGAGAGCGGGCCAAAGGACCTACGAAGATTCTTCTAGCGACCAACTAGCTTCCACGATAGGTCGAATAGCTGTACGGCGAGATCAGCAGCGGCACGTGGTAGTGCTCCTGCTGCTCGTCGATGCCAAAGCGCAGCACGACAACATCCAGGAACGCCTGGGCCGGCAGCTGTACACCGCGAGCGCGGTAGTAGTCGCCAGCGCTGAACTGCAGCTGGTAGACGCCGGTACGGTAGTCGTCACCCTGCAGCAGCGGCGCGTCGACACGGCCATCGCTGTTGGTCAGGGCAGTGTTCACCAGCTCCAGCTGCTGGCCTTCGACACGGTACAGCTCGACCTTGATCGAGCTGCCCGGGCAGCCATGCGCGGCATCCAGTACGTGTGTGGTCAAACGTCCCATTGCTTGTCGCCTCTTGTTCAATCTGTGGGCAAAAAATACACGGCCATCATCACGCCAAAGGGCCTGAGATGTGCGGGAATGACGCCATTAAGACATTCCATCGCCAAATTGTACACAATTTTTTGAGCCCTTCTGTCGCACCCGCCGTTTCTTGCCCATAAACGACCCATCGGTCGCAAATACAGGCGCCGTAAAGACGCCAACGTCATTAGCTGACCAATCAGGCAGGTTTCTTGCACTGTTTTTCCAGGTCGCTGCGAGGCGACAAAAGGGAAGAAATGCGGAAAAACAGGCTTACAAAAGATTTCAGAAGTTGTATACAATCAGCCCATCCGGTGGTGCGACATCCCGACGCGGTCCGCCCACCCCCGCACAAACGCACAAGAAGGAAGACTGCAGTGAGCGCTGACTACCCTCGCGACCTGATCGGTTACGGCAACAACCCTCCTCACCCGCAATGGCCGGGCAACGCTCGCATCGCGCTGTCTTTCGTCCTCAACTACGAGGAAGGTGGCGAACGCAACATCCTGCACGGCGACAAGGAGTCCGAAGCATTCCTCTCGGAAATGGTCGCCGCCCAGCCACTGCAGGGCGTGCGCAACATGAGCATGGAATCGCTGTACGAATACGGCAGCCGCGCCGGCGTATGGCGCCTGCTGAAGCTGTTCAAGGACAGCGGCGTGCCACTGACCATCTTCGCCGTGGCCATGGCCGCCCAGCGCCACCCCGACGTGATCCGCGCCATGGCCCAGGCCGGCCATGAAATCTGCAGCCACGGCTACCGCTGGATCGACTACCAGTACATGGACGAGGCCCAGGAGCGCGAGCACATGCTCGAAGCCATCCGCATCCTCACCGAAATCACCGGCGAGCGCCCGCTGGGCTGGTACACCGGCCGCACCGGCCCGAACACCCGTCGCCTGGTGATGGAGGAAGGTGGCTTCCTGTACGACAGCGACACCTATGACGACGACCTGCCCTACTGGGAGCCGAACAACTCTACCGGCAAGCCGCACCTGGTGATCCCCTACACCCTCGACACCAACGACATGCGCTTCACCCAGGTACAGGGCTTCAACTGCGGCGAGCAGTTCTTCCAGTACCTGAAGGACGCCTTCGATGTGCTGTACGCCGAAGGCGCCGAAGCACCGAAAATGCTGTCCATCGGCCTGCACTGCCGCCTGGTCGGCCGCCCGGCACGCCTGGCCGCACTGAAGCGCTTCGTCGATTACGCAAAAAGCCATGACCAGGTCTGGTTCGCCCGTCGCGTGGACATCGCCCGCCACTGGCACGCCACCCACCCGTACAAGAAAGAGAACGCCTGATGACCGCCTTCAACACCCTCAAGCCATCCGCCCTGGGCCGTGACGCCTTCGTCAAGGCATTCGCCGACATCTACGAGCACTCGCCGTGGGTAGCCGAAAAAGCCTACGACCTGGGCCAACTGGGCGAGCTGGACGAGATCGAGGCGCTGCACCAGCGCATGAGCGACATCCTGCTCAGCGCCAACCACGCCGACCAGCTGGCGCTGATCAACGCTCACCCGGACCTGGCCGGCAAGGCCGCCATCCAGGGCGAGCTGACCGAATCGAGCACCAACGAGCAGGCCGGCGCCGGTATTCACCAGTGCACCGCCGAAGAGTTCGCCCGTTTCACCGAGCTGAACGACGCCTACAAGGCCAAGTTCCAGTTCCCGTTCATCATGGCGGTTAAAGGCAGCAACCGGCACCAGATCCTCGCCTCCTTCGAAAAACGCATCCACAACGATGCCGATGCCGAATTCAAGGAAGCCCTGGCGCAGATCAACCTGATCGCCCTGTTCCGCCTGCTGCAGCTGTAAAGCCGCCGCAACGCTTGAGCCTTATCCAGAACAACGAACATAGAAGAGATATCCGCATGCGCACCCTGATGATCGAGCCCCTGACCAAAGAAGCCTTCGCCCCTTTCGGAGACGTGATCGAAACCGACGGCAGCGACCACTTCATGATCAACAACGGCTCGACCATGCGCTTCCACAAGCTCGCCACGGTCGAAACCGCCGAGCCTGAAGACAAGGCGATCATCAGCATCTTCCGCGCCGACGCGCTGGACATGCCGCTGACCGTGCGCATGCTGGAACGCCATCCGCTGGGCAGCCAGGCTTTCATCCCGCTGCTCGGCAACCCCTTTCTGATCGTGGTCGCGCCAGTTGGCGATGCACCTGTATCAGGTTTGGTCCGAGCCTTCCGCAGTAATGGCAGGCAGGGCGTCAATTACCATCGCGGCGTCTGGCACCACCCGGTGCTGACGATCGAAAAGCGGGATGACTTCCTGGTGGTTGATCGCAGTGGTTCCGGCAACAACTGCGACGAGCATTACTTCACCGAGGAACAGATGCTGGTCCTCAATCCCCACCAATAAGAAAAGGTCGGTCATTCAAGGGCATTGCCCGAGCGGGTGACCGGCAAGAGGTACATACTGTGGAAGCACACCTTCACGAATGGCTGAACCTGAGCATTCGCTGGGTTCACATGATCACCGGTGTCGCCTGGATCGGTGCATCGTTCTACTTCGTCTGGCTGGAGAACCACCTGAACCGAAGCAACCCGCGCGATGGGTTGTCGGGTGATCTCTGGGCAATTCACGGCGGTGGTATCTACCACCTGGAGAAATACAAGCTCGCACCCCCGAAAATGCCCGAGAACCTGCACTGGTTCAAATGGGAAGCCTACTTCACCTGGATGTCCGGTATCGCCCTGCTGTGCGTGGTGTTCTACTGGAACCCGACCCTGTACCTGCTGGCCCCTGGCAGCACCCTTAGCGGTGCCGAAGGCGTGGCCATCGGTATCGGCTCGCTGATCGCCGGCTGGTTCATCTACGACTTCCTGTGCGACTCGCCCCTGGGCAAGAAGCCAGCGCTGCTCGGTGCTGTACTGTTCGTGCTGATCATCGCCGCGTGCTGGGGCTTCAGCCTGGTGTTCAGCGGCCGTGGTGCGTACCTGCACACCGGCGCGATCATCGGCACCATCATGGTCGGCAACGTGTTCCGCATCATCATGCCGGCCCAGCGCCAGCTGGTGGCTGCGATCGAGAACAACCAGACCCCCGACCCGGTACTGCCGGCCAAGGGCCTGCTGCGCTCGCGCCACAACAACTACTTCACCCTGCCGGTGCTGTTCATCATGATCAGCAACCACTTCCCGAGCACCTACGGTAGCCAGTACAACTGGCTGATCCTGGCCGGTATCGCAGTAGCCGCGGTCCTGATCCGCCACTACTTCAACACCCGCCACGACAGCAACAAGTACGCCTGGACCCTGCCGGTCGGCGCCCTGGCGATGATCTGCCTGGCCTACGTCACCGGTCCGAAACCGATGGCCGTCAGCCCTGAGCAAGCCGCGGCGAAGGTCGAGTACCAGCCACTGCCTGCGACCGCTGTAGGTGGCAAGACCGCTGCCGAGCAACGCGCCGAGGACGCCGCCCAGGCTGCCGCAGCGCCTGCCACGCCGGCCGAAGCCCCTGCCCAGGCCACCGCCCAGGCTGGCGGCGAGAGCTTCGACAAGATCCACAATGTCATCCAGGAACGCTGCACCGTGTGCCACTCGTCCAAGCCGACCAGCCCACTGTTCAGCGCCGCCCCTGCCGGCGTGATGTTCGACACCCCGCAGCAGATCCAGGCCCAGGCCGCGCGCATCCAGGCGCAAGCGGTCGCCAGCCAGATCATGCCGCTGGGCAACATCACCCAGATGACCACCGAAGAGCGCAAGCTGGTCGGTGACTGGATCGCCAAAGGCGCCCCGGTCAACTGAAACACAATTGTCGGGATAACACCGCCCCCTGTGGGAGCGGGTTCACCCGCGAAGAGGCCGGCACTCCCGGCCTCTGTTTCAAGACATACGCAACAAGCAAGCATCGAGCGCTCAGCCTCAAGCGGGAACCTCAGGCTCTCTTAACCGGAAGCCTGCCGCCTGAGGCCGGCGCTTGGATCCGAGAATAAAAACAAAACTCGAGGTGCTGCATGTCCGAGTCACGCAAGGCGTACATCCCTGTTGCGCCGCCGCGCGAGCCCTTGCCCCTGTTCCAACTGATCCTGGTTGGCCTGCAACACGTTCTGCTGATGTACGGTGGCGCCATCGCCGTGCCATTGATCATCGGCCAGGCCGCCGGGTTGTCCCGTGAAGAAGTCGCTTTCCTGATCAACGCCGACCTGCTGGTCGCTGGCGTCGCTACCATCATCCAGTCCTTCGGTATCGGCCCGGTGGGCATCCGCATGCCGGTGATGATGGGTGCCAGTTTCGCTGCCGTCGGCAGCATGGTGGCCATGGCCGGCATGCCTGGCGTGGGCCTGCAGGGGATCTTCGGCGCGACCATCGCCGCCGGGTTCTTCGGCATGCTGATCGCGCCGTTCATGTCCAAGGTCGTACGCTTCTTCCCGCCACTGGTCACCGGCACGGTGATCACCTCGATTGGCCTGTCGCTGTTCCCGGTGGCAGTCAACTGGGCCGGTGGCGGCCACCAGGCAGATACCTTCGGCTCGCCGATCTACCTGCTGGTGGCCGGCCTGGTGCTGGCGGTAATCCTGCTGATCAACCGTTTCATGCGCGGTTTCTGGGTCAACGTGTCGGTACTGGTGGGCATGGGCCTGGGCTACATCCTGGCCGGCTCCATCGGCATGGTCGACCTGTCGGGCCTGAACGACGCGCCGTGGCTGCAAGTGGTCACCCCACTGCACTTCGGCATGCCGACCTTCAGCCTGGCACCGATCCTGTCCATGTGCCTGGTGGTGGTGATCATCTTCGTCGAGTCCACCGGCATGTTCCTGGCCCTGGGCAAGGTGACCGATCGTGAAGTTACCCCAGGGATGCTGCGCCGCGGCCTGCTGTGCGATGCCGGCGCGTCGTTCATCGCCGGCTTCTTCAACACCTTCACCCACTCCTCGTTCGCCCAGAACATCGGCCTGGTGCAGATGACCGGGGTGCGCTGCCGCTATGTCACCATCGTGGCCGGTGCACTGCTGATCCTGCTCAGCCTGCTGCCCAAGGCGGCCTTCCTGATTGCCTCGATCCCGCCTGCGGTACTGGGCGGCGCGTCCATCGCCATGTTCGGCATGGTCACCGCCACCGGGATCAAGATTCTCCAGGAGGCGGACATCGGCGACCGTCGCAACCAGCTGCTGGTTGCGGTGAGCGTCGGCTTCGGGTTGATCCCCGTGGTGCGTCCGGAGTTCTTCGCCCAGATGCCCCAGTGGATGGAACCCATCACCCACAGTGGCATCGCCATGGCCACGGTCAGTGCCCTGGTGTTGAACGTGCTGTTCAACATCCTTGGTGGTGCCGACCGCGCGGTGCACAACGAAGCCTGTCACCAGCATTGAGCAAGGGGGGCGGCGCACTGCCGCCCCGCCTCGAATTCGCCGTAAACGCTACACCGTCGGCCCGCCGGAATGGGCCGTCCGGGGCGCCTGCGCGCCAAAAAAACCCAACAAAAACAATAAGTCCGGGAACCACAACATGAAACGCATCACCTCGTCCCTCTTGCTGGGCAGCAGCCTGCTGGCCACCCTCCCCGCCCACGCTGGCGAATGGCTGCAGTGGCATGGCGAAAGCCTGACCTACCTGTACGGCAAGGATTTCAAGGTCAACCCACGCATCCAGCAGACAGTGACCTTCGAGCACGCCAACAAATGGAAGTACGGCGATACCTTCATGTTCGTCGACAAGGTCTTCTACAACGGCAAGCCCGACCCGGGCAAAGGCGTCACCTCCTACTACGGTGAGTTCAGCCCGCGCCTGTCGTTCGGCAAGATCTTCGACCAGAAGCTGGCGTTCGGCCCGATCAAGGATGTGCTGCTGGCCATGACCTACGAGCGTGGCGAGGGCGACAGCGAGGCCTACCTGATCGGCCCCGGCTTCGACCTGGACATCCCCGGCTTCAACTACTTCACCCTCAACTTCTACCTGCGCAACACCGAAGGCAGCCGCCCCGGTGACAACGTCTGGCAGATCACCCCGGCCTTCTCGTACACCGTTCCGGTGGGCAAGTCCGACATTCTGATCGACGGTTACATGGACTGGGTGGTCGACAACGATCAGACCCGCCGTGGTACCTACCATGCCAACCTGCAGTTCAACCCTCAGGTCAAGTACGACCTGGGCAAAGCCCTGAACCTGGGCGCCAAGCAGCTGTACGTGGGCATCGAGTACAGCTACTGGAAGGACAAGTACGGCATCGACAGCCAAGGCAATATCGACAGTAACCAGAGCGTCACCAGTGCCCTGATCAAGGTGCACTTCTAGAAAACTGACCAAACGCACAAGTTTGATACACCCCGCTCCAGGACGGAGCACTTGAGGCAAGGCGCGCAAGCCAGTAATCTGCGCGCCCCCTCGATCAGGGCAGAAGGGATTCTGCCTGCGTTTACTGACCGCTCAGTCAATGAATACGGGCGGTTGGCCAACGTGTTGCCAGCCTGAAAGACCCTTTTCATCCGTTCAGAACGAAGTCGAGCAGGAAGGTTTTGCCAGCCCAGGAAAGTTGGCTCAACCCTTGCCAAACAGCTGTGGCCTATCGAAAAAAGCTGACTCGAAAGACAAAAAAGCGCCAACAACGAGCGCTGACAATAGATCAATCAAGGGAGCGACACTCGCAATGCGTACCATCAACAGCCTGATCCTCGCCGGCGGCCTGCTGGCCTGTGGCACCACCTTCGGCGGCGACCTGCTGCAATGGCAGAACAACAGCCTGACCTACCTGTGGGGCAAGAACTTCAAGGTCAACCCGTCGATCCAGCAAACCGTGACCTTCGAGCACGCTGATGGCTGGAAGTACGGCGATAACTTCATCTTTGTCGACAAGATCTTCTACCAAGGCCAGAAAGATGAGGGCAATGGCCCGAATACCTACTACGGCGAAATCAGCCCGCGCCTGTCGTTCGGCAAGATCTTCGACCAGAAGCTGGCCTTCGGCCCGGTCAAGGACGTGCTGCTGGCGATGACCTACGAGTTCGGCGAAGGTGATACCGAGTCGTACCTGATCGGCCCTGGCTTCGACCTGGACATCCCTGGCTTCGACTACTTCCAGCTGAACTTCTACAACCGCACCACCGACGGCAGCCGCGCCGGCGACAACGTGTGGCAGATCACCCCGGTGTGGTCGTACACCATTCCGGTCGGTTCGTCCGATGTGCTGATCGACGGTTTCATGGACTGGGTGGTGGACAACGACGAGAACCGACGCGGCACCTACCAGGCCAACCTGCACTTCAACCCGCAGATCAAGTATGACCTGGGCAAGGCCTTGCACCTGGGCGAGAAGCAGCTATATGTGGGTGTGGAGTACGACTACTGGAAGAACAAGTACGGCATCAAGGATTCCGATGCCTTCACCACCGACCAGAACACCATGAGCTTCCTGCTCAAGGTTCACTTCTGACTTGAAGCGTTGGGGCCGCGCTGCGGCCCATCGCCGGCAAGCCGGCTCCCACCTCGACCGCGCTGCCTTCAGGCCTGTGCAGTAACTGTGGTCCATCGCCGGCAAGCCGGCTCCCACCTCGACCGCGCTGCCTTCAGGCCTGTGCAGTACCTGTGGTCCATCGCCGGCAAGCTGGCCCCAACCTCGACCGCGCTGCCTTCAGGCCTGTGCAGTACCTTTGGTCCATCGCCGGCAAGCCGGCCCCAACCTCGACCGCGCTGCCTTCAGGCCTGTGCAGTTCCTGTGGGAGCTGGCTTGCCGGCGATGAGGCCCTGACAGGCAACTCAAGACAGTTGCTCCCACACTGTGGGAGCGGGCGTGCCCGCGAACCGGGGCAACGCCCCGGCCATGCAACTCAGGTGGCCGGCCGAACCGCCCGCCACAGTTTCCCCGCAATGCCCACCACGGCCAGCACCACGGCACCGGCCACAACCCCGACACCGCCGTTCAGCAGCGCCACGGTCAACGCCCCGCCACGCCCTTCACTGAACGCCTCGATGGCATGATGCAGCGGCCCGATGCCATGCACCAGGATCCCGCCACCGACCAGGAACATGGCCGCCGTGCCGATTACCGACAGGCTCTTCATCATGTATGGCGCGGCACGCAGAATGCCGTTACCCACCGCCCTGGCCAGGCGTGATGCCTTGCGGGTCATCCACAGCCCCAGGTCATCGAGCTTGACGATACCGCCCACCAGCCCGTACACGCCGATGGTCATGACCACCGCGATACCCGACAGCACGACGATCTGCTGGGTCAACGGCGAGTCGGCAACGATGCCCAGGGTGATGGCGATGATTTCCGCCGAAAGGATGAAGTCGGTACGTACCGCGCCCTTGATCTTGGCTTTCTCGAACGCCACCAGGTCGACATTGGCATCGGCCACCGCCTCCTTGAGCGCTTCATGCTCGGCGTCAGTCTCGGCCTTGCTGTGCAGGAACTTGTGCGCCAGCTTCTCGAAACCCTCGAAGCACAGGTAGGCGCCGCCCAGCATCAGCAACGGCGTCACCGCCCAGGGGATGAACGCACTGATCAGCAGCGCCGCCGGCACCAGGATGGCCTTGTTCACCATCGAGCCCTTGGCCACAGCCCACACCACCGGGATCTCGCGCTCGGCACGCACCCCGGTGACCTGCTGGGCATTCAGCGCCAGGTCATCGCCCAGCACGCCTGCGGTCTTTTTCGCCGCCACCTTGGTCATCACCGAGACGTCATCAAGCACCGTGGCGATGTCGTCGATCAGTACCAGTAGACTGCTTCCTGCCATGTTTGCCTGTATCCAGAAGAGTGAGTGCCCAGGATTCTAGCCCAAAGCCGCTGCCTTGAGCGCCCGTCGAGCCCGGTGCTACCATGCCCGATCCCTCTTAGAGGTGGCCAGACACGAGGAAGATCCCTGACCATGAGCACCATTCGCGAGCGCAACAAGGAACTGATCCTGCGCGCGGCCAGCGAGGAATTCGCCGACAAGGGCTTCGCCGCCACCAAGACCAGCGATATCGCGGCCAAGGCCGGCCTGCCCAAGCCGAACGTGTATTACTACTTCAAATCCAAGGACAACCTCTACCGCGAGGTCCTGGAAAGCATCATCGCGCCGATCATGCAGGCGTCGACCCCGTTCAATGCCGACGGTGACCCGAAGGAAGTGCTGAGTGCGTACATCCGCTCGAAGATCCGCATTTCCCGCGACCTGCCGCATGCGTCCAAGGTGTTCGCCAGCGAGATCATGCACGGCGCCCCGCACCTGTCGCCGAACCAGGTAGCGCAGCTGAACGAGCAGGCGCGGCATAACATCGAGTGTATCCAGCGCTGGATCGACCGCGGGCAGATCGCCCATGTGGATGCGCATCACCTGATGTTCAGCATCTGGGCAGCGACCCAGACCTATGCCGATTTCGACTGGCAGATCTCTGCGGTGACCGGCAAGGCCAAGCTGACCGACAGCGATTATGACGCGGCGGCGGAGACCATCATCCGCATGGTGCTCAAGGGGTGTGAGCCCGAGGTGGCCTGACAGGGCCAGTGGGGCTGCCTTGCAGCCCATCGCCGGCAAGCCAGCTCCCACAGGGCCGCCACAGACCTTGAAAACTGTGATGTACCTGTGGGAGCTGGCTTGCCGGCGATGGGGCCGGAACAGACAATAGAGAATTAGGCTGCTACACCGGCATCCGCCTTCAACCCCACCTCCTCGATCGCACTGATCGCGCACTGCTCGTCGATATCCGACGTATCCCCGCTGATCCCTACCGCACCCAGCACCTTGCCGTCCTGATCACGCACCAGCACGCCACCCGGCGCCGGCACCACCGGCCGCTCGCCCAACCCGTTCAGCGCGGCAAAAAATGCCGGCCGCTGCTGCGCATCCAGCGCCAGCAGGCGTGAGCCCTTGCCCAGGGCAATCGCGCCCCAGGCCTTGCCGGTGGCCACCTCCGGCCGGATCAGGCTGGCGCCATCCTCGCGTTGCAGCGCCAGCAAGTGGCCGCCGGCATCCAGCACCGCCACGGTCAGTGGCGCGGCATTGATCTTGCGGCCCGCCGCCAGCGCGGCATTCACCAGGCTGACCGCGACTTTCAGGTTCAAAGCGTTCATGGAAAGGTCCTCTTCTTGTTGTGAGAAGCCCTGAGGGCAGTTGAAAACCGATAGAACAAATAGAACACAACGAAAGATATTTTTGTATACAATATTTTGAAACGATCGTATGCGATGGCGCAAACCTCCGTTTTCACGGGCGCTCGAACGAAAGCGACGTCCGCCGACGAAAACCCGTTGACCTAAGCGGCCAGCCGTGAATACACTCTGGCACAAAGCAAGTTGTATACAATTACAAAATCGATGAGGCACAAACCATGAGCAAAATGAGAGCAATCGATGCAGCCGTTCTGGTCATGCGCCGTGAAGGTGTAGATACCGCGTTCGGCATCCCGGGGGCTGCCATCAACCCGTTGTACTCGGCCCTGAAGAAAGTCGGTGGCATCGATCACGTCCTCGCTCGTCACGTCGAAGGCGCCTCGCACATGGCCGAGGGTTACACCCGTGCCAACCCGGGCAACATCGGCGTGTGCATCGGCACCTCCGGCCCAGCCGGCACCGACATGGTCACCGGCCTGTACAGTGCCTCCGCCGACTCCATCCCGATCCTCTGCATCACCGGCCAGGCCCCACGTGCCCGCCTGCACAAGGAAGACTTCCAGGCGGTCGACATCACCAACATCGTCAAGCCGGTAACCAAGTGGGCCACCACCGTTCTGGAGCCAGGCCAGGTGCCTTACGCCTTCCAGAAGGCCTTCTATGAAATGCGCACCGGCCGCCCAGGCCCGGTACTGATCGACCTGCCGTTCGACGTGCAGATGGCCGAAATCGAATTCGACATCGACGCCTACGAACCGCTGCCAGTGCACAAGCCGTCCGCCACCCGCGTACAGGCCGAAAAAGCCCTGGCCCTGCTCAATGACGCCGAGCGCCCGCTGCTGGTAGCCGGTGGCGGCATCATCAACGCCGACGCCAGCGACAAGCTGGTCGAGTTTGCCGAACTGACCGGCGTACCGGTAATCCCGACCCTGATGGGCTGGGGCACCATCCCGGACGACCACGCACAGATGGTCGGCATGGTCGGCCTGCAGACTTCGCACCGCTATGGCAACGCCACCCTGCTGAAATCCGACCTGGTGTTCGGTATCGGTAACCGCTGGGCCAACCGCCACACCGGTTCCGTCGACGTCTACACCGAAGGCCGCAAGTTCGTGCACGTGGACATCGAGCCGACCCAGATCGGCCGCGTGTTCACCCCGGACCTGGGTATCGTTTCCGACGCCGGCAAGGCACTGGACGTGTTCCTCGAAGTGGCCCGCGAGTGGAAAGCCGCCGGCAAGCTGAAGTGCCGCAAGGCCTGGCTGGAAGACTGCCAGGAGCGCAAGGCCACCCTGCAGCGCAAGACCCACTTCGACAACGTGCCGGTCAAGCCGCAGCGCGTCTACGAAGAAATGAACCAGGTATTTGGCAAGGACACCTGCTACGTCAGCACCATCGGTCTGTCGCAGATCGCCGGCGCGCAGTTCCTGCACGTGTACAAGCCACGCCACTGGATCAACTGCGGCCAGGCCGGCCCGCTGGGCTGGACCATCCCTGCCGCCCTCGGTGTGGTCAAGGCCGATCCGAAGCGCAAGGTGGTCGCGCTGTCGGGTGACTACGACTTCCAGTTCATGATCGAAGAGCTGGCGGTGGGCGCACAGTTCAACCTGCCGTACGTGCACGTACTGGTGAACAACGCCTACCTGGGCCTGATCCGTCAGGCGCAACGTGGCTTCGACATGGATTACTGTGTACAACTGGCGTTCGAGAACATCAACTCGACCGACGCCGCCACCTACGGTGTCGACCATGTCGCCGTGGTCGAAGGCCTGGGCTGCAAGGCCATCCGTGTATTCGAGCCGGCCGAGATCGCCCCTGCCCTGCTCAAGGCACAGAAGATGGCCGAAGAGTTCCGCGTACCGGTGGTGGTCGAAGTGATTCTCGAACGTGTGACCAACATTTCCATGGGCACCGAGATCAACGCGGTCAACGAGTTCGAAGACCTGGCCCTGGTCGGCAACGACGCGCCAACCGCCATCTCGCTGCTGGACTGATCGCCTGACGCCCCCGTGCCGGCCCCTACCTGAGGGCGCCGGGGGCCTTCATCGCAAGGAGACACAACATGCCTCGCTTCGCTGCCAACCTGTCCATGCTGTTCACCGAACAGGACTTCCTGGCCCGCTTCAAGGCTGCCGCCGATGCTGGTTTCAGCGGCGTCGAATACCTCTTCCCGTACGACTTCAGCGCTGCCGAGATCAAGCAGCAGCTGGACGCCAACGGCCTGACCCAGGTGCTGTTCAACCTGCCGGCGGGCGATTGGGCCAAGGGTGAGCGCGGTATCACCTGCCACCCTGACCGCGTCGAGGAATTCCGCGCCGGTGTCGACAAGGCCATCGAATACGCCAAGGTGCTGGGCAACACCCAGGTCAACGCCCTGGCCGGCATTCGCCCACAAGGCCCGGACTGCGCCACCGTGCGCAAGACCTTCGTGGAAAACCTGCGCTACGCCGCCGACAAGCTGAAAGCCGCCGGGATCCGCCTGGTCATGGAAATGATCAACACCCGCGACATCCCCGGCTTCTACCTGAACACCACCAAGCAGGCCCTGGAAATCCAGGCCGAGGTTGGCAGCGACAACCTGTTCCTGCAGTACGACATCTACCACATGCAGATCATGGAAGGTGACCTGGCTCGTACCATGGAAGCCAACCTGAAACTGATCAACCACATCCAGCTGGCCGACAACCCCGGCCGCAACGAGCCAGGCACCGGCGAGATCAACTACCGCTTCCTGTTCGAGCACCTGGACCGCATCGGCTACCAGGGCTGGGTGGGCGCGGAGTACAAGCCGCTGACCACCACCGAAGCGGGCCTGGGCTGGCTGAAGACCCATAACGCAATCTAAGGCTGATCGGGGTCCCGTGACACATGCCTGACCCTGTGGGAGCGGGTTCACCCGCGAATGCGATGTTGGCTTCACTGCCGCTTTCGCGGGTAAACCCGCTCCCACAGAGTTTTGTGTCCAACAAGGGGCCTGTGCAGCCTGCTCCATCGAGATTCAACAAATACAACGAGGTAATCTCTCATGGCTAAAATCGGTTTCATCGGCACCGGCATCATGGGCAAGCCCATGGCTCAGAACCTGCAGAAAGCAGGTCACAGCATCTTCGTCTCCACTCACCACGACGCTGCCCCGGCCGACCTGATCGCCGCCGGTGCCGTGGCTCTGGCCAACCCGAAGGAAGTTGCCCAGGAAGCCGAGTTCATCATCGTCATGGTCCCCGACACCCCGCAGGTCGAGAGCGTCCTGTTCGGTGACAACGGCGTGGCCGAAGGCGTGGGCCCGAACAAGGTCGTGATCGACATGAGCTCGATCTCCCCTACCGCTACCAAAGCCTTCGCCGAGAAGATCAAGGCCACCGGCGCTGCCTACCTGGACGCCCCGGTGTCCGGTGGCGAAGTCGGTGCCAAGGCCGCGACCCTGAGCATCATGGTCGGTGGCTGCCCGAAAGCCTTCGAGCGCACCCTGCCGCTGTTCGAAGCCATGGGCAAGAACATCACCCGCGTCGGTGGCAATGGCGACGGCCAGACCGCCAAGGTGGCCAACCAGATCATCGTTGCCCTGAACATCCAGGCCGTTGCCGAAGCCCTGCTGTTCGCCGCCAAGAACGGCGCCGACCCGGCCAAGGTACGTGAAGCACTGATGGGCGGCTTCGCCTCGTCGAAGATCCTCGAAGTGCACGCCGAGCGCATGATCAAGGGCACCTTCGACCCAGGCTTCCGCATCAACCTGCACCAGAAGGACCTGAACCTGGCCCTGCAGGGTGCCAAGGAACTGGGCATCAACCTGCCCAACACCTCCAATGCCCAGCAAGTGTTCAATACCTGCCAGGCCCTGGGCGGCGGCAACTGGGACCACTCGGCGCTGATCAAAGGCCTGGAGCACATGGCCAACTTCTCGATCCGCGACGACAAGTAATTCGAATTCGGGGGCTGCTGCGCAGCCCAATCGCCGGCAAGCCAGCTCCCACAGGGACCGCACAATCCCTCCATCCTGTGCTGTACCTGTGGGAGCTGGCTTGCCGGCGATGAATTCAACACCTTTGAACCTGCGACCACAGGTTCAAAAGTGGCACCGAGCAACACCCGCCCCTGGTTCGGCCTGCACGGAGGCAGTTCCAGGGGCGTTTTTGATTCTGCAGAACAACAATAATTGGGAGCCTGCCATGTCGGTCGATCCGCAAAAACTTCTCCGCGAGCTGTTCGACACAGCCATCGCCGCCGCCCACCCCCGTCAAGTCCTCGAACCCTACCTGCCCGCCGACCGCAGCGGCCGGGTCATCGTCATCGGTGCCGGCAAGGCCGCAGCCGCCATGGCCGAAGTGGTCGAGAAAAGCTGGCAGGGCGAAGTCTCCGGGCTTGTTGTCACACGGTACGGTCACGGCGCCAACTGCCAGAAGATCGAGGTGGTCGAAGCCGCCCACCCGGTCCCCGATGCCGCCGGCCTGGCCGTGGCAAAACGCGTGCTGGAACTGGTCGGCAACCTCAGTGAAGACGACCGCGTCATCTTCCTGCTGTCCGGCGGTGGCTCGGCGCTGCTGGCCCTGCCCGCCGAAGGCCTGACCCTGGCCGACAAGCAGCAGATCAACAAGGCGCTGCTGAAATCCGGCGCCACCATCGGCGAGATGAACTGCGTGCGCAAGCACCTCTCGGCGATCAAGGGCGGCCGCCTGGCCAAGGCCTGCTGGCCGGCCACGGTGTACACCTATGCCATTTCCGATGTCCCGGGCGACCTCGCCACGGTGATCGCCTCCGGCCCTACCGTGGCCGACCCGAGCACCTCGGCCGATGCCCTGGCCATCCTCAAGCGCTACAACATCGAAGCGCCCAAGGCCGTTATCGACTGGCTCAACAACCCAGCCTCGGAAACCGTCAAGGCCGACGACCCGGCCCTGGCCCGCAGCCACTTCCAGCTGATCGCCAAGCCCCAGCAGTCGCTCGAAGCCGCCGCGGTCAAAGCCCGCCAGGCCGGGTTCAGCCCGCTGATCCTCGGCGACCTGGAAGGCGAATCACGCGAAGTGGCCAAGGTGCACGCCGGTATCGCCCGGCAGATCGTCCAGCACGGCCAGCCGCTGAAGGCACCCTGCGTGATCCTGTCCGGCGGCGAAACCACCGTGACCGTGCGCGGCAATGGCCGTGGCGGGCGCAACGCCGAATTCCTGCTCAGCCTCACTGAAAGCCTGAAAGGCCTGCCGGGCGTGTACGCCCTGGCCGGTGACACCGACGGTATCGATGGCTCGGAAGAAAACGCCGGCGCCTTCATGACCCCGGCCAGCTACGCCCGTGCCGAAGCCCTGGGCCTGTCGGCCAGCGACGAGCTGGACAACAACAACGGCTACGGCTATTTCGCCGCCCTGGATGCGCTGATCGTCACCGAGCCGACCCGCACCAACGTCAACGACTTCCGCGCCATCCTGATCCTCGAGACTGCCCAATCATGACGCCTGATAAAAAAGTCAAAATCCTCGCCACCCTTGGCCCTGCGATCAAAGGCATCGACGACATCCGCCAACTGGTAGAAGCCGGGGTGAACATCTTCCGCCTCAACTTCAGCCACGGCGAGCACGCCGACCACGCCCTGCGCTACCAGTGGATCCGCGAAGTCGAGCAGCAACTGAACTACCCGCTGGGTATCCTCATGGACCTGCAAGGGCCGAAGCTGCGCGTCGGCCGCTTTGCAGACGGCAAGGTGCAGCTGCAACGCGGCCAGGCCCTGCGCCTGGACCTGGACAACACCCCGGGCGACAGCCGCCGGGTCAACCTGCCGCACCCCGAGATCATCGCCGCCCTCGAGCCGGGCATGGACCTGCTGCTGGACGACGGCAAGCTGCGCCTGCGCGTCACCGCCAAGCACAGCGACGCCATCGACACCGAAGTGCTGGCCGGTGGCGAGCTGTCCGATCGCAAGGGTGTAAACGTGCCGCAAGCGGTGCTCGACCTCTCCCCGCTCACCGAAAAAGACCGCCGCGACCTGGCCTTCGGCCTTGAGCTGGGCGTGGACTGGGTGGCCCTGTCGTTCGTACAGCGCCCCGAAGACATCACCGAAGCACGCCAGCTGATCGGTGACCGTGCCTACCTGATGGCGAAGATCGAGAAGCCATCGGCAGTCGAACAGCTGCAAGCCATCGCGGAGCTTGCGGATGCGATCATGGTGGCCCGTGGCGACCTGGGCGTGGAGGTGCCGGCCGAAAGCGTGCCGCAGATCCAGAAACGCATCATCGGCACCTGCCGCCAACTGGGCAAACCGGTGGTGGTGGCCACGCAGATGCTCGAATCCATGCGCTTCTCGCCAGCGCCGACCCGCGCCGAAGTCACCGATGTGGCCAACGCCGTGGCCGAAGGTGCCGATGCGGTGATGCTGTCGGCCGAGACTGCCTCGGGTGAGTACCCGCTGGAAGCCGTGCAGATGATGAGCAAGATCATCCGCCAGGTGGAGAACGGCCCGGACTACCAGGCCCAGCTCGACGTTGGCAGGCCGAAGGCCGAGGCCACCGTGTCGGACGCCATCAGCTGCGCCATCCGCCGTATCAGCGGCATCCTGCCGGTGGCGGTGCTGGTCAACTACAGCGAGTCGGGCGCCTCGACCCTGCGCGCGGCCCGCGAGCGGCCACGGGCCCCGATCCTCAACCTGACGCCAAACCTGACCACCGCGCGCCGCCTGAGCGTAGCGTGGGGCGTGCACTCGGTGGTCAACGACCGCCTGCGCCAGGTGGACGAGGTTGTTTCCACTGCACTGGAGATTGCCCAGGCACAAGGCATGGCCAGCCGTGGCGACACGCTGCTGATCACTGCCGGTGTGCCTTTTGGCAAGCCAGGGTCGACTAACACGCTGCGGATCGAGACCTTGATCTGACCGCATCGCCGGCAAGCCGGCTCCCACAGGGATCGCACCACTTCAAAGGCCTGTGCAATCCCTGTGGGAGCTGGCTTGCCGGCGATTGGAGGGCAAAGCCCTCCTTGTACACAGAAACACCAGACCTGCGGAAAACCCGAGGCCCAAAGAGGCCCACCGCTCCCCATCAACCTCACTGACTGCCCCGATGTACACCAAAAATTTCGTCAACCCGTGCCCCGACTGGGCCACGGCGTTACTCAACGGCTTCAGCCAGGTGCTGCTGCTGCGCAACCCCCTGTGCGGCCTGTGCTGCCTGCTGGCCATCCTGCTGACCGCCCCCGGCCTGGTCGGTGGCGCCCTGCTCGGCGCCCTGGCCGGCCTGCTCACCGCCCAGGCACGCGGCTACGACCGTGCCGACCGCCAGGCCGGGCTGTACTGCTACAACGGCGTGCTGATCGGCATCCTGATCAGTGCCGTGCTGCCCTGGTCGGTCATCCTGCCGCCACTGATCATCGCCGCTGGCGGCCTGTCCAGCATCATCACCCACCAGTGGCGCAAGCGCGGCGGCAAACTGCTGATCGCCTACACCGCACCCTTCGTGCTGCTGGGCTGGGCCGTATTGCTGATAGCCACCCCCTCGCCCAGCGGCTTCGTCGAAGCCGACCCGCTGTATGCGTTGGCGCGCGGCGTGGGCCAGATCTTCCTGCTCGACCAGCCCCTGGCCGGCCTGCTGATCATCATCGGCATGTTCATCGCCAACCCCTATGCCGCAATGTGGGCGGTGATCGGCTCGGCCATCGGCGGCGGCGTGGCACTGTTCGCCGACCAGGCACAGGCAGCGTGGATGGGCCTTTACGGTTTCAACGCCGCGCTGGCAGCACTGGCGTTCAGCAGGCAAGGTGAAAAGCCGTGGGTGACACTGCTGGCCATTGCCCTGGCCCTGCTGCTGCAACCGCTGTTCAAGCTGCTACCGGTGCCCGGCCTGACCGCGCCCTTCGTCGCCGCCTGCTGGCTGACGCACCTGGGCAACCACCTGGCCCAGCCCAGGCAGCGTGACGCTAGCCGCTTGCACAGCTGAAATGCAGCCCCTAGGCTCAGCCCATCGCTTTTGTGGAACGAGCCAATGAACAACCCTGCGAGCCTGCGCGAGCAGCTTTACATCATCGTCTTCCAGACCGATACCGTGGCTGGAAGACGCTTCGACAAGATCCTCCTGCTGATCATCCTGGCCAGCCTAGTTACCGTCATCCTCGACAGCATCGACGAAGTGCACCAGGGCTACGCCGGCCTGCTGGCCGGCATCGAGTGGGGCTTTACCGCGATCTTCCTGGCCGAGTACCTCACCCGCCTGTACTGCTCGCCCAAGCCGCTGCGCTATGCCTTCAGCTTTTATGGCCTGGTCGATCTGCTGGCGATCGTGCCGGGGATCATCGCGCTGTACTACAGCGACGCCCAGTACCTGCTGATCATCCGCGTGATACGGATGCTGCGGATCTTCCGTGTGCTCAAGCTCAGCCCGTACCTCAAGCAGGCCCATTACCTGATGGAGGCGCTGCGCGGCAGCAAGCAGAAGATCATCGTGTTCCTGGTGACGGTATCGACCCTGGTGACGGTGTTCGGCACCTTGATGTATGTGATCGAAGGGCCTGAGCACGGCTTTACCAGCATTCCCAAGGGCATCTACTGGGCCATCGTTACCCTGACCACGGTAGGCTTTGGCGACATCGTGCCGAAGACCCCGCTGGGGCAGGTGCTGTCGTCGCTGGTGATGATTACCGGTTACTCGATCATCGCCGTACCGACCGGGATCTTTACAGCCGAGCTGGCCAATGCCATGCGCGGGGAGCAGTTGCAGCACTCCTGCCCGAACTGCAGCAAGAAGACTCACGAGCACGGCGCGGCGTTCTGTTCCCGGTGCGGAAGCGGACTGTTTCCAAAGCTGTGATGTTGACGGCTGTGGCTGTGAGCCGCAGCCGACCATCGCACGCTTTGACTATCGACGAATTTGTCTAATTTCTGCATTCAGTCCGTCCTGATTGCTATTGAAGCCCGGAGCGCCGCTCCCATTCCACTCTTCAGCTGTAAACCAACTTTGCATCTCTTTTTCCAGCGCAGCAGCCCCAGCCTCATTGGGTTCGAAAGTAGTTATTGCAATCGGCTTTGAGCGCACTCTGACAAAACCATAATTCCCAGCAACACGATCAGTGGCAGAAAAATTGTAATCCTTCATTGAATCGCCTTTCAGATCAACTATCAAGCCACCCTTAACATAAACCTCGCGCCCGGCAAAGTTCTCATGAGTGGCTGTCCTCGGCAACAGATCCGGAGCCTCTCCCCGAGCCAACCTGTAGTGTTTGTAACCATCACCCTGAGCCTCATATACATAAATACTTCTACGTTCAGCAGCAGATCTCTTTTTGAGCAACTGTTTCAAAAGCCCCGTCGGCAAACCTTTTTCTTTCATGAAGCCGGTTGTACCAGTTCGACGCCACGGCATGAAAAGCTTTGTAATATTTACGCGACCTGAAGGATCCAAGCCATTGACCGGATCAGAGGTACAGTAGACATAACTATTGATACCGCCTTTATTGAAAGGGCTTAAATGATCAGGCGAAAGAAAGCGCATAAGTCTTGGCAAGAACTGACGATGCCCGTTCCCTAAAAGATAACCACTTGTTACAAAATCCAGTCTTTCACCATTGAAAGCTTGCCTACCCTCCATACCATTATGCGTACCAAATCCGTAGGGCGTATATGAGAGCTCATTAATTTCATTGGCAAGCTCCCCATACACTGTCCCTGTATCACTACTCATTAGTAGCTTGGTGCTGGCCCCGAACAACGCAAGCGGCCATGTTGATACAGAGAAAAAATTCAGATTTTTCTCACCCACTTCGCCTACCAACCTATTTTTACAATAAAAAATTCGAACGCTCCTCATGAATCACCCTTAAAGACTTTAATTCTACACAACAATTCTGCCTTGACTGTCGCAATGACATCAAACCGCCCCATCAAATCCAATTGCAGTTTCAGGCCTATTCTGGGCACTTTTTATTTGAACTGGCTACTGGTAAATTTATCAGGTCTAATGCCAAAGCCCTCAGCCCAGCGCCTGTCGCCAGCACGCCATCCTTACAAAGTCGCGTATGGTTTAAGTTCGATGCGATCAACGTGACTGACCTCAGCAGCTGGGCTGCTGTTGGCATAAACAAAGTATTTTTTGTTCTTTAACTACCACTACCCCACCCGCTATAGTCGCAGGCAAACTGCCAACACCTTCTCGATAACAAGGAAGCAACGTGAAAAAACTCTTCACCGCCTCGCTGCTCGCCGCAGGCCTTGCCCTGGGCAATTTCGCCCAGGCCGCCCCCACCCTGCTCAACGTTTCCTACGACGTGATGCGCGACTTCTACAAGGACTACAACCCGGCCTTCCAGAAGCACTGGGAAGCCGAGCACAACGAGAAGGTCAACGTGCAGATGTCCTTCGGCGGCTCGAGCAAGCAGGCGCGAGCGGTGATCGATGGCCTGCCGGCCGATGTCATCACCATGAACATGGCCACCGATATCAACGCCCTGGCCGACAACGGCAAGCTGGTGCCGGACAACTGGGTAACCCGCCTGCCGAACAACAGCGCGCCGTTCACCTCGGCCACTGTGTTCATCGTGCGCAAGGGTAACCCCAAGGCGCTGAAAGACTGGCCCGACCTGCTCAAGGATGGCGTACAGGTGATCGTGCCCAACCCCAAGACCTCGGGTAACGGCCGCTACACCTACCTGTCGGCCTGGGGCTATGTGCTCAAGCAAGGCGGTGATGAAAACAAGGCCAAGGACTTTGTCGGCAAGCTGTTCAAGCAGGCGCCGGTATTGGACACCGGTGGCCGCGCCGCCACCACCACCTTCATGACCAACCAGATCGGCGACGTGCTGGTGACCTTCGAGAACGAAGCCGAAATGATCGCCCGCGAGTTCGGCCGCGACCAGTTCGAAGTGGTCTACCCGAGCGTGTCGGCCGAAGCCGAGCCGCCGGTCAGCGTGGTCGACAAGGTGGTGGCGAAGAAAGGCACCCAGGCAGCGGCCGAGGAATACTTGAAGTACCTGTGGTCGCCAGCTGCTCAGGAAATCGCCGCACAGAACTACCTGCGCCCGCGTGATGCGACGGTACTGGCCAAGTACACCGACCGCTTCCCGAAAGTGGACTTCCTGTCGGTGGAGAAGACCTTTGGTGACTGGCGCACCGTGCAGAAGACCCACTTCAATGATGGTGGGGTGTTTGACCAGATCTACACCAACAATCAGTAATTGATGCAGGCAGGTCCGGCCCTATCGCCGGCAAGCCAGCTCCCACAGGGACTCCACAGTACTCAAGACCTGTGCAGTACCTGTGGGAGCTGGCTTGCCGGCGATAGGGCCGGTACAGGCACCATCAGACCTGGCGGAATACCAGGGCCTTCAAGCCCCCCGCCGGGTCCACGTCAGGAAACTCCGGCGGGTTCTCCAGCCGCTCGACGAATGCCAGCGACGCCGCCTGCTCCGCCATCCCCTCGATCAGGAACTCCGGCCCGATGCCCGGGTCGTTCACGCACGCCAGCACCGTCCCGCCCTCGCTCAACAACTCCGGCAAGCGCCGCAGGATCTTCGCGTAATCCTGGGTCAGCACAAAGCTGCCGCGCTGGAAGGTCGGCGGGTCGATGATGATCAGGTCATAAGGCCCGTACTTGCGCACCTTGCCCCACGACTTGAACAGCTCGTGCCCCAGGTACGCCACCCGCGACGCATCGTGGCCATTGAGGCGGTGGTTGTCACGGCCCCGGGACAACGCCGACTTGGCCATGTCCAGGTTCACCACCTGCTCGGCGCCACCGGCAATCGCCGCCACCGAGAAACCGCAGGTGTAGGCGAACAGGTTCAGCACGCGCTTGCCCGCCGCCTGCTCGCGCACCCAGCGCCGACCATAGCGCATGTCGAGGAACAAGCCATTGTTCTGCCGCACGCCCAGGTCCAGCAGGTAGGTCAGCCCGTCCTCGACCACCTCGCGCTGCTGGCACGGTTCGCCCAGCAGCCACTGGCCCGGGCTGTCGGGCAGGTAGCGATGCTGGAGAAGGATGGCCTGGCCAGCCCACTGCGGGCGCTCGGCGAGAGTACGCAGCATGGCCTCCAGTTCGGCCAGCTGGCCTTGCGCCGGCTCGCGGAACAGGGCGACCGACAGCACGCCTTGCAGCCAGTCGACGGTGACCTGCTCCAGGCCCGCCCAGCAGCGGCCGCGGCCGTGGAACAGGCGGCGGGTTTCCTGCGGGGCAGGGTCGAGGGCGGCGAGCAGGTGTTGCTCCAGAGTCTGGATCGGCGAAGTCATCATGGGTCGCAAACTGGCAAAAGCGGCATTCTACCCCCTGAGGGCGCTTCGCGCCCTATCGCCGGCAAGCCAGCTCCCACAGGTCCTGCGCAAGCTTCGAGACCATTGCAGTACCTGTAGGAACAACTGTCTTGTACTGCCTGTGCTGGCCTCATCGCTGGCAAGCCAGGCCCCTATAGGTACCGCGCATGGCTTGAGCCCGATGCGGTCGAGGTGGGAGCTGGCTTGCCGGCGATAGGCCGCAAAGCGGCCTCAATGGCCCTTGACCGCCATCGTCCTGGGCCGGAACCACCACCCCTGCTGCATCCCCGCCGCCGCCAGCAGGATCAACGCCACCCCCAGCCACTGCAACGGTGCCAGCCGGTGCCCGAACGCCACCCAGTCCACCAGAATCGCCGCAATCGGGTAGATGAACGACAGTGCCCCGGTCAGCGCCGTGGGCAAGCGCTGGATGGCGCTGTACAGCAACACATACATCAAGCCGGTGTGCACCATGCCCAAGGTCACCAGGCTGGCCAGCGCCGGCACTTCACCCGGCAACCCGCCAAGCTTGACCCACGGCGCCAGCAACAGCACACCCGTGGCAACCTGGATCAGCGCGATCAGGTGCGGTGGCGTGCCACTCAGGCGCTTGATGATCAACGCCGCGATGGCATACAGGAAGGCCGCCCCCAGCGCCAGCGCAATGCCCAGCAAATAGTCCTCACCGCCACCCTGCCCCGCGCCATGGGCACTGACGATGGCCAGCATGCCGAGGAACGCCACGCTCAGCCAGGTGACCTTGGCCAGGGTGATCTTCTCGCCCAGGAATACTGCCGCCAGCCCCACCAGCATGAACGGCTGCACGTTGTACACCGCCGTGCCGATGGCAATCGACGCCCGCGAGTAGGAGGCGAACAGCAGCACCCAGTTGCCAACGATGGCCACACCGCTGGCAATCGCCAGCAGGAACGCCGTGCGGCTGATCACGCCCGGCCGCAGGAAGCCGAACCCCGCGCAGATCGCCAGCAAGGTCACGGCACCGAACACGCAGCGCCAGAACACCACCTCGAGCACCGGCTGGCCGGACACCAGCACGAACCAACCGATGGTCCCGGAAATCAGCATGGCAGCGACCATTTCCAGCGAGCCACGACGCAATGAACTGTCCATCTCACACCTCCTGTTGAAGACGGCAACAGTATGCAAAGGTTGCTGGCCAACCTTCCAGCGGATAACGAAGGAAGATTGGCATGTTTGCCTTTACTATCAAGGCAAATCACGCGAACTACCTGCTTGAGGTGACCATGACCGATGCCATCGACCAACTGCTGATCAACGCGCTCATGGAAGACTCGCGCCGCTCGCTCAAGGCCCTGGCGCAAATCAGCGGGCTGTCGGCACCCAGCGTCAGCGAACGCCTGCGCCGCCTGGAGGAACGCGGCGTGTTGCGCGGTTACACCGTAGAGGTCGACCCGCGCGCCTTTGGCTACCAGCTGCAGGCCATCGTGCGCATCCGCCCGTTACCCGGGCAGCTGCAGGAGGTGGAACGGCAGATCGTCGCCATTCCCGAGTTCACCGAGTGCGACAAGGTTACTGGCGAGGATTGCTTCATCGCTCGGCTGCATGTGCGCTCGATGGAGCAGCTGGATACCCTGCTCGACCGCATCAATGTACTGGCCGAGACCAACACCGCCATCATCAAGAAAAGCCCGGTGAAGCGGCGGTTGCCGCCGATGGATTGATTTCTTCCTGTTCTGGCCTCTTCGCGGGCACGCCCGCTCCCACAGGATCTCCACAGTCCAGGATGCTGTGCGGTCCCTGTGGGAGCGGGCGCGCCCGCGAAGAGGCCAGCACAGGAAAAGCTGACTAATTTTTGTACACAAGAATGTCACCATAAGTGCCGTTTTTGTGTGCACTTTCCAAGATCACGCCCCAATACGTTACACACTTCCCACAACTTATTCTGACCAAATGATCAACTAAATCATCCTCGAAAAATTTAAACCTGTTCATTTGGTCAACTTATATCCCCTTCATTTCATCAACTTATATTTCAACAAGATAGATTCGAAATGATGGCCAGCTTCAAGTTGCTTTTTCCTTGGTATGGAACTCGCTTTTGTGTGTTCGTGTTTTGTATACAAACCAAGCAAAACATAAATACACAAGAACCCGCGACGCCGACCCAACATCGGCCGCCGCGCCCCAAACCCTGAGATGCCAACGCTGCACCGACGAGATGGCGAGCCCGTGCGCATGCCCGCTCATCGCAGTCCACGTGCATCAGGAGCCCGCCGGAATGAGTACCAGCCTCGACCTTGCCCCTGAACTATCCGTCGCCAGCACCCACCCCGCTTCCCCTCTCGCCGGCAGCCAGCCGGAACTTGCCCTGAGCCCGCGCCTGCATAACCGCGACCTCGCCCCGACGCGCATCGAAGGCCGCCGCTGGGGCGGCTACAGCATCTTCGCGCTGTGGACCAACGATGTGCACAACATCGCCAACTACTCGTTCGCCATGGGCTTGTTCGCCCTCGGCCTGGGTGGCTGGCAGATCCTGCTGTCGCTGGCCATCGGCGCGGCGCTGGTGTACTTCTTCATGAACCTGTCCGGCTACATGGGGCAGAAGACCGGCGTGCCGTTCCCAGTCATCAGCCGCATCGCCTTCGGCATCCACGGCGCGCAGATCCCGGCGCTGATCCGCGCGGTCATCGCCATCGCCTGGTTCGGCATCCAGACCTACCTGGCTTCGGTGGTGCTGCGCGTGCTGCTCACCGCCGTATGGCCGCACATGGCGGCCTATGACCATGACAGCATCCTCGGCCTGTCGAGCCTGGGCTGGGCATGCTTCGTGTCGATCTGGCTGGTGCAGCTGGTGATCCTGGCCTACGGCATGGAGATGGTGCGCCGCTACGAGGCCTTTGCCGGCCCGGTGATCCTGCTGACCGTCGCCGCCCTGGCAGTGTTCATGTACTTCAAGGCCGACGCCCGCATCGCCTGGTCGGTGGCCGAACCTCTGACCGGCTACGAGATGTGGCGCAACATCTTTGCCGGCGGCGCGCTGTGGCTGGCGATCTACGGCACCCTGGTGCTGAACTTCTGTGACTTCGCCCGCTCCTCGCCATGCCGCAAGACCATCCGCGTCGGCAACTTCTGGGGCCTGCCGGTGAACATCCTGGTGTTCGCCGTGATCACCGTGGTGCTGTGCGGCGCGCAGTTCCAGATCAACGGCCAGATCATCGACAGCCCTACCCAGATCGTCGCCGCCATCCCCAACACAGCGTTCCTGGTACTGGGCTGCCTGGCCTTCCTGATCGTCACCGTGGCGGTGAACATCATGGCCAACTTCGTCGCCCCGGCCTTCGTCCTCAGCAACCTGGCACCGCGTCACCTGAACTTCCGCCGCGCCGGGCTGATCAGCGCCACCCTGGCAGTGCTGATCCTGCCGTGGAACCTGTACAACAGCCCGCTGGTGATCGTGTATTTCCTGTCCGGCCTGGGTGCCCTGCTCGGCCCGCTGTACGGGGTGATCATGTCCGACTACTGGTTGCTGCGCAAAGGCTGCATCAACGTGCCGCAGCTTTACAGCGAAGACCCGGCCGGCGCCTACCACTACACCAAGGGCATCAACCTGCGCGCGGTGGCCGCCTTCGTGCCGGCCGCACTGCTGGCCATCGTCCTGGCCCTGGTGCCCAACTTCCATGGCGTGGCGCCGTTCTCCTGGCTGATCGGTGCCGGCATCGCCGCCGCCCTGTACCTGCTGATCGCCCCACGCAAACGCCAATACCACGACGTCAGCGGCGAATGCATCGCCGTTGACCACAGCAGCCATTGACCAGGGAGGACTACCCATGCGCATTCTGATCGCCAACGTCAACACCACCGAAGCCATCACCGAAGCCATTGCCGAACAGGCCCGTACGGTGGCCACACCCGGCACCGAAATCATCGGCCTCACCCCATGGTTCGGTGCCGAGTCGGTGGAAGGCAACTTCGAAAGTTACCTGGCCGCCATCGCGGTGATGGACCGGGTGCTGGCCTACGAAGGCCCTTACGACGCCGTGATCCAGGCGGGTTACGGCGAACATGGCCGCGAAGGCCTGCAGGAACTGCTGAACGTGCCGGTGGTGGACATCACCGATGCCGCCGCCAGCACGGCGATGTACCTGGGCCATGCCTACTCGGTGGTGACCACCCTGGACCGCACCGTGCCGCTGATCGAGGACCGCCTGAAGCTCTCCGGCCTGTATGACCGCTGCGCATCGGTACGCGCCAGCGGGCTGGCGGTGCTGGAGCTGGAAGCCGACCCGCAGCGCGCCGTGGAAGCGATTGTCGAGCAGGCAGAACGCGCCGTGCGCGACGACAAGGCCGAGGTGATCTGCCTGGGTTGCGGCGGCATGGCCGGCTTGGACGAGCAGATCCGCCAGCGCACCGGCGTGCCGGTGGTGGATGGTGTGAGTGCGGCGGTGACCATAGCCGAATCGCTGGTGCGCATGGGCTTGAGTACCTCCAAGGTACGTACCTATGCCACGCCACGGGCGAAGAAAGTGGTGGGTTGGCCGGTGCGGTTCGGGCGCTAACCCTCTATTTGCCTGTGCCGGCCCCTTCGCGGGCTTGCCCGCTCCCACAGGCCCCCACCGCTCTCAAGGGCTGTGCTGTACCTGTGGGAGCGGGCAAGCCCGCGAAGAGGCCGGTACAGGCGAACCATCACCAGTGGATCAGGTCGGGCAGCTATGCGCACCATCATTCAGGCCCTGACGCACGTTGCGGCTGAGCAGGCTGGCCTTGCCGTCGTGCCAGGTCAGGGTCAGGACGTAGAGGGTGTCGAAGTCGTCGCCGCTCCAGTCGTCGGTGATCACCCGCTCCTCACCGAGGGCCTTGCCAGCCACGGCATTGATCAGGTCAGGGAGGTAGCCATGCGACCAGGCGGTGTACACGGTCGCGTTACGGTACTTGTCGCGCAGCAGCTCTTCGGCCAGCGCGTCGGTGTCGTTGGCGCCATAGTCGATGTTTACCGGCAGGCCCAGGCGAATGGCGCTAGGGCTGATGGTCATCAGCGGGCGAATGTAGCTGTAGCTTTCGTCCTTGCTGCCTTCCTCGACATGCCGCGAGGGGTTGGCAGCGAACACATAGTCGGCCTTGCCAAAGCGCTCGGGCAGCACGGTAGCCAGGTCCAGCGCACGGTTGAGGCCTTGGCAGTTCAACTGGCCCAGCCCCTCGCCCGGCTTCTCGGCGTGGCGCAGGAACACAAGGGTCTGGGTGCCATCCACCGGTTGCGCCCGGCTTTCGACAGCTTCCAGCGCCAGCGGTACGGCTATGGCTGTAAGCGTCAGGCTCAGCAACCAGTGACGACGACGGCGGAAGAATGTTGGCAACTTCATCAAGACAGGCCCATGTGGCAGAAAGAATCGGGTAGACCCGCCACATCACCCCGCCAACAGCACCGCGGGGCATCCTTGTAGTGAATGCCGTCCATGGCAACGAGTGAGGGTGAGAGTGCCCTGAACCCGTTTGGTTCCTCCCTGGAGGTGGATGCCGTTCCCTAGGCAAGGCTTAGATTAGAGGATGGGTGTTGCTGAAATGTGTAGGGCGCAAGAACATCGGGTTGCAGTACGGCCACTCAATCATCCCGCGTCAGCACTTCCAGCAATTCGATCTCGAAGGTCAAATCCGAGTTCGGCGGAATCGCCCCCACGCTGCGTTCGCCATAGCCAAGGTGCGCCGGTACCAGCAGCTTGCGCTTGCCGCCAACGCGCATGCCCATCAGGCCTTGATCCCACCCCTTGATTACCCGACCCGTGCCGATCACGCACTGGAACGGCTTGCCGCGCGACCAGGACGAATCGAACTCGCTGCCGTCGGCCAGCCAGCCGGTGTACTGGGTGGTGATCAGGGCGCCTTTGACGGCGGCTTTGCCATCCCCCTGCACAAGGTCGATGATCTGCAGTTCTTGGCTCACGGGGCATACTCCAACGCTGGAAACAAAGCCGCCCTTTTTCTCAGGAATGCACCGGTTTGGCAAGTTCGCGTGGCGTTTCGTGCTGGCGCATCGATCACAGCACGCCGCCTGAATCAGCCGAGCTGCTCGAAGGCTTCCTGGCCAGTCAGTTCCTTGGTCTGGTTGGCGAAGCAATACCAGGCGGGTTTCTGTTCGACGAAGATTTGCAAGTCGAAATGCCATTCCTGGTCGCCGTCGAGCAGGCCGACCGGCACGGCGTGGAAGTCATTGGCCTTGAGCCGGTAGTACAGGTGCGTGCCGCACTGGCCGCAGAAGCCGCGCTGGGCCCAATCGGAAGACTCATAGACGCTGAGCGCGCGCCCTTCGATCACCGGTGGCTGGCTGCAATGCACCACCAGCAATGGGCCGCCGGTCCATTTGCGGCACATGCTGCAGTGGCAGGCGCTGATATGGTTGTTGTCGACGGTGACCTTGAGCCGGGTGGCGCCGCACAGGCAGGTGCCTTGTTTTTCCAGGGCCATGGCTGGCTCCTTGAGCGGAAGATGGGCCAGCAAGTATAGATGCCTGTACCGGCCTCATCGCCGGCAAGCCGGCTCCCACCCCGACCGCGCCGCTCTCAGGCCAGTGCAGTACCTGTGGGAGCTGGCTTGCCGGCGATGAGGCCGGCACAGGCAGCACAAGACAGTTGCCCTAGGTCAGATGTACACCGTACCGCGCAGGTACAACGCCGCCCGCCCGCTGATGATCACCCGGCCGTTACCCGGCACTTCGCACTGCAACTGCCCTTTGCGCACCCCACCCTGCTCGCAGCTCAGCACTTTCCTACCCAGACGCTCTGCCCATATCGGCGCCAGCGAGGTGTGCGCCGAGCCAGTCACCGGGTCTTCGTTCACGCCGACCCGCGGGCCGAACCAGCGGGTGACGAAATCAAAGCCACGGCCTGCTGCGGTAACGGCGATACCGCGCACATCGAAAGCCGACAGGGCAACGAAATCCGGCTTCAGGGTGTCGAGCAACAGGGCGTCATCAATCACCACCACATAGTCGTCACTGCGGTACAGCGCCTGTGCCTGGCCCAGGCCCAGCGCCTGCAACAGGCCCGGCAGCATGTCCACGGCGACCGGCTGCTTGGCCGGGAAGTCCATGGCCAGCAGCCCGTCGGCGTTACGGCTGACCCGCAGCTCGCCACTGCGGGTGTTGAAACGCAGCACCTGCACCTGCTCGCCCAGCTGTTCGAACAGCACATAGGCCGAGGCCAGGGTGGCATGGCCGCACAGGTCGACTTCCACGGTCGGGGTGAACCAGCGCAGGTCGAAGGTTTCGCCGTTGCGCACGAAGTAGGCGGTTTCCGACAGGTTGTTCTCTTCGGCAATGCGCTGCAGCACGTCGTCCGGCAGCCAGCTTTGCAGCGGGATCACTGCCGCCGGGTTGCCCCCGAACGGTTCGGCGGAAAACGCATCGACCTGGAAGATTTCAAGTTGCATGCACACACTCCTTGTTGCCCGATCGCTGCCAGGCAGATGTATGAAAAGGGTTACTGGCGTACCGGGGTCAACACGGCTTCGCCGGCAAAGAACGCCTGCAGGTTGCGCAGCACCAGGGTCACCGTGTCGCGCGCCGCCTCCGGCGACTGGCCGGCCACGTGGGGGGTGAGCACGGTGTTGCCAAGGGCCTTGAGGGCATCGGGTACAGCCGGCTCGTCGTCGAACACATCCAGTGCCGCACCAGCCAGTAGGCCATGCTGCAGCACGGCGACCAGGGCCTGGGTGTCGACCACGCTGGCACGGGCGATGTTCACCAGGTAGCCCTCGGCCCCCAGGGCCTCGAGCACCTGTGCATCGACCAGATGGCGAGTGTCGGCACCGCCGGGGGTTGCCACCACCAGGATGTCGACGGCATCGGCCAGGTGCAGCGGGCTGTCGTACCAGGTGTAGGGCACATTTTGGCGCGGCGTGCGGCTGTGGTAGCTGACGGGCATGGCGAAGCCCAGATGGGCGCGCCTGGCGATGGCCAGGCCTACCGCACCAAGGCCGAGAATGCCCAGGCGCTTGCCACTCACCGAGGGGCTGATCACCCGGTTCCATTCGCCCCGGCGGGTACTGGCATCGGCGCGGGGAATGTCGCGCAACAGCGCCAGCAGCAGGGCAAGGGTGTGGTCGGCGACCGCTTCGGCATTGGCCCCGGCGCCGTTGGTAACCGTGATGCCGCGCGCAGCGGCGGCGGCCAGGTCGACCTGCTCGTAGCCGGCACCGATCACGCAGATGATCTGCAGTTTGGACAGCGTGTCGATTTCGCTGGCAGTCAGGCCCAGCGGGCCGCGGGTGAGCACGGCATCGATTTCATGGGCATGGCGCTGGATGGCCTCGGCCCGCAGTTGCGGCGAAGGGGCACGGATCAAACGGTAGCCGGCCTGCTCCAGCATGGGCAGGTAATCATCGACGGTTTCCACCAGCACCAGGACTGTCTTGTGCATGCCACCTCCTTATTCTTGAAGGGGCATTATGCGGAATCACAGCACAGTACAGTCAATCGGTAATTGCGGAAAAACTGTACTGTATTGGTTGCCTGTCCCGGCCCCTTCGCGGGTAAACCCGCTCCCACAGGGATATCACAGCACTTGAGATTTGTGACGTACCTGTGGGAGCGGGTTTACCCGCGAAGGGGCCGGGACAGGCAAACAACCCACTACTGGGCGAACGCACGCCCCAGACCACCCGGCACACCGCTGCTGTCAGTCTCCTGCCACGGCCCATCCGGGCTCAGCGACCAGCTCCAGCCGTTGTCGAAGCGGTAGTAGGTCCGCTGGCGGTAGAAAGTATTGGGTTTCTTCTCCAGCACATACACACCCAGCTTCGGGTCCCAATGGCTCGCCCCGCCAGGTGGCGGCGCGAAGCTGGCCGAGGTGCGTGGCATCGGCTTGGGCGTGGCCGCAGGCTTGCTCGGCGCGGGGGCCGGTTGCCTGTCCGGCAAGGGCTTGACCGCCGGCCCCGGCGGCGGCAGGCGCTCGATCGGTGGTTCGGGCTGCTCGTACGGCTCATGCACCGTACACGCAGACAAACCCAGGGCCAGGGTGATCAGGGTCAGGCGGACGATGCTGTGCATGGCATTGCTCTCTTACGGGTCGGGGCTGTCGATGGTCAGGTGCTGGATGGCCTGGGTGGCGCTGGGCAGTGGCGTGCCCTGGCCAATCCACTCGCCATGGGTTGGCTGGCCAGCGCGTGATACACGTGCAACGAGTTGGACTTCGGCAAAGTCCGACAGTTTCATCTGCGGCATCATGGCGTCAGCATCGGACAACTCCACCTCGATCGGCAACTGCGCCACGGTCACCCGCTTGGCTGCCAGCGGCATCGGTGGACCATTGCTGGCGCGGGCGAAGATGAACACCGTGTCGTCCGGCTTGACCTTGTCCTTCAACGCCGCCGCCAGCTCCACGCGCACCTTCAAGCGAGCCGCCACGGGCGCCGCAGCCTGCCCCGGCGAACCACCCAGGCGCTCGGCGGCGCGGTCGATACCGCCCTGCAGCGCCGCACGCGAGGTATCACCTTCCGGCAGCTGCGCCAGCAGGCGCTTCCAGTAATCGATGGCTTCCTGGTAACGCTCGCCCTCGAAGGCAGCGATACCACGCAGGCCCAGGCTGGTCACTTCGTTGGGGTCGGCTTTCAGCGCCTCGTCAGTCAGCGCCTGCAGCTGCGGGCTCCATTTCTTGTCGGCGGCGAAGTACAGCGCCTGCGCCCACTGCCCGAGCAATTCGGGCTGGCGACCGGCCAGGGCCACGGCGCGCTCGAAGGTACGCGCGGCATCGGCGGGGCGCTGCTCGGCCATGTAGGCTCGGCCCAGGAAGTACACGGCCTCGGCCGAATCCGGCTGGGCCTGCACCACCCGTTCCAGGCGGGCAGTCATTTCTTCCATCGACTTGGGCGCTTCGGCAAACTCCTGGGTCAGTTCCACCTTGTCGGCCGCGCCGAAATGCAGGTACAGCCCCAATGCCAGCAGCGGCACCAGCAGCGCCGCCAGCAACGGCAGGGCCTTGCCCAGGTGCCCCTGGCGCGGGGCCTCGGCACCTTCGGTATCCGCCAGCAGCTCACGAGCGGCCTCGTCACGGCCCTTGGCCATCTGCGCCTCGTCGAGCACGCCAGCGGCCTGCTGGGCAGCCAGTTCGGCGACGCGCTCCTGGTACAGGGCCACGTTCAGGGCGGTGCGGTCTTCTTCCTGCTGGCGGCCACGGCCACGCAGGATCGGGATCAGCAGAAAGCTGAGGGCAGCGAGCAGCAGCAGGCCCGCGCTAAGCCAGAATTCAATCATGGGTCTGTTCTTTTTCCAGCAATTTGGCGAGACGCTCGCGTTCTTCGGCGGACAACTCATTGGCGCCCTGCACGGCCGCACCGCGGCGCCGGCGCACGATCAGCGCCAGTACCACGAAACCACCGGCCAGCAAAATCCCCGGGCCGAACCACAGCAGCCAGGTACGCCCGCTGAGCGCCGGCTTGTAGCGCACGAAGTCGCCATAGCGGTCGACCATGAAGTCGACGATCTGCTGGTTGCTCTTGCCCTCGCCGAGCATGCGGAAGATTTCCCGACGCAGGTCGGCGGCAATCGGCGCGTTGGAGTCGGCGATGTCCTGGTTCTGGCACTTGGGGCAGCGCAGCTCCTTGGTCAGCTGCTGGTAGCGCTCACGCTCGGCATCGTCGCGGAACTGGTAGGTGTCGATGGCCGCCTTGGCCACGCCTGCCAGGCTCAAGCCCATGAAGAGCCCCAGCACGGCAGCTGCCAGCCCCCGCTTCATGGCTTGGCCTCGTCGACCAGGCCCTGGTACAGCGGCGCCAGCTGCTCACGCCAGACCGTGGCATCGACCACGCCCACGTGCTTGTAGCGGATGATGCCCTTGGCATCGATCAGGAAGGTTTCCGGCGCGCCGTACACGCCCAGGTCCAGGCCCAGGCTGCCCTGCTCGTCACGAATGTCCAGCTGGTACGGGTTGTGGAACTCGGCCAGCCACTTCAGGGCCGCCGCATTGTCGTCCTTGTAGTTGACGCCGTGGATCACCACGCCCTGCTGGGCCAGCTGGTTCAGGTAGGGGTGCTCGACCTTGCACGACGGGCACCAGGTGGCCCACACGTTGACCAGTGCCGGGCGGCCCCGCAAGTCGGTCTCGGTCAGGGTACGGTCGCCCTGGGTCGAGGCCAGGGAAAACGCCGGGAACGGCTTGCCGATCATTGCCGAGGGCAGCTCGTCGGGCTTGAGGAACAGCCCTTTGTAGAGGAACACCGCCACCAGCAGGAATACCGCCAGGGGGACTACCATGATCCAACGCTTCATGCAGCTGCTCCAGACACGCCCAAGGCATCACGCACCCGGGTCTTGACCTTGACGCGATAGCGCCGGTCGAGGGCCGCCAGCAACCCGCCCAGGCCGGTCAGCAGACCGCCCAGCCAGATCCAGCGGACGTAAGGCTTGATATGCACGCGTACCGCCCAGGCACCGTTCTCCAGCGGCTCGCCAAGGGCGACGTACAGGTCGCGGGTAAAACCGGCGTCGATGCCGGCTTCGGTCATCATCGACTGCTGCACGGTGTACAGGCGTTTCTCCGGGTGCAGGGTGGTCACTTCACGGCCATCGCGGCTGACCACCACGGTACCTTTGTCGGAGATGAAATTCGGCCCTTCGAAATGCCGGGCACCCTGGAACAGGAAGTGGTAACCGCCCAGTTCCACGCTCTCGCCCGGCGCCATGCGCAGGTCGCGTTCAGCGCTGTTGTTGCTCGACAGCACCACACCCAGCGCGCACACCGCCAGGCCCAGGTGCGCCAGCTGCATGCCCCAGTAGCTGCGACCCAGCCCGGGCAGGCCCTTGAGCAGGCCTTTGTGGCGGGTCTTGTCGAGAATGTCGCGCAGCCCGCCAAACACCACCCAGGCGGCCAGGGCGAAGGCGGTCAGGGTCGGCCAGTCGAAGTCGTCGACGATAAAACCCGCCACCGGCGCGAGGATGGCGCTGCCGAGCAGCACCGGGGTCATCATGCTGGCCAGCCATTTGCCGGGGGTGTCTTTCCAGCGCACCACCACGCCCACGCCCAGCACCACCATCAGCAGTGCCATCAGCGGCAGGAACAAGGCGTCGAAATACGGTGGGCCGACCGACAGCTTGGCCCCGGTCAGCGCATCTAGCACCAGCGGGTACAGGGTACCAAGCAGAATCATCGAGGCCGCCACTACCAGCACCAGGTTGTTGGCCAGCAGCAGCGTCTCGCGCGACCACAGGGCAAAGCCGACCTGGCTCTTGACCACCGGTGCGCGCAGGGCGAACAGGGTGAGCGATCCACCGACCACGAACAGCAGGAAGATCAGGATGAAAATGCCCCGCGACGGGTCGGCGGCAAACGCGTGCACCGAGGTCAGCACACCGGAGCGCACCAGGAAGGTACCCAGCAGGCTCAGCGAGAACGCGGCAATCGCCAGCAGCACGGTCCAGCTCTTGAATACCCCGCGTTTCTCGGTCACCGCCAGCGAGTGGATCAGCGCCGTACCTACCAGCCAGGGCATGAACGAGGCGTTTTCCACCGGGTCCCAGAACCACCAGCCACCCCAGCCCAGCTCATAGTAGGCCCACCACGAGCCCAGGGTAATGCCGACCCCGAGGAAGGCCCAGGCAACGATGGTCCAGGGCCGCGACCAGCGCGCCCAGGCGGCGTCCAGGCGGCCACCGAGCAAGGCGGCGATGGCGAAGGCGAAGGCCACCGAGAACCCGACGTAGCCCATGTACAGCATCGGCGGGTGGACGATCAGGCCAAAGTCCTGCAGCAGCGGGTTGAGGTCGCGGCCATCGGTCGGCACCTGCGGCAGCAAGCGCTGGAACGGGTTGGAGGTGATGATCAGGAAGCTCAGGAAGCCCACGCTGATCATGCCCATTACCGCCAGCACGCGGGCCAGCATCACCTGCGGCAACTGCCGCGAGAACACCGACACGGCGAAGGTCCAGCCGCCGAGGATCAGCGCCCACAGCAGCAGCGAACCTTCGTGGGCGCCCCACACGGCACTGAACTTGTAGTACCAGGGCAAGGCGCTGTTGGAGTTGCTGGCCACATAGGCGACCGAGAAGTTGTCGGTCATGAAGGCATGGGTCAGGCAGGCGAAGGCAAAGGCCAGGAAGGCGAACTGCCCCCAGGCCGCCGGCCGCGCCAGGCTCATCCACAGGCTGTCGCCACGCCAGGCGCCCAGCAGCGGCACGCTGGCCTGCACGGCGGCAAAACAGATGGCCAGGATCATCGCCAGCTGGCCGAGTTCGGGGATCACCAGCGCCGCGTTCATGGCTTGGCCTCCCCGCCGGTGGCGGCCTGGCCGCTTTCCTTCAGGGCCTTGGTGACCTCGGGCGGCATGTACTTCTCGTCGTGCTTGGCCAGTACTTCATCGGCCACCACCACGCCATCGGCGTTGAGCTTGCCGAGGGCGACGATGCCCTGCCCTTCGCGGAACAGGTCGGGGAGGATGCCACGGTAGGTGATCGGCACCGACTTGTTGAAGTCGGTGACCACGAAGCGCACGTCCAGTGAATCGGACGAGCGCTGTACCGAACCTTTCTCGACCATGCCGCCGGCGCGGATGCGGGTGTCCAGCGGCGCTTCGCCGTTGGCGATCTGGGTCGGGGTGTAGAACAGGTTGATGTTCTGCTGCAATGCGCTCAAGGCAAAGCCGACGGCAACCCCGACGCCGACCAGCAGGCCGACGATGAGCAACAGGCGTTTCTTGCGCTGCGGATTCACTGGTTGTTCTCCCGGCGCAAACGGCGCGCCTCATCTTGCAGGTAGCGACGGCGGGCCAGCACGGGCGCGGCGACATTCAGCGCCAGCACTGCCAGGCAGATGCCATAGGCCGTCCACACGTACAGGCCATGGTGGCCCATGGCGAGAAAGTCACCGAAGGTGGCGAAACTCATTGTGCGGCCCTCCGCCCCAGGCTGTTCAATACTTCGTCCTTGACCCAACTGGCGCGCGCTTCGCGCTTGAGCACTTCAAGGCGCATGCGCAGCAACAGCACCGCGCCAAAGAAGCAGTAGAAGCCCAGCGCCGTGCACAGCAGCGGCAACCACATTTCTGCGGGCATCGCCGGCTTTTCGGTGAGGGTGAAGGTGGCGCCCTGGTGCAGGGTGTTCCACCACTCCACCGAGTACTTGATGATCGGGATGTTCACCACGCCGACGATCGCCAGTACCGCACAGGCCTTGGCTGCACTGTCACGATTACTGATTGCCTGGCCCAGCGCAATAATGCCGAAGTACAGGAACAGCAGGATGAGCATGGACGTCAGCCGGGCATCCCAGACCCACCAGCTTCCCCAGGTGGGCTTGCCCCAGATGGCCCCGGTGACCAGTGCCACGGCGGTCATCCAGGCACCGATGGGGGCGGCGCATTGCAAGGCGACGTCGGCCAGTTTCATCTTCCATACCAGCCCCACCACCCCGGCCACTGCCAGCAGCACGTAGCAGGACTGCGCCAGCATCGCCGCCGGCACGTGGATGTAGATGATGCGGAAGCTGTTGCCTTGCTGGTAGTCCTGGGGGGCGAAGGCCAGGCCCCAGGTGATGCCGACCAGCAGCAGGAGCACGGCAGCACCGGCAAGCCACGGCAGCATGCGGCCGCTGATGGCATAGAACCATTTGGGGGAGCCCAGCTTGTGGAACCACGTCCAGCTTATTTTCATCAGGGTACATCCAGGGTATTGGCCGGGCTTGAAAGCCCGGGACTCGTTATTCGCCGACGCTGATCTTCAGGCCGGCCGCTATCGCAAAGGGTGCCAGGGTCACGGCCAGGGCCGTCAGGCTGGCGAGCCAGAGCAGGTGGCCGGTTGCCGGCATATTCTGCAACGCCGCTTGCAACGCACCACTGCCCAGGATCAATACAGGGATATACAACGGCAGAATCAGCAATGCCAGCAGCAAACCGCCGCGTTTCAGACCGACTGTCAGCGCCGCGCCCACCGCCCCCAGCAGGCTCAGCACCGGCGTGCCCAGCAGCAGGGAACCGAGCAGCACCGGCAGGCAATGGCTCGGCAGCCCCAGCATCAGTGCCAGCAGCGGCGCCAACAATACCAGCGCCAGCCCGGAAAAGATCCAGTGCGCCAGCACCTTGGCCAGCACCAGCAGCGCCAACGGGTGCGGCGACAGCACCCACTGTTCCAGCGAGCCATCCTCGAAATCGCTGCGGAACAGGCCGTCCAGCGACAACAGCACCGCCAGCAGTGCCGCCACCCAGACCAGGCCTGGCGACAAGGTTTGCAACAATTGGCTTTCCGGGCCGACTGCCAGCGGGAACAGCGCAACCACGATGGCGAAAAATACCAACGGGTTGGCCAGCTCGGCCGGGCGGCGGAACAGCAAGCGCGCTTCGCGGCGCAACAACAGGATGAATACGCTCATGCCGCCCATTGCCCCAGGTTCAGTTCACGGTAACCGGAGGGCTTGCGTTCCAGCGTGTGGTGGGTGGTCAGCACTACCGTGCCGCCTTGCTCGCAGTGGGCCGCCAGGTGCGCCTCGAGCTGCGCCACGCCCTGCTTGTCGAGGGCGGTGAAGGGTTCGTCGAGGATCCACAGCGGCGGGCTGGCCAGGTACAGCCGGGCCAGGGCCACGCGGCGCTGCTGGCCAGCAGACAGGGTGTGGCAGGGCACGTCTTCGAAACCACGCAGGCCGACGGCCGCCAGTGCCGCCCAGATCGCCTCGCGGCTGGCCGGCTGGTGCAGGGCGCACAACCAGGTGAGGTTCTCCTCGGCGGTGAGCAGGTCCTTGATGCCGGCGGCATGGCCGATCCACAACAGGATGCTGGCCAGGGCGTGGCGCTGCTCGGCCAGTGGCTTGCCGCCCAGCAGGATCTGCCCGGCCGTCGGCTGCATCAGGCCGGCCAGCAGGCGCAGCAGGCTGGTCTTGCCGCTGCCGTTGGGGCCGCTGATCTGCAGCATGTCGCCGGGCCGCAGCTCGAAAGCGAGGTGCTCGAACAGCAGGCGCCAGTCGCGCTCGCAGGCCAGGCCCGCGGCTTGGAGGTGAAGGGTCACGGTTTCGCCTTATCTTTGTAGGGCTAGAGGTCGGCGTCGTCTGCTTCGCGGGTAAACCCGCTCCCACAGGTTCAGCGCAGGGTTTGAAAGCTGCGCAAACCTTTGTAGGAGCGGGTTCACCCGCGAAGCAGGCGACGCCGACCTCTAGCCCTGTATCTCAAGTCGCCCCCCTCGCTGCCGTTATACTGGCAACGACGGACGGTCGGCATTATTACACGCGCCGCCGCGCTGCCAAGAGGGCGGGCTCGACAGGTTGTATACAATCATGACTGAAATCAATAGTCTCGGCGCACAAACCGCGATCAGCCCCCAGGCCATCAAGGCGGGCATGACCGGCGAACTGCTGCGCCTGACGCAACCGCAGCCCGGCTTGATGGCCCCCGGCGAGACCGCGCAAGCCGAGGTCATGTCTTTGCGCCAGGTGGGCCAGGACTTCCAGCTGGTGCTGCGGTTGATGCTGGCCAACGGCACCCAGACCCAGCTGCAAGCCAGCGCCAGCCAGCCCCTGCCCCAGGGTAGCCAGGTCACGGTCAGCCAGACCGAAAGCAACCGCCTGGCGATCATGCTGCAGCAGGCCAGCGCCAGCCAGGTCGCCACCCTCACCCAGCTGGACACCAGCAAGGTGCCGGTCGGCACCCTGCTGCAGGGCAAGGTCCTGACCAACCAGGCACTGGTCCAGGCGCCCGGCCAGCCCGCCGTCTACCGGGCGCTGGTCAGCCTGCTGAACAGTGCCCAGGCCGGCGCAACCCTGAGCGTGGATAGCCCGCGACCGCTGGCCGTCGGCAGCCTGCTCAGCGCGCTGGTGCAGGGCGACCAGTCGCTGCGTTTCGTACCGCTCAGCGGCCGCCAGGACCAGCTCAGCATTGCCCAGCAGCTGCTGACCCAGCAAAACCGCCAGGCTTCGCTGCCCGGCCTGCTCAATGCCCTGCAACAGGTGGCCCGCGACCCGGGCGCCGATGGCGAACTGCGAGCCAGCGCCGAACGCCTGCTGGCGGGCCTGCCGGAAGCCCGGCAACTGGGTGATGCCAAGGCAGTGGCCCAAGCCCTGAACAACAGCGGTACCTTTCTCGAAGCCAAACTGCTGGGCGGCCTCCCGGCCAGCGTCGCCACCGACCTCAAGGCGCACTTGCTGCGGCTGATCACCGTCGCGCCGGCCAGCATACCCGGGGCGCCCAACCTGGCGCCCGCCAGCCTGGCCGTAACCATGCCGGCCCTGGCCCGCAGCGCGCTGGGCATGCTCGAACGGGTCAGCCCCAAGCCGCAGCCGGGCGCATTCCCGCTGCCGTCGCGCCTGCTCAAGGCCATGGAAGACGAAGGCGACCTGCAACAACTGCTGCGCCTGGCCGCCGCTGCCGTGTCGCGCCTGCAAAGCCACGCCATGAGCAGCCTGCAACAAACCGGTACCCTGGAAAACGGCAACCTGCAGACCACCTGGCAAACCGAAGTGCCGATCCGTCACGGCCAGGAGTTCATCCCGTTGCAGGTCAAGCTGCAACGCGAGGAAACGCCACAACAGCAAGCCGACCGCCAGCAGGAATCAGCCGACCCGCTGCAAGCCCTGTGGCGTATCGAGCTGGCTTTCGACCTCTCGCCCCTTGGCCCGGTGCAGGTCCAGGCACAACTGAGCCAAGGCCGCCTGGGTGGCCAGCTTTGGGCGGAACGCGAGGCGACAGCCCGGCTGATCGACAGCCAGCTCGGCAGCTTGCGCGAACGCCTGTTGGCGCGGGGCCTGGATGTAGGTGATCTGGAATGCCATCCTGGTATCCCGCCACAAGGCCCGCGTACGCGGGTTGAACAACGCTGGGTGGATGAGAACGCATGACGCACCAACCTGCACGGCAGGCGATTGCCCTGTTCTACGACGGGCAGCAAGCCCCTACCCTCACCGCCAAGGGCGACGATGCGCTGGCCGAGGCCATCCTGGCATTGGCCCGCGAGCACGAAGTGCCGATCTACGAAAATGCCGAGCTGGTGCGCCTGCTGGCGCGCCTGGAGCTGGGGGACCAGATACCGGAGGCGCTGTACCTGACCATTGCCGAAATCATCGCCTTTGCGTGGCACCTGCGGGGCAAAGTGCCTGCGGGCTTCGATGACGAACCTGCCGCCCCAGGGCCTACCCCACCGCTGCTCGGAAGGCTGCCCGGAGGCGAAGGCGCCTGACCGCCATGGTATCCATGCAAATTGCCTTTTTGCGCCATATTGGTAACGTGCCGTTCAAGGTCAGGCGCTTGGCGATGTAAGGAATACTGTAATGCGTACCATCTGGTTCTTGCTGCTCCCGGGCACCCACATCCTTGATCTAGGCGGCCCGCTACAAATCATGGCGAGCCTCGAAGAACTCCAGCTGGCACCGGTCAACGTACGTTGCATAGCCGCCAGACAACAGGTCAGCAGTTTTCAGGGCGTGACACTGAGTGGCCTGCACCAGTTGCCTGAGCGGCTCGCACCGCAGGACTTGCTGTTCGTGGTGGGCAACAAGCTCTCTGCGAAACCCGCCGAAACAGCGATATTGACCGCCACCGCCCTGTGGCTGGCGAAGGTGGTCAGGCAAACGCCGGATATAAAGCTGTGCTCCATATGCACCGGTGCGTTCCTGCTGGGCGAAGCTGACTTGCTGGATGGCCGACAGTGCACCACGCACCATCGTTACGTCGATTTGCTTCGAATGCGCTACCCAGCAGCCAAGGTGCTGGAGAACCGCCTGTTCGTCGAGGACGATGGCGTGTTCACCTCGGCAGGGGTGTCCAGCGGAACTGACCTGGCACTGCACATCGTCAGCCTGGAATTTGGCAAGGTCGTGGCCAATCAGGTAGCGCAGGAGCTGGTCATCTACCGGCGCCGCGCTGGCGAAGATGTGCAGCTGCGCGCGGCAGACCTGGCGCGCAATCACATCCACCCGTTGGTGCATGCGGCCCAGGACTACATCGATGCACACCTGGGCACCCACTTCAGCTTCGAACAACTGGCCAGCCAGTTCAATGTCAGCTACCGGCACCTGGCGCGACTGTTCCGCGACAATACCGGTCAAACGCTGCAGAGCTACCTGCGCACCCAACGCATCGACCTGGCCCGTGAGCTTTTGCGCAGCAGCCACCTCAACGTGGAACAGATTGCCGAACGTTGCGGCTACGGCAGCAGCCATGCCTTTCGCCTGGCATGGCGCCAGGAAATGCCGCAACCGCCCCTGCAGTTTCGCCATGCTCTCGCCCACGAGCGCGCCTAGATTTTCGACTGCTACCGCTCGCTTATCGCAGTCGGGGCGAAGCTTTCGGTGAAGAACTCCACCACGGCCTGGCGCGAAGCGTCGCGCGCCGCCGGGTCAGGTGCCGAACGCCCCACGCCGCCCTGACCACGGTGCAGGAACGGGTCCTGATACTCCTGGGCGGCCTCCAGCCCGTTGAAACCGTGCTCTGCGCCGGGGTAAACCAGCACCTGCGCACGCGCCTGGTCTTCGCTGGGCAGGTTTGAAATCAGCGACGGGCAGGCACGTGGGTCATCGTCGTACTGGTCGTTTTCGCCTACCAGCACCAGCAAGCGAGCCGGGGCCAGATGCTTGAAGGTATAACCTGGCACATGGTTGTAACCCCAGCACACGGGGTAAAACGCTGCCATCGAGATGGGGCGAATACCTGAGGCTTGCTCCAGCTCGTCGTTGATGGGCGCAGAGGCGGCGAGCATGGCCTGTACGCCCCCCCAGGAAAACCCGAGCACTCCCACGCGCTGACCGTCGACGCCAGGCTGCTTGGCCAGGTAAGCCAGGGCGCCTGCCAGGTCCGGCAGGGTATCGTGCACGCGTGGCGGCCGCCCTTGTGCACCGCCAGTGAGCCTGCGCGCGCCCCACATGTCCAACTCCAGCGTTGCGATGCCGCGGGCATTGAGGTCACCGCCATGCAAAGGACCACGCGAATCCATACCCGCCGAGCCATGCAGGATGATCACAGCCGGTACCGGGCCCGCGGCCTTGGCCGGCAACGACAACACCGCCGGAACCCGAATCGGTATCGCCTTGCCGGCGGATGGCAGTGGCTGACTATAGAAAGAGACGAGCCGTTTGCTGACTGTGGCAACAGTGCCGCTATTGGTGGCAGCGACCTCAGCCCGAGCCGTTGCGACCTGAAGGGCACAGCCCAGCACCAAGCTGATGGCCATTACTTTGAACATCTGGTTACCCCTGAACGTCATGAGCGGGTGTTGAACCGGCACCCGTTATCGAAAATTGACGGCGCCCGGCATCATCCGCACATCGCCATTACTGCCAGGCCGTCGACATGCCATTGGGTGAATGCCAATGGGTCGAGCATCGCCATGCCTGCCATCACGCAACTCGCCAATGCGAAAGCCACGGCATAGAAACGCACTTCCTTCGCGCAGGCCGTGCCATACACCGCGATCAATGCAAGGATCTGCACGCCCACGGCGAACACGCCAATGCCGAATCCTGAAGCGAGCAGTTCAGCCATTGAATACCGCGTTCCGGTTATGGCCGACCGGCGCTGCCATGGATGTTTGCAAGGACACGGCCTGGAAAGCCTGTTGCAGGTCGGCCTTGATATCGTCCACACGCTCCAGGCCAACGCACAACCTGATCAAACCATCCGAGATACCCGCCTGATGCCGCGCCTGTGCGTCCAGCCGCCCGTGTGTGGTTGTAGCTGGATGCGTGACCATGCTGCGGGTGTCGCCAATGTTGGTACAGCGCGCCACGCAACGCAGTTGGTCAATCCATTGCCAGGCTGCGGCCTGGCCCCCGACGATCTCGAAAGCCAACAGTCCGCCATGGCCGTCCTGCTGGCGGCATGCCAATGCATGCTGGGGGTGGTGCTCCAGGCCGGTGTAATGCACCGCGGTCACCAGCTCCTGATGGCTAAGCCAGCGGGCCAGCTCGAAGGCGCTCTGCTGTGCCCGCATCATCCTGACTTCGAGGGTTTCCAGGCTTTTGAGCAGCAGCCAGGCGTTGAACGGGCTGCAAGAAATGCCCAAGGTACGCAGAACACCCCGCAACACCTGCATCAGGCTTTGCGACCCCGTCACGACGCCCGCCAATGCACGCCCTTGGCCATCCATGTACTTGCCAGCGGAGTGGATGACCAAATCCGCTCCCAGTGTGTGTGGCCGCTGAAAAACCGGGGTCAGCAAGGTGTTGTCCACCACCAGCAACGCCCCTTTTTCATGTGCCAGCGAGCTTACGGCGCGGATATCACCGATTTTCAGCAGCGGATTGGAGGGCGACTCCAACACCACCAGGCGGGTCCTGCCGTCGATTGCCGACTTCCACTGCGCCAGGTCTGTCAAATCGACGAACCGGGCCTCGATCCCGAAACGGGCCATGTAGTAGCTGAAGGCATTGACGGTAGTGCCGAACACGTCACGGCTGCAGACGATGTTGTCGCCTTGCTGGAGAAAGGCGTGACAAAGCGCGGTAAAAGCGCCCATGCCGGTAGCGAACGCCACTGCACTTTCAGCGTGTTCGAGCGCTGCCACACGGCTTTCAAACGCTTGAACGGTCGGGTTGGTGAAGCGGCTGTATACATTGCCCTGCTGTTGCCCGCTGAAGCGCTCGCAAGCCTCTTTCGCTGAAGCGAAGGTATAGGCGGACGTCATGGCCAACGGCTCGCAGAACACATCGGACAGGTCGCTGACCCGGTGAGCATGCAGTGCCCCAGTTGCATTGAAATCAGTTGCGTTGAAATCATCCAGGCCAATCACGGTCGATTGCATGGTTTTGCGCCTCCTTGTTTGCATTGAACAATGCGCAATTGATTGGTGGACTATTCAGGTTCGGCGAGTTGAGCAGCCAGGGTTTCGCTTGATGGGCGAACCGCTATCAGCCACAACGATGCCAGGGCAGCCACCGCCGTGGCCGTGGCCAGGCCGGCCAAGGTCAGCTGATAGCTTTGATGCCGGTCGAAATCCAGTGCGCCCAGCTGCGTGGCCACCAACGCGCCAAGTTGATGTACCAGGAACAGCATCCCGAACACCTTGCCTTTGATTTCGGCGCCATACAGCGCGAAGCAGAAGGCAGATGTGAGCACCACCGTTCCGAGGTAACTGGCGCCAAACAGCACAGCGAACACGTACGTTCCAAGGGGCCCGGGCGTGGTCAGCAGCACGATGACCGCAGCGGTTCGCAGCAGGTAGAACATCATCAGCAGCAGGCCCTTGTTGTAGCGGGTAGCCAACCAACCCGCGAGCAGGCCGCTGACCAGTTCCAGCACACCTAACAGGCTCAGGCCGCTGGCCTGCACCGAACTGGGCAGCGCCTCACCCTGCCAGAACGACACCAGATGAACATCGATGAACGCCATGGTGGCACCACAACTGGCGAAACTGAGGGCCAGCACGAAGAAGCGCGGGTCACGCAGCAGAAACATCACCGGATGCCTGACCTTTGCCGCCTGCGGGTCGGGCTTCAACGGCACGGTGCGGGATACCCAATACAGCGCCAGGCTCAAAGGCACCAGAAAGATCAGGCCAACCCAGGAGAACACCGACTGCCAGGGCACGCTCTGCTGCAGCATGATCCACAACGGCGACAGCACGATGAAGCCAATGGAGGTGCCGTTGGTGACGAATGCGAAAGCGAAGGCCTTGAACCGTTCAGCGACCAGGCGATCGACCAGAATACCCATGGGTACATAGGTCATCGCAGCGAGGGCAAAGGCGCCGAGCAGGCCATACAACAGGGTGAACACCAGCAGGTGCGTGCCTGCGAATGTCACGCCCAGCAGCACCACCCCGCCGCTGACACTGCCCAGGGCCACCGTGCTCAAGGGCCCAACCCTGTCGCTCAGCCACCCCACCACGGGCGATACCAGGCCAATGGTCAGGACGAACAGCGATCCTGCGGTAGCCAAGGCTGCGCGCCCCTCGCCAAAGTGGGAGGCCAGGTCGACGAAGTAGACTTGGTACAACCCCTTCAAGGCGCTGGACAGAAACATCACCACGAAGCCGACGACCAGCACCGAGACGATCAAGGTAGAGCTGAATTTCTGTTTCATGGCCAATCCTTATCGTGTGGGCATTACACCGCCTCGGCCTGCGGAGCTCGGCAATACGCCTGGTACATGTTTTCGTACATTGCGTAGAACAGCTGGCAGGTGTGGTCTACAGCCTGCAACGCCTCTTCTTGCATCTGCGCGGTGGTGCACAACTGCGAGACAAGGTCCAAGCCTTCATTGACGTGGCCCACGTCTTCCTTCTGGTGCACCGAGAAGAACAGCAAGTCTTGTTCGGCCAGGCCATAGGCACGCCCCAGCAACACATGCCGTGCATCTCCAGCGACGGTCTCGAGGTTTTGCCCTTCGCTGGCGATCATCACTGCTGCCGCACCAATGTGATAACGCGCCGGGTCACGTACCGCCTGCAGGCGGAAATCGATCAGTTCCCAGGTGGCCGGCAGCGGCTGCTCGGCATCACGCTCGGCATCGCTGATGCCGAGCGCCCTCAGGAAATTCTGCATGAGCACGACATGGTTGTCGGTGCGGGAAAGCCGGCCGGTTTCTTCTTCGAAACAATTGGTGATCAGTGCCCGCTTGTGGGCAGGCAACGGGCAATGAAAGAACAAGTGCTCGACATAGGTCAGGAAATACTTGGTGAGCTGATAGCCTTGCAACGCGACCTTGCGCAGCAGCGGCCTGTTGCCCTCAGGCGCAAGCAGTTCCTTGAATATCGGGTGGGACAGGGTCAGATGGTGGTGCAGTTTCTGCTCCAGCTGATCGCGAAAGTCTGCAGTAGATAAGGCCATTCAGGGTGTTCCTTGGGTGAGAGAGGCAGGTGCCGTTGACCGCGATGGCCACAGGCAGAGTCGACGAAGGGCAACTCAGTCCAGGTTGAGTCGCAGCGCAAGGCTTTCCACGGGCTGGGCCATGTAATGGCCGCGATGCTTCACGCCATCGACACGTGCGTAGTCGTCCAGCACGCCGTAGGTCTGGAAGCCGAAGGTTTGCCATAACCGGTGTGCACGGGTGCCCTCGCGTACATCCAGGGTCAACAGCTCGATACCTTGGGCTTGGCACAGGCGCACGACTTCGCTGAAAGCCCGTGCCACCAGGCCGGTCCCGCGATAGGCCGGATGCACCACGCCTTTGCTCAGGTCGGCAATATGCCGGCAGTTCGGCATGCTGCTGCGCGAAACAATGACAAGGCAGGCCGGCCCCGCCATTGCCTGGCCGAGCAGGACATGGGTATTGCCGCCATGGATGCGCTCTTGCAACGAGGCCGTGAATTCGACGCTCTGCCCGGCAGACATCTCGTGCTCGTAACCCAGAACACCGCCATCGCCAACCGTGCTGTTGATCAGTTGCATGATGGCCGGCGCGGTATCGCTGTCGGCCTGACGCAACCACTGCAACTGTGGCTCGCCAGGGGCCACCTGCTTTGAAGAGAGGGTGTTCATTGCGTAAATCCCTTGTGCGTACAAGCAGGGATTTAAACGTTTAAGTGCGATGCCGGGTAAGAAGGGAACCGGACAGGAAGCGGAAGGATAGTGACATCCACGACCAAAATGCCATCAGCGCCCGAGGGCCAGGGGGGACGAGATCGGCCAGGCGCCGTACCGACATATCTACCACCGTCTTTTCGTGCCCCTGTTTCAACCTTGCCGGCTTCATCTCAGCGCAAGGTACCCCCATGCATTCGACTCGCATCAACGTGATGGGCACGCATTACGTTATAGACCACCTCGGCCATGTGCCTCGCCCCGATCGTGAAGCCAACCGCGCCATCCGCCAATGGCTCGCAAAGCAAGGCCATGACCCGGACCCGGACCAGCTCGAAGTCGTTACCCTTCACTATTGCCCGGACGGCGCAGGTGGCCATCTGGCCGCAATCAGCCAGCGCACCAGCCTGACTCAGGCACTGCTGGGCAACTGGCAGGGTGAGTCTGCCAGTGACATGTTCGGCAAGCTGCTGCAAGCACCGTGGGCCGGTGCGTTACCCGCAGGCCCGATACGGTTGGTGGGAACCCTCCCGCAACCCGTCTTCAATCACTACGGGGCACCCTTCGAAGTATTCAACGGCCTGTTTCGGCGCACTACCCCGCAACGCTACGACGCTTCCACCCATTTGCCGGTAAGCGCCGAAGCCTTCCAGCAGTTCAACAGCAACCTGGACTTCCAGCAGCCTTTCAAGGCGGCGCTGGATGTGTACTGGCGTGACCATCTGCACAGTCACAGGCTGGCGCTGAAGCTCAACTTCATCGCAGCCTGCAACAGACAGGTCAGCGAGGGCAGCCTCAGCGAGCCTGCACGGCAACTGGTCTGGCAAGCGGCCGGGCTGATGCCACGGCGTAACAGGCTGCGATGCAGTACCTTGAGCATCTACGGCTATGCAGCGACCGACCTGCTGTACCTGAACGACCCCGCCACCGACCTGACGGTGCTGTACGTACCTGGCAACAGCTCACCGTTGCTGACGTTCAGCAGCGAACGAGAATTGAAGGCCTGGGTCGGCGAACAATGCAAAGACCCGACCAAACGCCAGGCCCTGAAACAGCATTTTCGCCTGGCAGATTGCCCGCAAGGCCTCGACTTCAGCGGCCTGGACACTGCCATGGAGGGGCTGGGTGCCTACCCTGAACGGCACCTGCTGCCTCCCGAACACGGCTATTTCAACGACGACGGCACCTGGCCGCCGCAGACCTATGTCAACTATCGACCTACCAGGTACAACCCAAGGATCAAGGGCGACCTTTTCCAGGCATTGGCCGAGCGCCAGCGTCAGCGCAGCTACGACGATGCCGCGTTTCTGATCACGGCTGACAGCGAAGTCATCAAGGCCAGGTGGCGTGGCTACCTGGCCACTACGCTCAACCTGCTGGCGCCACTGTGCCTGGTGGTACCCGGCCTGGGGCCGCTGCTGGCCATCGGTGGCATCGCCCAGCTTGGCCTGGGACTCGACCAGGCAATCAACGGCAAGTCACTGCAGCAACAGCAAGAAGGTATCGGCAACATCACCTGGGGCCTGTTCAACGCCTTGCCCCTGGCGGCAGGCGCTGCCGCAAGGGGCAAGGCACTGTTCGAATTCAAGGTCGAGGGTTTCGCGCCGCCGACGCGGCTGAATGAACAGATCGGCTACCCTCTGAGCCCACTCTCGCCACCGCGCTTTCCCGAGCCCGAGGGCGCAAGCTACTTCCATATCACCGACCCGATAGAGCCACTGCCTGACTGTGACCAGGCGGTTGCCGACGCAGTCATTCGTACGCCCCAGTACGATGGTGAGCCAGACACCCTGGCAGCGAACATCAAGGGCTACAACGCCAGAATGATCTACGACATGGAGCGGGATGTTTTCATTCGGGCCGAAGACCTGAACCAGGTCGACCCTGTAGGCTTCGTGGCGGTACCCGACAGCCGGAACCTGAGCCCCGCGCCGCAAGGGCGCGTGGTTACCCATGCAATGCGCAACCGCACCCTGCGGGCGCTGGGCGTGGACCTGCCATTGCCGCTACAGGTACCTGCCAGAGCGCCGGGCAGTTGGCCAATACCCAAACGCATCTCCTGCCTCTGGGTCGGTGACCGGGTCATCGGCCCGGAGCTGCTGGCCAATCTGGGCCAGAACGCAGCGCAGTTGCAAGACAGCGAATACAGCATACGGTTGTTCCTTTCCAGCACTGCCCGGCACGCCTATGCCGAAAACCTGGATCTGCTGGCCAGTCATGCTCCGGGCTTGCAAGTTCTGCCGCTGGAGGAGCAGGCCTTCTTCAGGGCTTTTCGACAAAGCAGATACTACGCGCAGTACGACGCTGCCCTGGATGGCAACGGCGGCGTTGCCAGCAACTATGCATCGGCATGCGATGTGCTGCGCTACCCGATGCTGCACCACGAGGGTGGCTTGTACATGGATGTCGATGACACCTTGCTCGCGCCAGGCGAGTACTCATTGATCATCGACGGGCAACCGGTAGGTCCCGCCGGTGAACCTATCGATCAGGTCGAACTGAGCACAGACGCCACAGGGCTGCTGCTGGTACCGCCCATGTCCAATGAAAAGATGAGCATGAACAGCCTCTACAATTCCAGCCTTATCGGCAGCCACCCCGGCAACCCCACACTGGAGGCCATTTCCGAAGAGATGCTCGCACGCTACCAGCTCAATCGCGACTTCTACGACAGCAAGCCCAGCCTGGCTGAAGACCCGGGGAGCTTCTATGAGTATGCCAGCCGCCTGAGCTACCTCACCGGCCCTGCCCTGCTCAGCGACGTGGTCGACAGGCAGCTGCCGAGCCTGCGCATCCTGCGCCAGCTCACCAATCTATATGGGATGCCGCGCATCAATGCCTACCGGTTCGTCGATCTGCCACGCATGCGCGATTCGGTGCGTACGCTCCTGCCCCTGAACCGCTTCGCCACTGTCGGTGGCAACCATTCCTGGAGCCGAACATGAACCCGCGCCAACCTGTGGTCGGCGCAGCCGGCCAAGACTACGTCAAGGCAATGCTGGGTTCCGTGCCTCGCCCTGACCGCAGTGCCAGTGCAGCCATCCGCGAATGGGCCAGCCAGCAGCGGCTGGACGTGGAACCCGACAACACGCTTGCGGTGACCTTGCATTGCAAATTCGTTCCCAAGCGGGGCTGGCTGGCCAAGGTCGTCCAACAAATGAACCTGACCGACGCGCTGCTTGGCAACTGGCAGCAAAGCGGCTACTCCAAGGTTGCCGAGCAAACCGCGCAGTTGCTGCTAAGAGGCGGGACGGCCGCCGTCGACCTGCTAGGTGTACTGCCGGAGCTGTCACTGCCACATGGTCGAGCGCCCTGGGCCCAGGCCTTCAGCCATGGTCAGGTGACGATCGTCGATGAATTGCCAGGAAGCGGCCTGGACCACGACATCGATGTGCACACCGAATTCCATGGCCTTTTCCGCCAGACCGCACCCATGCGCTACGACGCCAGCACTTATGTGCAGTTCGACGCCACGACCTTCCAGTCCTTCATCTGGCAACTCGACTTCCAGGGCGTATTCAAACGCCAGCTCGATGACTTCTGGGCCCATGCCGCCAGCCAGTACAGCGTCAGCGCGTGCATCGCATTCCTCGCTGCCTGCAACCGGCAGGCATTGCGGGGCAACCTCAGTGAACAGGGACGCAGCCTGGCGTGGCGGGCGGCAGGCGTGGAACGCTGGCACCACGGCGGAAGCCTCAGTGCCAACGGGGTAGACGCCAGGCTGCTGAACATCAATGGCTACCCATCAAGCGACATCCTCTGCCTGAGCGATACGCGCAGCCGCCTGACCTTGCTGTACATACCGGGCAATACGGCGCCGTTGCATGAGTTCGCCAACCCGGGCGCCATGCGTACGTGGCTTGCCAGGCAGTGCCGCGACGCCGACAAACGGGCGCCCCTGCTTGCCCACTTCAGGGCCTGCGATATTCCGGACAGGATTGGCCGCTCGGGGTTGCGTCGGGTACTTAAGGGCATGGGCGATTTCCCGCCCCGCCAGATCATCCTGCCTGCAACCAGCGTGTATCGCCTGGCCAGGGTTTGGAACCCGCATACCCTGATCAACTACAAGGCAGACACCTCCAGCCCACGCATCGAATACAACCTGTTCGAGGCATTGACGGTGGCACAACGTCAACGCAGCCAATCCGACGCCGACTTCCTGATCACGCGCGACAGTGAAGTGACCAAGGCCGCATGGCGCAGCTATTTCTACCTGACCATGAACCTGGCCACACCGTTTCTGCTGGTGGTTCCCGGACTGCTACCCCTGGCTGCCGTGGCCGGGGTGGCCCAATTTACAGTGGGCCTGGACCAGGCGCTGCACGGTAAGGATGTGAACCAACAGCTCGAAGGCGCGGAGCAGGCCGTGTTCGGCCTGCTGAACGCAGCCCCGGGGCTGGCGCGTGGAGTCAAGGCGAGCAAGGCGCTGTTCGGCCAACGCCCCATTGGCTTCATCAAACCGGTGAGGCTCAATGGCCGCATAGGCTACCCGCTGAGCCCGGTCTCGCCGCCACGCTGGCCCGGGCCTGCGATGACACCCTATTTCCAGGACCTGGCAGTAGCGGGCGACCAGTTAGCCGCCAGCTGGTCCGGCGCCGATTCACACATTGCCCGCTGCGTAACGCGGCGCAGGGCATTCGGCACGGGTGACGAACTGATCGGCGATGTGGGCAATGGCCAGCACCCGCTCTACTACGACGCCCGACAGGACAGCTTCGTGCTCAAGTGCCCCAACGGCACACGCGGCACCCAGCACTATGTGGCCAGCGCCGATCCGCTGCAGCCCTCGATCAGCCGGCTGCTGCCCGATACGGACCCGTTGCGGGAAATCAGCCCGGCATCGCGCTCGCGTACGCTGCGGGCACTGGGTATCGATCTGCAGCTGCCCGTCGACGTCGATGCACTGGGGACTGCACCAGGCATACCCGTCCCCAGACAGGTATTGCACATCTGGCTGGGTGACAGGACGATCGCCGGTGATTACCTGGCTGCGCTCGACAACAACGTGCAGGCACTGCGCAACAGCGATTTCACGCTCAAGCTCTACCTCTCCAATGCAAACCCTCAGGCATTCGAACGCAACATGACCCTGCTGCAGCCCCGCATCGCCGAGGGGCTGAAGGTGGCTGTGCTGGAGCACCAGAACTTCTATCGCCAGTTCGAGGCAAGTGAATACTTCGGCCAGTACCAGGCTGCGCTGGAAGGGAATGGCGGTGTGGCGAGCAACTTCTCCTCGGCCTCGGACATCTTGCGCTACCGCGTCCTGCACAGCGAAGGGGGCATCTATCTGGATATCGACGACCATCTGCTGGTCGAGCCGGACGCAACCGGGCAGCTGCGGGCAAAGATCGACAGCGTACCGCTCACCACGCCCCTCGACGGGCTGCTGTTGAGGAGCCCGGTGTGCAATGCGCAATTGGGCATGTATACCAGCTACAACACCAGCATGATTGGTAGCCGCGCTGGCAATCCGGTGCTGAACGCCATTTCCGACGAGATCCTGGGCCGTTACCTCACCCCGGAGGGCCAGGCGTTCTACGAGGCTCCCAAACCGCCGCGGCAGCATGCGGCGGCATTCCAGGCCTATACCGAAAGGCTCAACACGCTGACCGGGCCCGCGGTGCTCAACCATGTAATCGACCAACGTCTACCTGAGCTCTACACCTTCAGGCAGGTGGCAGACCTGGCCAACATGCACACCCTGAACTACGACGCGCTGCTGGATGAAGCAGCACAACGGCGTGCAGAGCTGCGACTGCTACCACTGGAAGAGGTCGCAATGGCAGGGAACGCACAGGGCTACTGACTGCCGGGCGAGCTTGCGCGGCCACTGTATCAGGGGCCGCGCAATGCTCATGGCAATCAGTTGCTGCGATGCAGCTTGCTCATCAGCTCCGCCTCGGCCTGGGTCAGGCCGCAGCTTTCGGTCAGCTCGGCCACGCTGGCGCCCATGCCCACCAGCTTGGCCGCCTGGGTGAAGGTGACGTTGTGCGGGTCGCGCTGCTCCAGCTGCTGGATCTTGTCTGGCAGCGGGGCAACCGCCACGCGCAGGTCGTGCAGCGCCTCGCCCATGCGCACGGTACCGTTCTGGTAGTCGTCCAGGCGCTTGGCGAGGTCCTTGATGCGCTGGTCACGCAGGGCATCACCCTCGGCCTGCTGCGCGGCCAGCTCGCGCTGGCGCTTGCTGTAGTTGAGGAAGAACCACAGGCTCAGCGCCCAGACCAGCGCCAGGAAGATGACAGCAACCTGTAGGATCAACTCAGATGTTCTCCAGCTCGGACCACTCTTCCTCGGTCATCATCTTGTCCAGCTCGACCAGGATCAGCAGTTCGCCATTCTTGTTGCACACGCCCTGGATGAACTTGGCCGATTCTTCGTTACCCACGTTCGGCGCGGTCTCGATCTCGGACTGGCGCAGGTAAACCACCTCGGCCACGCTGTCGACCAGGATACCGACCACTTGCTTGTCGGCCTCGATGATGACGATACGGGTGTTGTCGGTGACTTCGGTCGGCATCAGGCCAAAGCGCTGGCGGGTGTCGATCACGGTGACCACGTTGCCGCGCAGGTTGATGATGCCCAGCACGTAGCTTGGCGCACCCGGCACCGGGGCGATCTCGGTGTAGCGCAACACTTCCTGCACCTGCATCACGTTGATGCCGTAGGACTCATTGTCCAGACGGAAGGTAACCCACTGCAGGATCGGATCTTCGGAACCTTGTGCAGACGACTTTTTCATTCCCCTACCCTCAAAATCCGCCATCGGCGGTGTATTCGGTGTCATTTCTGTTTGGCGTGCATCTGCTTGACCGCACCGCTGGCGATCAGCTCGGCCAGTGCGGCGACGTCGAGCAGTGCACACATGTGTTCAATCACCGTGCCGGCCAGCCACGGGCGCTGGCCACGCTGGCTGCGCCACTTGATCTCGGACGGGTCCAGGCGCAGCGAGCGGCTGACCTGGTGCACGGCCAGCCCCCATTCGTAGCCCTGCACGGAAATCACGTATTGCAGGCCCTGGCGAAAATCATCGCGGTAGCGGTCGGGCATCACCCAACGCGCGGTATCCAGCACCTTCAGGTTGCCGGCCTGGCAGGTCAGGATGCCGAGGAACCAGTCGGGCTGGCCGAACAGCGGTGTCAGTTCCTGGCCGGCCAGGGTGTAGATCGAACCCAGGCACACCAGCGGCACCGCCAGGGTCAGGCCCGCCACGTCGAACAGCAGGCATTCGAACGGCTCGGCGGCCCAGGCCGGGCGGCCATCGACCGTGGCCGGGGGCACAGGCACCTGCGGCGCCGGCAGGTGCACATCCACCAGCGGCACTGCCGGTTCCACGGTTTGCTCTTCGACCAGCACCGGGATGCTGGCCTCGGCCACCACTTCGCGCTCGACCACCGTCACCACCGGTGCTTCCACCGGCATCACGCGAGGCAGCACCGCCAGCCTGGGCTCGGCGAACGGCCGTGGTGCGGGGCTGACGGTCGCTTCGGCTGACGCCGGCCTGGCTTGCTGCAAGGCATCACGCGCCTGCTCTTCGCGTACCGCTTCGGCGAACTCGTCCGCCGCCGCTGGCACCTCGAACAGGTCTTCGGCTTCGGTGGCCTCCTGCAACAGGCCGTCGAGGTATGACTGCAGGGCCATCTGTGGCCGGGTATTGGTTTGCCGGGTCTGGGTCATCAGGCCACCTGCGCTGCAGTCTTGTAGGTCAGCAGGTGCTTGAGCAGCGCCCGATAGGCAATCAGCCCGCGGCTCTTGCTGTCGAATTGCGAGGGCGTGACGCCCTTGCGGCTGGCATCTCGCAGGCGCGTATCCACCGGGATGTAGCCCTGCCATACATGCTGGTCGTAGGTGTCACGCAGCAGCTTGAGCGTGGCCAGCGAGGCCTGGGTGCGGCGGTCGAACAAGGTCGGCACGATCTGGTACGGCAGCGCTTGCTTGCGCGAGCGGTTGACCATGGCCAGGGTACCGACCATGCGCTCCAAGCCCTTGACCGCGAGGAATTCGGTTTGCACCGGGATCACCAGCTGCTGGCTGGCTGCCAGGGCATTGACCATCAGCACGCCGAGCAAGGGTGGGCTGTCGATCAGGGCAAAGTCGAAATCCTGCCACAGCTGCGCCAGACTCTTGGCGATCACCAGGCCCAGGCCGTTCTGCCCCGGTGACTGGCGCTCCAGCACCGCCAGCGCGGTACTCGACGGCAACAGCGAGATGCGTTCGTCACTGGTGGGGAGCAGCAGTTGCCCGGGCAGGCCCTCGGGCACCGCGCCCTTGTGCAGGAACAGGTCGTAGCAGCTGTGCTCCAGGGCATCGGGGTTGTGCCCGAAATAGCTGGTCATCGAGCCGTGCGGGTCGAGGTCGACAACGACCACGCGCTTGCCGGCCTCGGCCAGCAGGCCGGCCAGGGCGATGGTAGTGGTGGTCTTGCCGACGCCACCTTTTTGATTGGCTACTGCCCAGACTCTCATCAAGCAAACTCTATCTATTGATTTGGCAGGGACACTGCTGGGGCAACTGTCTTGCTCAACATCGGAAAGCTGGCGCGATCCCTGTGGGAGCGGGCGCGCCCGCGAACACCGGCGCAGCCGGTGCCATTCACCGCATCGCCTGATTCGCGGGCTCGCCCGCTCCCACAGGGGACAGTACTGCATTCAAATTTGTGTTCGTGGCAACGTCGGGGAATTGACGGATCACTGCCCCGCCACCGTTGCTGGCGTAGCCGGTGCACTTTGTGTGCCAGCACGGCGCAATGCGGCATCCGGCGTGGCATTGGCACTGCCCGAGCCCGTCAGGCTGCGGCGCACTTCGAGGTTGCGCGAAATCACCAGCACCACGCGGCGGTTGCGCGCACGGCCTTCGGCAGTGTCGTTGCTGGCCACCGGCTGGTACTCGCCATAGCCGACCGAGGCCATGCGTGCCGGGTTGACCCCTTCCATGGCCAGCAGGCGCACGATGCTTGCCGCCCGCGCCGATGACAGCTCCCAGTTGGTCGGGTACTGCGCGGTGCGGATCGGCAGATTGTCGGTAAAGCCTTCGACGTGCACCGGGTTGGCGAACGGCTTGAGAATGCCGGCCACCTTCTCGATGATGGCAAATGCCTTGTCGCTGGGCATGGCATCGCCACTGCCGAACAGCAACGAGGAATTGAGCTCGATCTCGATCCACAGCTCATTGCCGCGCACCGTCATCTGGTCGCTATTGATCAGGTCGCCAAAGGCATCGCGCACGTCATCGCTGATGGTTTTCAGCGGGTCGACACTGGTCGCCCCAAGGCCTGCATCGGTCTGCTCGCTGTCCTTCACCAACGGCTCGGCCGGGCGCACGCTCAGCGGCCGCTCTTCACCGATGGGAATCGGCTTCATGCTGCGCTCGGGGTCGTTGAACACCCCGAGCAGGGCCTGGGAAATGACCTTGTACTTGCCCTCGTTGATCGAGGAAATCGAGTACATCACCACGAAAAAGGCGAACAGCAAGGTGATGAAGTCGGCGTACGACACCAGCCAGCGTTCGTGGTTTTCGTGTTCCTCGGTATGACGACGGCGACGCATGGGTTACTCCATGAAGCCTTGCAGCTTCAACTCGATCGAGCGCGGGTTCTCACCCTCGGCAATCGACAGCAGGCCCTCGAGCAGCATCTCGCGGTAGCGCGACTGGCGCATGACGATGGCCTTGAGCTTGTTGGCGATCGGCAGCAGCACCAGGTTGGCGCTGGCCACGCCGTAGATGGTCGCGACGAAGGCCACGGCAATGCCGTTGCCCAGCTGCGACGGGTCGGCCAGGTTGCCCATCACGTGGATCAGGCCCATCACCGCACCGATGATGCCGATGGTCGGCGCGTAGCCACCCATGCTTTCGAACACCTTGGCGGCCTGGATATCACGGCTTTCCTGGGTCAGGAAATCGACTTCGAGGATGCTGCGGATGGCCTCTGGCTCGGCGCCATCCACCAGCAGTTGCAGGCCCTTGCGCGCATACGGGTCAGGCTCGCCGTCGGCCACCCCTTCCAGGCCCAGCAGGCCTTCCTTGCGCGCAGTCAGGCTCCAGTTGACGACGCGGTCGATCCCGCCCGCCAGGTCGACCCGTGGCGGAAACAGGATCCAGCGCAGAATCTGCAAGGCACGCTTGAACGACGACAGCGGCGACTGCAGCAAGGCAGCCGCCAGCGTGCCGCCCAGCACGATCAGTGCCGCCGGGCCATTGATCAGGGCGCCGACATGACCGCCTTCGAGGAAGTTGCCACCGACGATGGCGACAAAGGCAAGGATCAGGCCGATCAGGCTGAGCACGTCCATCAGACGCACGCCTCCACCAGGTGCTTGCCGATTTCGTCCAGGCTGTACACCGCGTCGGCCAGGTTGGCCTTGACGATGGCCATGGGCATGCCATAGATCACGCAGCTGGCTTCATCCTGGGCCCACACCGTACTGCCGCCCTGCTTGAGCAGGCGCGCACCTTCACGGCCATCGGCGCCCATGCCGGTAAGCACCACCGACAGCACCTTGTCGCCATACGACTTGGCCGCCGAGCCGAAGGTGATGTCCACGCACGGCTTGTAGTTCAGGCGCTCGTCACCGGGCAGGATCTTCACCGTGCCACGGCCGTCGATCATCATCTGCTTGCCACCCGGGGCCAGCAGGGCCAGGCCCGGGCGCAGCATGTCGCCGTCCTCGGCTTCCTTGACGCTGATGCGGCACAGCTTGTCCAGGCGCTCGGCAAAGGCCTTGGTGAACGCCGCCGGCATGTGCTGGATCAGCACGATCGGCGCCGGGAAGTTGGCCGGCAGCTGGGTCAGCACCCGCTGCAGGGCGACCGGGCCACCCGTGGAGGTGCCGATGGCCACCAGCTTGTAAGGCTTGCGCTTGGGTGCCGGCGAGTGTGCTGGCGCCGCAGCCGGGGCCGCCGCACGGGCAGGCGCAGGCGTGCGCGCCGCTGCCGGGCTGGCGAAACTGCTGGTGGGTGCATGGCTGCTGCCTGCCGGCGCAGGTGCGGCAACCGGCGCATGGCTGGCGTAGCTGCCAAAACGGCGGTTGCTGCGGGAAATGGTATGCACCTTCTCGCACAGCAGTTGCTTGACCTTGTCGGGGTTGCGCGAGATGTCCTCGAAGTTCTTCGGCAGGTAATCCACCGCACCGGCATCCAGCGCATCGAGGGTGACACGGGCGCCTTCATGGGTCAGCGACGAGAACATCAACACCGGCGTCGGGCAGCGCTGCATGATGTGCCGCACCGCGGTGATGCCGTCCATCATGGGCATTTCGTAGTCCATGGTGATGACATCGGGCTTCAGCGCCAGCGCCTGGTCGATTGCTTCCTTGCCGTTGGTCGCGGTACCCACTACCTGGATCGTCGGATCCGCCGAGAGGATTTCCGAGACGCGGCGGCGGAAGAAACCGGAATCATCCACCACCAGGACCTTGACTGCCATAAACACTCCATTAGGCGGCGCAACCCGCCAGGGTGCGCCACCGAAATCAAATACGCCGCGCGGCGTAACGCTTGAGCATGCTCGGAACGTCGAGAATCAACGCGATGCGACCGTCGCCGGTGATGGTGGCCCCGGACATGCCCGGGGTGCCCTGCAGCATCTTGCCCAGCGGCTTGATTACCACTTCTTCCTGGCCAACCAGTTGATCGACGACAAAGCCGATGCGCTGGGTACCGACCGACAGGATCACCACGTGGCCCTCGTGCTGCTCTTCGTGCACCTGGCCCTGGACCAGCCAGCGCTTGAGGTAGAACAGCGGCAGCGCCTTGTCGCGCACGATCACCACTTCCTGGCCGTCGACCACGTTGGTGCGCGACAGGTCGAGGTGGAAGATCTCGTTGACGTTGACCAGCGGGAAAGCGAACGCCTGGTTGCCCAGCATCACCATCAGGGTGGGCATGATCGCCAGGGTCAGCGGCACCTTGATGACGATCTTCGAGCCCTGGCCCTTGGCCGAGAAGATGTTGATCGAGCCGTTGAGCTGGGAGATCTTGGTCTTCACCACGTCCATGCCCACACCGCGGCCGGACACGTCGGAAATCTCGGTCTTGGTCGAGAAGCCCGGGGCGAAGATCAGGTTGTAGCAGTCCGACTCGCTCAGGCGATCGGCGGCATCCTTGTCCATCAGGCCCTTTTCCACGGCCTTGGCGCGCAGGATGTTGGGGTCCATGCCCTTGCCGTCGTCAGAGATCGACAGCAGGATGTGGTCACCTTCCTGCTCGGCCGACAGCACCACGCGGCCGGTGCGCGCCTTGCCGGAGGCTTCACGCTCTTCGGGCATTTCCACGCCATGGTCGACGGCGTTGCGCACCAGGTGCACCAACGGGTCGGCCAGGGCCTCGACCAGGTTCTTGTCGAGGTCGGTCTCTTCGCCGACCAGCTCCAGGTTGATCTCTTTCTTGAGCTGGCGGGCCAGGTCGCGCACCAGGCGCGGGAAGCGGCCGAAGACTTTCTTGATCGGCTGCATGCGGGTTTTCATCACCGCGGTCTGCAGGTCGGCGGTGACCACGTCGAGGTTGGACACGGCCTTGGACATGGCCTCGTCGCCGCTGTTCAGGCCCAGGCGCACCAGGCGGTTACGCACCAGCACCAGTTCGCCGACCATGTTCATGATCTCGTCCAGGCGCGCGGTATCGACCCGCACGGTGGTTTCCGCTTCGCTGGCGCCATGCTTCTCGGCAGCCGGCGCCGGGGCGCGGGGTGCTGCGGCAGGTTTGCTGGCAGGTGCCGGTGCCGGCGCAGCAACTGCGGCTGGCTTGGCCACGGGCTGGCTGTCGGTCTTGGCCGCGACCGGCGCTTGCACCTTGGCCGCAGGCGGGGCTTCGACGGCGGCAACGTCACCACCGAACTTGCCCTTGCCGTGCAACTGGTCCAGCAGCGCCTCGAACTCGTGCTCGCTGATTTCGTCGCTGGCTGCGCTGGTGTCGGTTACGGCAGGCGTCGGCGCCTTGGCAGCGGGCAAGGCATCGGCCTGGAAGGTGCCCTTGCCATGCAACTGGTCCAGCAGCGATTCGAACTCGGCGTCGGTAATTTCGTCGCTGGCCGCTTCCGGCGCGCAGGCAACCGGCTGCGCGGCAACCTCGGCGCTGAACTGGCCTTTGCCGTGCAACTGGTCGAGCAGCGACTCGAACTCGGCGTCGCTGATTTCGTCACCCTCACCGCTGACGGTCTCGCCCTGCATCTGCTCGTCGGCCGCAGCTTGTGCCTTGACCGCATCGAGCGAATCGAGCAGCTGCTCGAACTCGCTGTCGGTGATGTCCTGCTCCTCGGCAGGCGCTTCGGCAACCGGTGCCGCAGCGGCAGGCACTTCAACGGCTTCTGCGCCACCCGGCTCGGCCAGGCGCGACAGCGCCGCCAGCAGCTCGGGGGTGGCCGCGGTCACTTCGGTGCGCTCGCGCACCTGGCCAAACATGCTGTTGACCGTGTCCAGTGCCTCGAGCACCACATCCATCAGTTCCGCGTCGACCCGGCGCTCACCTTTGCGCAGGACGTCGAACACGTTCTCGGCGATATGGCAGCACTCCACCAGCTCGTTCAGCTGAAGGAAGCCGGCGCCCCCTTTTACAGTGTGGAAACCGCGAAAGATCGCATTGAGCAGGTCGGCATCGTCGGGCCGGCTTTCCAGCTCGACCAGTTGCTCGGACAGTTGCTCAAGAATTTCGCCGGCTTCTACCAGGAAATCCTGGAGGATTTCTTCATCGGCGCCGAAGCTCATCAAACGTGCTCCTTAAAAACCCAGGCTGGACAGCAAATCATCGACATCGTCCTGACCGGACACGACGTCTTCACGCTTATCGGCATGAATCTGCGGACCTTCACCCCGAGTCGGATGTTTTTCTCGATCTTTTTCTGCGCGCAGTTGATCGTGGTCATGCTGGATGCCCGCAAAGCGGTCGACCTGGCTGGCCATCAACACCAGTTTGAGCAGGTTGCTTTCCACCTCGGTGACCAACGTGGTGACGCGCTTGATCACCTGGCCGGTCAGGTCCTGATAGTCCTGGGCCAGCAGAATGTCGTTGAGGTGGCCGGCGACCTTGCGGTTACCTTCGGCGCTGTGCGTCAGGAAACTGTCGACGCGCTTGACCAGGTCACGGAACTCCGGCGCAGCCACTTCGCGGCGCATGAAGCGCTGCCAGTCGGTGCTCAGGGCCTGGGCCTCGCTGGCCAGGTCGTTGAGCACCGGGGTGCTTTCCTCGACCAGGTCCATGGTGCGGTTGGCCGCGCCCTCGGTGAGCCTGACCACGTACGACAGGCGCTCGGTGGCGTCGGTTATCTGCGACACCTCCTCGGCCTGCGGCATGGTCGGGTCGATCTGGAAACTGACGATGGCACTGTGCAGCTCGCGGGTCAGCTTGCCGACTTCCTGGTACAGGCCGCGGTCGCGGGTCTGGTTCAGCTCGTGAATCAGCTGCACCGCATCGCCGAAACGGCCCCGCTCCAGGCTCTCGACCAGCTCCTGGGCATGCTTCTTCAGGGTCGATTCGAACTCGCCCAAAGACGTTTGTGATGAATCCATGGCGCGCCCCCTGACGTGACTCAGCCGTTGACGCGTTCGAAGATCTTCTCGATCTTTTCTTTGAGCACCTGGGCGGTGAACGGCTTGACCACGTAGCCATTGACGCCGGCCTGGGCCGCTTCGATGATCTGGTCGCGCTTGGCTTCGGCGGTCACCATCAGCACCGGCATGGATTTCAGGCGATCGTGGGCACGCACCTTGCGCAGCAGGTCGATGCCGGACATGCCAGGCATGTTCCAGTCGGTCACCAGGAAGTCGTAGTGGCCGTTCTCCAGCATCGGCAGCGCCGTGGTGCCGTCGTCGGCTTCTTCGGTGTTGGTGAAGCCCAGGTCACGCAACAGGTTCTTGATGATCCGCCGCATCGTCGAAAAGTCGTCAACGATGAGGATTTTCATGTCTTTGTTCAAGTAGACCTCCAAGCAGTCTCAAACGCGCTCGGCCCCGAGCGCGCATTCACAATTCGGTACAACGTAGAAAACGACTGCAACGACAGCGGGCTCAACGCGCCCGCCATTCCCCCAGGCGGCTGCGCAGACGCGCGGCACACTGGCTGTGCAACTGGCTGACCCGCGACTCGCTGACCCCCAGCACCTCACCGATTTCCTTGAGGTTCAGCTCTTCGTCGTAGTACAGCGCCAGCACCAGGCGCTCACGCTCCGGCAGGTTGGCGATGGCCTCGGTCAGGGCGGCCTGGAAGCGCTCGTCCTCCAGGCCACGCGCAGGTTCCACCTGGCCACTGGCGCCATCCTCATGCAGCCCTTCGTGCTCGCCGTCCTGCAACAGGTCGTCGAAGCTGAACAGGCGGCTGCCCAGGGTATCGTTCAAGATCCCGTAGTAATCATCGAGACTCAATTGGAGTTCGGCAGCAACTTCATGATCTTTAGCGTCACGGCCGGTTCTGGCTTCAACCGCACGCATCGCGTCGCTGACCATGCGGGTGTTGCGGTGCACCGAACGCGGTGCCCAGTCGCCCTTGCGCACTTCGTCCAGCATGGCCCCGCGAATGCGGATGCCGGCGTAGGTTTCGAAGCTGGCGCCCTTGCTGGCGTCGTACTTGTTGGCCACTTCCAGCAGGCCGATCATGCCGGCCTGAATCAGGTCCTCGACCTGCACGTTGGCCGGCAGCCGCGCCAGCAGGTGGTAGGCGATGCGCTTGACCAGCGGGGCGTAGCGCTCGATCAGCTCGTACTGCGCGTCTTTCGACGCCCGGCTGTACATCTTGAAGCCGCTGGCGTTCATAGCACAGGTCCCGCGCTGGTGGGCTGCACCAGACGCTCGACAAAGAACTCCAGATGGCCGCGCGGGTTGGCCGGCAGCGGCCAGCTATCGACCTTCTGGGCAATCGCCTTGAAGGCCAGCGCGCATTTGGAGCGTGGGAAGGCTTCGTACACGGCACGCTGCTTCTGCACCGCCTTGCGCACGCACTCGTCATACGGCACGGCGCCCACGTACTGCAGGGCAACGTCGAGGAAGCGGTCGGTGACCTTGGTCAGCTTGGCGAACAGGTTGCGGCCTTCCTGCGGGCTCTGCGCCATGTTGGCCAGCACCCGGAAACGGTTCATGCCGTAGTCGCGGTTGAGCAGCTTGATCAGGGCGTAGGCATCGGTGATCGAGGTGGGTTCGTCGCATACCACCAGCAGCACTTCCTGGGCGGCACGTACGAAGCTGACCACCGAATCACCGATACCGGCCGCAGTGTCGATCACCAGCACGTCGAGGTTGTCGCCGATTTCGCTGAACGCCTGGATCAGCCCGGCATGCTGGGCCGGGGCCAGGTGCACCATGCTCTGCGTGCCCGAGGCAGCCGGCACGATGCGCACACCACCGGGGCCCTGCAACATCACGTCGCGCAGCTCGCAGCGCCCTTCGATGACATCGGCCAGGGTCCGCTTGGGGGTAAGGCCCAGCAGCACATCGACATTGGCAAGGCCCAGGTCGGCGTCGAGCAGCATGACCCTGCGGCCAAGCTCGGCCAGCGCCAGGGACAGGTTCACTGAAACGTTAGTCTTGCCGACGCCACCTTTGCCACCGGTCACGGCGATCACCTGTACGGGATGCATGCTACCCATGTCTGTTCTTTACCTTGTCTCGCTGGGACTCAGGCCACACGTAGGGCAATTCTGCGTACCCCTTGGCATAGCTACCTTGCACACATTTCATCATCAACCCGCTCGCCGTGGGTTGTGATAGAGATCAGCGAACATGTCGGCCATGGCCTCTTCGCTGGGCTCGTCCTGCTGCTGCACATTGACCGCGCGGGAGACCAACTGGTGCCCCCGTGGCAGGTGCAGGTCGTCAGGAATGCGCGGCCCGTCGGTCAGGTAGGCCACTGGCAAATCATGACTGATGGCAAGGCTCAGCACGTCGCCAAGGCTCGCCGTTTCATCGAGTTTGGTCAGGATGCAACCGGCCAGGCCGCAGCGCTTGTAGCTGTGGTAGGCGGCGGTCAGCACCTGCTTCTGGCTGGTGGTGGCCAGCACCAGGTAGTTCTTCGCGGCAATGCCACGCCCGGCCAGGGTGTCCAGTTGCATGCGCAGGGCCGGGTCGCTGGCCTGCAGGCCGGCGGTATCGATCAGCACCACGCGCTTGCGCAACAGCGGCTCCAGCGCCGCGGCAAGCGACTGGCCCGGGTCGACGTAGGTAACCGGCACGTTGAGGATGCGGCCCAGGGTCTTGAGCTGCTCCTGGGCGCCGATGCGGAAGCTGTCCATGCTCACCAGCGCCAGGTTCTGCGCGCCGTACTTGAGCACGTAGCGGGCGGCCAGCTTGGCCAGGGTGGTGGTCTTGCCCATGCCGGCCGGGCCGACCATGGCGATCACCCCGCCCTCTTCGATCGGCTCGACCTCGGGGATTTCGATCATCCGCGCCAAGTGCGCCAGCAACATGCGCCAGGCCTGGCGTGGCTCGTCGATCTCGGCAGTCAGGTCCAGCAGCTCACGGGCGATCGGCCCGGACAGGCCGATGCGCTGCAACCGGCGCCAGACGGTGGCCTGCTGCGGCTTGCTGCCCTGCAGCTGGTTCCAGGCCAACGAGCCGAGCTGCACTTCCAGCAGCTCGCGCAGGCCCGACAGCTCGGAGCGCATGGCATCGAACAGGCGCGGGTCGACCGGCGCCGACGCAGGCGCTGCAGCAGCCTCGGGAACATCGACGTGCGGTTCGATCAACGGCTCGGCGGCGGTCAGCGACTGCCCGGCGAACAATTGGCGGTTGTTGTCGCTGCTGTCCTGGCGGTGGCCCAGCTCGGCCTGGGCAGTGGCGATGCGCGTATGGGTCTTGCGCAGCTCTTCTTCCAGTTCGGCGTTGGGCACACGCGGGGCCAGGGCGGACAGCTTGTAGTCCAGCGCGGCCGTCAGCTCGACACCGCCGGCGATGCGACGGTTGCCGATGATGGCGGCATCGGCGCCCAGCTCATCACGGACCAGCTTCATGGCCTGACGCATATCGGCGGCGAAAAATCGCTTAACTTGCATTATCCCCTACCTCAGCCGTTAGGGCCCACGGTGGCAACGATGGTGACTTGCTTGTTGTCCGGTATTTCCTGATACGCCAGAACATGCAAATTCGGTACAGCCAGGCGACCGAAACGCGACAGCATGGCGCGGATCGGGCCGGCGACCAGGAGGATGGCCGGCTGGCCCTGCATTTCCTGGCGCTGGGCCGCCTCGATCAGCGAACGCTGCAGCTTCTCGGCCATGCTCGGTTCCAGAAGAACACCGTCTTCCTGACCTTGCCCGGCCCTTTGCAGACTATTGAGCAAAATCTGTTCCAACCTTGGCTCCAGGGTAATCACTGGCAGCTCCGACTCAACGCCGACAATGCTTTGCACGATGGCGCGACACAATCCGACGCGCACTGCCGCCACCAGCGCGGCGGTATCTTGACTCTTGCCGGCGTTGTTCGCGATCGCCTCGGCGATACTGCGAATATCGCGCACTGGCACTTGTTCAGACAACAGCGCTTGCAGCACCTTGAGCAGGCCCGACAAGGAAATGACACCCGGCACCAGCTCTTCTGCAAGTTTAGGCGATGCCTTGGCCAACACCTGCAGCAGTTGCTGGACCTCTTCATGGCCGATCAGCTCGTGGCAGTGCTTCTGCAGGATCTGGTTCAGGTGGGTGGCCACCACGGTACTGGCGTCGACCACGGTGTAGCCCAGCGACTGCGCCTGGGAGCGCTGGCCGACATCGATCCACACGGCTTCAAGGCCAAACGCCGGGTCGCGCGCGGCGATGCCGTTGAGGGTGCCGAACACCTGCCCCGGGTTGATTGCCAGTTCGCGGTCCGGGTAGATCTCGGCCTCGGCCAGGATCACCCCCATCAGGGTCAGGCGATACGCGCTGGGCTGCAGGTCGAGGTTGTCGCGGATGTGCACGGTGGGCATGAGGAAGCCCAGGTCTTGCGACAGCTTCTTGCGCACGCCCTTGATCCGCGCCAGCAACTGGCCACCCTGGTTGCGATCGACCAGCGGGATCAGCCGGTAGCCGACCTCCAGGCCAATCATGTCGATCGGCGTGACGTCGTCCCAGCCCAGCTCCTTGGTTTCCAGCGCACGCTGTGGCGAGGGCAGCAGGTCCTGCTGGCGCTGCGCCTCCTGCAGCGCCTGCGCCTTGGCCTTCTGCTGCTTCTTCCACACCAGGTAGGCGCCACCACCGGCCAGCAGGCCGAGGCTGAGGAAGGCCACGTGCGGCATGCCCGGCACCAGGCCCATGACGATCATCAGCGCGCCGGACACCGCCAGGGCCTTGGGCGAATCGAACATCTGCCGGTTGATCAGCTTGCCCATGTCCTCGGAGCCCGAGGCACGGGTCACCATGATCGCGGCAGCGGTGGACAGCAACAGTGATGGCAATTGCGCCACCAAACCGTCACCGATGGTCAGCAAGGCGTACACCTTGCCGGCATCGCCAAAGCTCATGCCATGCTGCAGCATGCCGATCAGCATGCCGCCGATCAGGTTGATGAACAGGATCAGCAGGCCGGCGATGGCGTCACCGCGGACGAACTTGCTGGCACCGTCCATCGAACCATAGAATTCGGCTTCCTGCGCCACTTCGGCACGACGGTGCTTGGCCTGGGCCTGGTCGATCAGGCCGGCGTTGAGGTCGGCGTCGATGGCCATCTGCTTGCCGGGCATGGCGTCGAGGGTGAAACGCGCGCTCACTTCCGAGATACGCCCGGCGCCCTTGGTCACCACCACGAAGTTGATGATCATGAGGATGGCGAACACCACGGCACCGACCACGTAGTTACCGCCGATCACCACCTCGCCGAAGGCCTGGATCACCTTGCCGGCGGCGCCGTGGCCCTCCTGGCCATGCAGCATCACCACCCGGGTGGAAGCCACGTTCAGGGCCAGGCGCAACAACGTGGCCACCAGCAGGATGGTGGGGAACGCGGCAAAGTCGAGCGGGCGCAGGGCGTAGACGCAGACCAGCAGGACCACGATCGACAGGGCGATGTTGAAAGTGAAGAACACGTCGAGCAGGAACGGCGGTATCGGCAACATCATCATTGCCAACATCACCAGCAGCAACAGCGGCACACCCAGGTTGCCCCGGCCGAGCCCGGCCAGGTTGTTACGGGCGTTGCTGATTAACTGAGTGCGATCCACCGCGAGTCCTCTTGATGCAAAACTTTGACGCACAGGGGGCGCCTGGCGCTGGCTCTGCAAGAAGCTTTCCAACTTTGCTCGACGGGGGATTTATGTTGCCTGTTCCGGCCTCTTCGCGGGTGAACCCGCTCCCACAGGTGCGGCGTCGCCCTCGAGGAGCATGAGGTCCCTGTGGGAGCGGGCGTGCCCGCGAAAGGGCCAGACGCCCTGACACAAGGTCAACTGTCGCGGCGCAGGCGACTGGCGCTAGCTTGACAAGAAGCCTTCCAACTTTGCTCGACGGGGGATTGATGTTGCCTGTTCCGGCCTCTTCGCGGGCACGCCCGCTCCCACAGGGACCGCACAGCCTTCAAGGCCCGCACAGGACCTGTGGGAGCGGGTTCACCCGCGAAAGGGCCAGTAGCCCTGACACAAGGTCAACTGTCGCGGCGCAGGCGCCTGGCGCTGGCTTGGCAAGAAGCTTTCCAACTTTGCTCGACGGGGGATTTATGTTGCCTGTTCCGGCCTCTTCGCGGGTGAACCCGCTCCCACAGGTGCGGCGTCGCCCTCGAGGAGCATGAGGTCCCTGTGGGTGCGGGCGTGCCCGCGAAAGGGCCAGACGCCCTGACACAAGGTCAACTGTCGCGGCGCAGGCGCCTGGCGCTAGCTTGACAAGAAGCCTTCCAACTTTGCTCGACGGGGGATTGATGTTGCCTGTTCCGGCCTCTTCGCGGGCACTCCCGCTCCCACAGGGACCGCACAGCCTTCAAGGCCCGCAGAGGACCTGTGGGAGCGGGTTCACCCGCGAAAGGGCCGGACGCCCTGACACAAGGTCAACTGTCGCGGCGCAGGTCCGGCGGAATCGGCAGGTCGTCCTTCAGCGGCTCTGGCCGCTTGCCCTTGCCTGCCCGGTACTGGCGGATCTGGAACACATAGGCCAGCACCTGCGCCACCGCCAGGTAAAGCCCGGCAGGGATTTCCTGCTCAAGTTCGGTGGAGTAGTAGATCGCCCGCGCCAACGCCGGCGACTCGAGGATCTGGACCTTGTGCTCCACGCCGATCTCGCGAATCTTCAGGGCAATGAAATCCGTCCCCTTGGCCAGCAGCAACGGCGCCGCCCCGCCTTTCTCCGGGTCGTATTGCAAGGCCACCGCATAATGCGTCGGGTTGGTGATGATCACGTCGGCTTCGGGCACAGCCGCCATCATGCGCCGCTGCGAAGCCTCACGCTGCAGCTGGCGAATACGCTGCTTGACCTCGGGCTTGCCTTCGCTGTCCTTGTACTCGTCCTTGATTTCCTGCTTGGTCATCTTCAGCTTGTTGTGCGTCTGCCACAGCTGGAACGGCACGTCCGCCGCCGCAATCAACAGCAGCCCGGCCGACATCCACAACGCACTCCAGCCCACCACCTGCAGGCTATGGATGATCGCCTGCTCCAACGGCTCATTGGCGATGGCGAGCAGCGCCTGGCGGTCATTGACCAACACCACTACCGCCACGACCAGAATCACGAAAAACTTGGCGAGTGCTTTCAATAGCTCGGTCAGGGCGTTCATCGAGAACATGCGCTTGATCCCCGACAAGGGATTCATGCGGCTGAATTTCGGCTGCAACAGGCTGCCGGAAAACAGGAAACCGCCCAGGACAATCGGCGCGACAAAGGAAATCACGAACAACAGGACCAAGATCGGCTGCACCGCCCAGATGGCCATCTTGCCCGAGGCCAGCAGGAAGGCACCCATGGCCCGCTCATCGACGATGAAGTCGCGGGTCAGGCTGAAGTTCATGCGCATGATCGCCAGCAGTGTCTCGGCCAGGTGGCCGCCGAACGCCAGCAGGCCACCGGCGCCGGCCAAGGTCACCGCCACCGTGTTCAGCTCCTTGGAACGCGCGATCTCGCCTTTCTCGCGGGCATCGCGCTTGCGCTTGTCGGTGGGTTCTTCTGTCTTGTCCTGACCGCTTTCGCTTTCCGCCATGCTCAGCGCGCCCTTGCCAGATCACGCAGCCATTGCAGCGCTTCGCTGGCCAACGCCTGGTAATGGGAAAGTATGTCGGCCAGGCCGACCCAGAAAATGAACATGCCCATGACCAGGGTCAGCGGAAAACCGATGGAGAAAATGTTCAGCTGCGGCGCGGCACGCGTCATTACGCCAAAGGCGATGTTCACCACCAGCAACGCGGCGATAGCCGGCAGGATCAGCAGCAGGCCGGCACCGAACACCCAGCCCAGGCGCCCCGCCATCTCCCAGAACTGATTGACCACCAGCGCATTGCCCACCGGCAAGGTGGTGAAGCTTTCGGTCAGCACCTCGAACGCCACCAGATGGCCGTTCATCAGCAGGAACAGCACGCTCACCAGCATGGTCATGAACTGGCTGATCACCGCAACGTTGACGCCGTTGGCCGGGTCGACCATCGATGCGAAGGCCATGCCCATCTGCACCGCGACGATCTGGCCAGCGATGACGAAAGCCTGGAACAACAACTGCAGCGACAACCCGAACAACGCCCCGACGATGACCTGCTCGGCACACAGCAGCAGGCCACGCAGGCTCAACGGGTCGAACTCGGGCAAGGGCGGCAGGGCCGGGACGATCACCACGGTGATAGCCACCGCCACGTACAGACGCACCCGCGCCGGCAGCATGCGGGTGCCAAAGATCGGCATGGTCATCAGCACCGCCGTCACCCGGAACAACGGCAGGATGAAGGTGGCGACCCAGGTGCCGATCTGTGTGTCGGTCAGTTCCAGCATCGGCGCGTCAACCGATCAGCTGCGGGATGTTGGTGTACAGACTGGTGATGTACTCCATGAACTTCTGCACCAGCCACGGCCCGGCGACGATCAGCGTGACCAGCATCACCAGCAGGCGTGGCAGGAAGCTCAGGGTCTGTTCGTTGATCTGCGTGGCGGCCTGGAACATGGCCACCACCAGGCCCACCAGCAGGCTGGGCACCACCAGTATGGCGACCATCAGGGTGGTCAGCCACAAGGCATCACGGAACAGGTCGACAGCGACTTCAGGTGTCATCGGCGGCTCTCCTTGACGGCGTCAGACGCCGCCGAAACTGCTGGCCAAGGTGCCCATGATCAGCGCCCAGCCATCGACCAGCACGAACAGCATGATCTTGAACGGCAGCGAGATGATCAGCGGCGACAGCATCATCATACCCATGGCCATCAGCACGCTGGCTACCACCATGTCGATGATCAGGAACGGGATGAAGATCATGAAACCGATCTGGAACGCAGTCTTCAGCTCGGAGGTAACGAACGCCGGCACCAGGATCGTCAGCGGCACCTGGTCCGGGCCGGCGATGTCGGTACGCTTGGACAGACGCATGAACAGGTCGAGGTCGCTTTGCCGGGTTTGCGCCAGCATGAAGTCCTTGAGCGGCCCCTGGGCCTTGTCGATGGCCTGCTGGGCAGTCATCTGCTCCTTCAGGTACGGCTGCAGTGCATCCTGGTTCACCCGGTCGAACACCGGCGCCATGATGAACATGGTCAGGAACAGTGCCATGCCCGTCAGCAGCTGGTTCGACGGCGTCTGCTGCAAGCCCAGGGCCTGACGCAGGATCGAGAACACGATGATGATGCGGGTGAAGCTGGTCATCAGGATGACGAACGCCGGGATGAAGCTGAGCGCCGTCATGATCAGCAGGATCTGCAGGCTGACCGAATACTCCTGCTGCCCGTCCGCGGTATTGGACAGGGTAATGGCCGGGATCGACAGCGGGTCGGCCCCCAGGGCCAGCGGCGCAGCCAACAGCAGCGCCAGAGTCAACAACACACGCAGCGCGCCACTCATCACTTCTTGTCCTTAGGGTCCTTGCCCATCAGCTCCATCAGCCGCTGGGCAAACTCCGGCGTCGCCTGGCGGGCGTTCTCCGGCACTTCCACGGGTTCGGCCAGCACATGCAGGGCCTCGATGCTGCCAGGGGTATGGCCGATCAGGATCTGCTCCTTGCCCACTTGCACCAGCAGCAGGCGGTCACGCGGGCCGATGGCCCGGCTGCCGACGATCTCGATCACCTGCCCACCCTTCACCGCCGTGCTTTGCATGCGCCGCAGCAACCAGGCCAGGAAGAAGATCAGGCCGACCACCAGCAGCAGGCCGAAGACCATCTGCGCCAACTGCCCACCGAGGCTGCCAGGCGCGGTTGCCGGGGTTGCCGCCGGTGTGGCCGCGGCCAGGCAAGCCTGGCTGGCGAGCAGCGCGGCGGCCGCCGCGATGGCGCGCATCGTGCCCTTCACTCAGCGCAGCTTCTTGATACGTTCGCTGGGGCTGATCACGTCGGTCAGGCGGATGCCGAACTTCTCGTTGACCACCACCACCTCGCCATGGGCAATCAGCGTGCCGTTGACCAGCACGTCGAGCGGCTCGCCGGCCAGGCGGTCGAGCTCGATCACCGAGCCCTGGTTGAGCTGCAGCAGGTTGCGGATGTTGATCTCGGTGCTGCCCACTTCCATGGAAATGTTCACCGGGATATCCAGGATCACGTCCAGGTTAGGGCCTTCGAGGCTGACGTTTTCGTTCGGCTTCGGCGAGCTGGCGAACTCCTCCATCGGCAGGCGGCCCGCGCCGCCGGTGCTGCTACCGGTGTCACCACCCAGCAGTGCATCGATATCGGCCTGGCCGGCTGCACCGGTTTCTTCCAGTGCCGCAGCCCATTCATCGGCCAGTGCCTGGTCCTCTGCGGAGGTGATCTCGTTTTCGTTAGCCATGGTTTCCTCGACAGGCATTCAATTCGTTATGAGCGACCGGCACGCGTCAGCGGCGTTCGATCGGGTCGATTATCTGCAGCGCCAGGTTGCCCTTGTGCGAACCCAGGCGCGCCTTGAACGACGGCACGCCGTTGGCGCGCAGTACCAGGTGCTCGGGCAGCTCCACCGGGATCACGTCACCAGGCTGCATGTGCAGGATGTCGCGCAGCTTCAGCTGGCGCCGGGCTACGGTGGCGGTCAGCGGCACAGCCACGTCCAGCACGTCCTCGCGCAGGGCCTTGACCCAGCGCTCGTCCTGGTCGTCCAGGTCGGACTGGAAACCGGCGTCGAGCATTTCCCGCACCGGCTCGATCATCGAGTACGGCATGGTCACGTGCAGGTCGCCGCCACCGCCGTCCAGCTCGATGTGGAAGGTGGACACCACCACCGCCTCGCTGGGGCCGACAATGTTGGCCATGGCCGGGTTGACCTCGGAGTTCATGTACTCGAAGGTGACCGGCATGATTGCCTGCCAGGCTTCCTTGAGGTCGACGAAGCACTGGTCCAGCACCATGCGCACCACGCGCAACTCGGTGGGGGTGAACTCGCGGCCTTCGATCTTGGCGTGGCGGCCGTCGCCGCCGAAGAAGTTGTCCACCAGCTTGAACACCAGCTTGGCGTCGAGGATGAACAGCGAGGTACCGCGCAGCGGCTTGATCTTGACCAGGTTGAGGCTGGTCGGCACATACAGCGAGTGCACGTATTCGCCGAACTTCATCACCTGCACGCCGCCCACTGCCACGTCGGCGGAGCGGCGCAGCAGGTTGAACATGCTGATACGGGTGTAACGGGCGAAACGCTCGTTGATCATTTCCAGGGTCGGCATGCGACCCCGCACGATACGGTCCTGACTGGTCAGGTCGTAGCTTTTGATGCTGCCAGGCTCGGATGCACTCTCGGTCTGCACCAGCCCGTCGTCGACACCATGCAACAGGGCATCGATTTCATCCTGGGACAGCAGGTCCTGTACGGCCATTGCGGACTCCTACTGCAATACGAAATTGGTGAACAGCAACTGGTCGACGACCGGCTTGCCGACTTCCTTCTGTGCCACTTCCTGAACCACTGCGGTGGCCTTCTGGCGCAGCATTTCCTGCCCCACCGGGCTGCCGGCCAGGGTGTCGAAGCCTTGCCCGGAGAACATCATCACCAGGTTGTTGCGGATCACCGGCATGTGCACCTTGAGGGCGTCCAGGTCAGCCTGGCTGCGCGCTTGCAGGGTGATGCTCACCTGCATGTAGCGCTGGCGGCCGTTCTGGTTGAAGTTGACCACGAAGGCCGGGGCCAGCGCTTCGTAGATAGCCGCTGGCTTGACGTTGCTGGCTGCAGGATCGGCGGCCGGGGCCGGCTCGCTCTTGTGCATGATGAACCAGGTAGCGCCCACCGAAAGGCCGATCGCCAGCAACAGGCCCACTACCGCCAGCAGGATCAGCTTGAGTTTGCCTTTAGTGGCGGGGTCTTTGACTGCTTCGCTCTTCGCCATGCCAATAATCCGTCGTCCATCGGGGGTTCAAGGGAGGATGGCTTGGCTTGAGCAAGTGTTATGCCAGATTTTGCAGAGGATGGGTTCCAGCAGGTTTTGCGGTGCTGCCTTCTTCGCGGGCACGCCCGCTCCCACAGGCAAAGCACAGGATTCGAAACCGATGAAATTCCTGTGGGAGCGGGCGCGCCCGCGAAGAAGCCGGCTCAGGCTAACGGTTATCAGGCGTAATAATCGACCGCACTGTCGCCAACAACCACCTGCTGCTCCACAGGCCGGGCGCTATCGACTGCCTCTACCCCGCCCTGCTCGGCCCGGCGCGCCGCCACCCCGGACAGGTTGCTGCCCTGTGCCTGCCCCTGCTGCTGTTGCTGCTGCCCGCGCGACTGGTCGGCCACGTTGACATCCGGCTGTGCCAGCCCCTGCTGGGCGAACAGCTCGCGCAGGCGGTGCACCTGGCTGTCGAGGGCGTCACGCACGCCGGCATGGCCGCTGATGAAGGTGATCTGGGTCGACTGGTCCGTCGCAACATTGACGCGAATGTCCAGGCGGCCCAGTTCTGCCGGCTCCAGCTGGATATCCGCCGACTTTAGGTTCTGGCTGGACAGGTACATGACCCGGTTGACCAGCCCTTCGGCCCAGGCGTTCTGGTTCATCGGCAGCGGTTGGTGCAATGGGCTGGCATTGGCCGGCACGGCATTGGCGGTCTTGGCCGTGGCGGCCTGGGTCAGGTTGGCCAGGCGGTTGGCGAAATCATCTACACGTGTATCGCTGCCAGCGCTCTTGGTGTCTTTCAGGCCATCTTCGAGCAAGCCGGCAAAGGCCTTGTCGCCAGGCTCGCCCGTTTCACCCTCGGCATTCTCGACCAGATTCGCCAAGGTATTGACGGCCATCTGCCCCTCTTCGCCCTGAGCCTGCGAAGGGTCCAGGGCATGCGCCGAGGTCGCTCCCTTGGCCTGGGCGCTTTGTTCCAGCGCCAGGCGCAGGGTAGGCAGGTTGGCCAAAGGGTCGGAGTCAGGGTCGAAGGCTTCCTCGGCGGCCGACTCCTCGGGCAGCTCGGCGGTGACCTGCGCCTGCGCCGCGGCGGCCTGCAACACCGGCGCCACCGCCTCGGCCTGGGCCTGGATCAGTTGTGCGCCAGGCTGGGCGTCGGTGACTTGGCCGGCCACCAGGCTGGCATCGCGCAAGCCGGTGTCGGCCTGGGCCTGGTCGTCGGCTGGCAATTGTTTGCCGTCATCGGCAACCGCGGGTTTGTCGGCAGCGGCTTTCTTGCCGCCCTGCGCCGCCTCGGGCTTGTCCTTGGGCTTGGCCTGAGCGACCTTGTCGTCCTGCCCGGCGGCCTTGTCGCGGCCCTGCCGGGCCATCACCTGGCCGAAGCCGTCGCCCTTGTCGCCCGGCGCCTGCAGCGGCTTGTCGGCCTGTGCGGTGGCCGAACGCGAGGTGTTGGCAATGGCGTTGCCTTGCAACAATGGGTTGGGTGCGACAGGCATCGAGCGGTCTCCGCGCCAGAAACAAAAAAATCATCCAGCCAGAGACAGGCAAGACTCGCGCCAAGTCGTGTTTCAACCCGCCGAAATGCGCTGCTGCTCACCTCGGTAGAAGCCCTGCACCTCGAGGAACTCTTGGTCGATGCGGTTGATCAGGTCTTCGATGCCATACAGCGGGGGCCGCCGTGCGCGCTCCTCCAGCTGCTGGCACAGGTTGGCCAATGCAACCGCGCCCATGTTGCTGCTGCTGCCCTTGAAACTGTGGGCCGCGGAGCCGAGCTCTTCGGCATTTTGGGCCGCGTGCAGCTGGCCCAGGCGCCGTTCGGAGTCTTCGAGAAAGGTTTGCACCAACTGCAGGTAGCCATCTTCCATGACCTCACGCAGGTCGCTGAGTACCTTGTGGTCAATATGCATGTCAGTCACTTGTTCACTCCTTGATCAAGCCAGATTATGCCCGAGCCAACCCGTGGCTCACCAGACGAACTCCACATGCGCGCAGCGCCCGCCCTCAGTCCAGTGCGCGCTGCTGGCCAGCCGCCTCACCAGGTTCAAGCCTCGCCCGCTCAGCCCCTGCTCCAGCGAGGGCCGGGACAGCACCCGTTGCACATCGAACCCGGCACCACTGTCACGGACCTCGATCATCAGACGCCCGCCGTCGGCTTGCGGTTCAACCTTGAAATCGATGCGCACGTAACCGTCGGTCAGAACCCAAAGACGCCGGGCGCGTTCCTGATAATAGTCGGCAAAGCCCTGTACATCGCGCTTGAGCTGCGAGTCCAGGCCCAGCACGCCATGCTCCAGGGCATTGGAATACAGCTCGCTGAGCACGCTGTGCAGGTTGCCGGTACGCGCGCGCAGGCCGTGAATCTCCTGCAACAACTGCACCAGGTACGGCACCGGGTTGAAGCGCTTCAGGCTCTGGCCACGCACCTCGAACCCCAGCGACCAGTCCAGCGGGCTGGAGCGGCCGCTATCAGAGTAGATCATCGGCGCCGGCACCCGCTCCTCGGCGCTGAACATACGAATGTCGCACAGGCTGATGTCATCGCGCGGGCGCCCGCCAAAGCGCTCCAGGGCCTGCATCACTTCGTCGAACAACCGCACCGGGTCCCGGTTGTCGGCCAGCACCCTGCGCAAGCGCTGCACACCAAACAGGCGTTCCTGGTCGTCGGCGGTGTCCAGCACGCCGTCCGACAGCAGCAGCAGGCGCTCGCCCGGTGCCAGCGGCAACACCTCGGTACTGTCATCGAAACGCTCGGCGTCCAGGATGCCCAGCGGCAGGTGTCGCGAAGTCAGCGCCGACAGCACCTGGCCATCCACTGCCAGGCGATAGCCATCAGGCATGCCGCCGTTCCACACCTCCACCGAACCGCGCTGCATGCTGAGGTTGAGCAGCAGCGCACAACAGAACATGTCCACCGGCAGGATACGTTTGAGCTTGGCATTCATCTCGCGCAGGATCTGCGCCATGCCGTAGCCCTTGGCAGTCATGCCGTAGAACACTTCGGCCAGCGGCATGGCGCCTACCGCCGCCGGCAGGCCGTGGCCGGTGAAATCGCCGAGCAGCACGCGCATGTCGCCGGACGGGGTGAACGCGGCCAGCATCAGGTCGCCATTGAACAGCGCATAGGGCGATTGCAGGTAGCGGATGTTGGGCGCGGCCAGGCAGCCGGAGTGGGCCACCTTGTCGAACACCGCCTTGGCCACCCGCTGCTCGTTGAGCAGGTGGTGGTGGTGCCGGGCAATCTGGTCGCGCTGCTCCAGCACGGTGGCCTGCAGCCGGCGCAGGCGGTCCATGGCGCGTATCTTGGCGCCGAGGATCACCGCACTGTAGGGCTTGGCCATGAAGTCGTCGCCCCCGGCCTCCAGGCAGCGCACCAGGCCTTCCTCCTCGTTCAATGACGTCAGGAAAATGATTGGCACCAGCGCTTCGCCGGCCAGCGCCTTGATCTGCCGCGCCGCCTCGAAGCCATCCATCACCGGCATCAGCGCATCCAGCAGCACCAGTTGCGGGCGCCGCTCGACGAACAGCGCCACCGCCTGCTCGCCGTTTTCCGCGGTGAATACCTGATGGCCCTGACGGCGCACGATCTGCGCCAGCAGCAGTCGGTCGGCGGCACCGTCTTCGGCGACCAGCACGGTCAACGCCTGTTCGGCCGGCATGTCGGCGCTCAACTGATATCGAAGAGTTTTTCGAAATTGGAGATGGCGAGGATCTTGCGCACGTCGGAGCTGGCATGCACCACACGCACATCCGACTCATCGCCGCCCGCATGGTCACGCAGCAACAGCAGCATGCCGAGCGCGGAACTGTCGAGGTAGGTGGTGTCCTTCAGGTCGACGACCACCGAATCTGGCCGGCTGGGCTGGCGTTCGTAGGCGTCACGAAATTCCTGATGCTTGCCGAAATCGAAGCGCCCCTTGATCTTAATCGTCAGCTTTTTCCCGTCCTGCGAAAAATCAGTCTCGACTGCCATGCTAGCGATTCCTTCGATGATGGCGGATGCAACTCCTTAAAGGTTTAGCAGGCGATGCCGGGGGTGGCAAGCATGTGGGCTGCCTGTCCCGGCCTCTTCGCGGGTAAACCCGCTCCCACAGGATCTCCACGAATTCGAATCCTGCGCCGTACCTGTGGGAGCGGGTTCACCCGCGAAGAGGCCAGTACAGGCTATAGGTGATTCTGCCGCGGCAGGCGTTGCGACAGCTCGTCGAGCAAGCGCTGCTCGCGCTTGTCTTCGGCCCGCCGGGCTTCGTCCAGGTAGCGCTGCACCAGCTTGCGCAAGCCTTCCACCCGGGCATAGGCCTGCTGCCAGGTGCCGCGGGCATTGTTGAGGTTGTTCTGGTGCCAGACCAGGCTCTGGCGCTGCTGGGTCATGGCCGTTTCCAGTTGCCCGAGGAAGCGCTGGTAATTGACCAGCCAGCTACCGTTTACACCCTGCCCGCCACGGTTGATCCACTGCAGTTGGTAGTCTTCGCGAAACCGTTCGAGCTCGGCCAGCTTGGCCTGTGCCGTAGCCACCTGCTGCTGGAACTGCCCAAGGCGCTGGGCCGCCTGGCGCTCGGCCTCTTCGGCCATGTCCACCACCGGCGCCAGGCGCGCGGCACGTCCGGGCAGCGCCATGGCCTATCAACCGCCCGCCGGGGGCGCAAAGATCGCCCCCAACTGTTCGCGGCTTTGCGCCATGCCCACGCTCTCGCGCAGGCCCTGGCGCAAAAACTCCACCAGCTTCGATTGCAGCGCAATGGCCAGGTCGGTTTCCGGGTCGCCACCCGCCACATAGGCACCCACACTGATCAGGTCGCGGCTTTGCGACAGGCGCGACCACAACTGCTTGAACTTTTGTGCCTGGCGCAAATGGTCGGCATCGACCACCTGGGGCATGACCCGGCTGATCGAGGCTTCGATGTCGATGGCCGGGTAATGGCCTTCCTCGGCCAGCCGCCGCGACAGCACGAAGTGGCCATCGAGCACACCGCGCGCCGCGTCGGCAATCGGGTCCTGCTGGTCGTCGCCCTCGGACAACACGGTATAGAACGCGGTGATCGAACCACCACCTGGCTCGCCGTTGCCGGCCCGCTCCACCAGCTTGGGCAGCTTGGCGAACACCGATGGCGGGTAACCCCGGGTGGCCGGAGGCTCGCCGATGGCCAAGGCGATTTCACGCTGGGCCTGGGCAAAACGGGTCAGCGAGTCCATCAGCAACAGCACGTTCTTGCCCTTGTCGCGGAAGTACTCGGCAATACGTGTGCAGTACATGGCGGCGCGCAGGCGCATCAGCGGCGCATCGTCGGCGGGCGAAGCGACCACCACCGAGCGCTTGAGGCCTTCCTCACCAAGGATATGCTCGATGAATTCCTTGACCTCGCGGCCCCGCTCGCCGATCAGGCCGACGACGATGATCTCGGCTTCGGTGAAGCGGGTCATCATGCCCAGCAACACCGACTTGCCCACACCGGTACCGGCGAACAGGCCCAGGCGCTGGCCGCGACCGACGGTGAGCAGGCCATTGATGCTGCGAATGCCCACGTCCAGCGGCTTGCTGATGGGGTCGCGGTTCAACGGGTTGATCACCGGGCCGTCCATCGGCACCCAGTCCTCGGCCTTCATCCCGCCCTTGCCATCCAGCGCGCGACCGGCGCCGTCCAGCACCCGGCCGAGCATGCTCATGCCCATGGGCAGGCGGCCGCTGTCATCCAGCGGCACCACCCGGGCGCCGGGGGCGATGCCGACAATGCTGCCGACCGGCATGAGGAATACCTTGGACCCGGCAAAGCCCATGACTTCGGCCTCCACCTGCACCGGGTGGTAGCTGTCGTCGTTGATTACCAGGCAGCGGCTGCCGACTGCAGCGCGCAGGCCTTCGGCTTCCAGGGTGAGGCCGACCATGCGCAGCAGGCGGCCTTCGACGATGGGCTGGGCCGGCAGCTCGATGGCCTCGGCGTAACTGCCCAGGCGCTTGCCGAAACTGGTGCGCTCAAGTTGCATCCGGGCTACCCACGGCGCGCTCTGGCAGGCTGTCCAGGTCTACCGACATGTCTGGCGCTGCCGGGTGCAGCGAATGATCGTGCAACTGGTCGAACAGTTGTGCCACGGCTTTCTCGATGCGGGTTTCCATGGTCGCGTCGATGCGGCTGTGCGCGGTCTCGATACGGCAGCCGCCTGGTAGCAGTGCGCTGTCCTCGAGCAGCCGCCAGCTTTCCTCATGGCGCTCGCGCAGGGCCTTGGCCAGCTCGAAATCCTGAGGGTTGAGATGAATGCGGATATTGTCCGCGCCCATGGGCAGCAGCTTGAGCGCTTCGCGCAGTACCTGGGTGATCTGGCTGGAATCGCCCCGCAGTTCGCGACCGATTACCTGGCGGGTCATGTGAGCCACCAGGTGGACCAGGGTTTTCTCGATCTGCGTGTCCTGCTCGGCGATCGGCTCCATCAGGTTGGTCATCAGCCGGTCGAGGCTCTCCAGCTTGGTCTTCAGTGCCTCTTCGGCTTCCTGGCGGACCTTGAGCTGGGTGCTATGGAAGCCCTCGCGCTCACCGGTGGCGAAGCCTTCGTTGTAGGCCTCCTGGCGGATGGCCTCGAGTTCTTCCAGGGTCAGTGGCTGGACTTCTTCCAGCGGCACTTCCTCGACTTCTTCCTCGATTACCTCGGGTTCCGGCTCCGGTTCGGGCTCAGGCTCCGGTTCCGGGTCGAAGCTGGGCAGCGCCCATACGTCCACGCCCTCGAGGTCGCGGGCGCGGATCAGGTCGCTGGGGTGATGTTCTTTGGTAGACATGTTTTCAGGTACTCAACAAGCCTGTTCGACAAATGCGGGGCCTGTGGGAGCTGGCTTGCCGGCGATCAAGGGCGAAGCCCTTGCCATACAGCAGCGGTGCCTGGGCCGGCCTCATCGCCGGCAAGCCAGCTCCCACAAGTACCGCACCAGGCCGCAAAATTCATTTGCCTGCCCTGGTGGATCAGATCATTTCCTCGGCACCCTTGCCGCCGAGCACGATCTCGCCGGCCTCGGCCATGCGGCGGGCGATGGTGAGGATTTCCTTCTGCGCCGTTTCCACGTCGCTGACCCGCACCGGCCCCTTGGCCTCCAGGTCGTCGCGCAACAGCTCCGAGGCACGCTTGGACATGTTCTTGAAGATCTTGTCCTTGACTCGCTCGTCGGCGCCCTTGAGCGACACCACCAGCACGTCGGACGAGACTTCGCGCAGCAGCGCCTGGATGCCACGGTCGTCGACGTCGGCCAGGTTGTTGAAGACGAACATCAGGTCTTCGATCTGCTCCGACAGGTCGCTGTCGATCTCGCGGATAGCGTCCATCAGTGCACCTTCCACCGAGCTGTCGAGGAAGTTCATGATGTCGGCGGCGCGCTTGATGCCGCCCAAGGTGGTACGCGCCGCGTTGGAGTTGCCCGAGAACTGCTTCTCGAGGATCTGGTTCAGCTCCTTCAGCGCCGCCGGCTGCACGGTGTTCAGCGACGACACGCGCAGGACGATGTCCAGGCGCACCTTGTGGTCGAAGTTGCTCAGTACTTCGCCGGCCTGGTCGGGGTCGAGGTAGGCGACCACGATGGCCTGGATCTGCGGGTGCTCGTAGCGGATCACGTCGGCAACGGCGCGCGGCTCCATCCACTTCAGGCTGTCCAGGCCGCTGGTGTTGCCACCGAGCAGGATGCGGTCGACCAGGCCGTTGGCCTTGTCCTCGCCCAGGGCCTGGTTGAGCATCTTGCGGATATAGGCATCGGAGCCCACGCCCAGGCTGGTCTGGTCGCCGACGATTTCGACGAACTCGCTCATCACCTGCTCGACCTGTTCACGGTGCACATTGCCCATCTGCGCCATGGCCACACCCACCCGCTGCACTTCCTTGGGCCCCATGTGCCGCAGCACCTGGGCAGCATCGGTCTCGCCCAGCGAAAGCAGGAGGATCGCCGCCTTGTCGACGCGGCTCAGCTTGGCGGTAACGGCTCGGTTATCACTCATCGGCGTTGATCCACTCTTTCACGACCTGGGCAACGCGGCCCGGGTCTTCGGCCACCAGGCCTTTGATTGCGTTGAGCTGTGCCTCGTAACCCTCGTTCGGGCTAGGCAGCAGAATGCTTGTCGGGCCACCCAGACTGACGCGGTCGTTGGCCAGTTCGCCATCCAGACCCATCATGCCGCCCAGCTCCATGTCGCTATCCGGGGCAGCCTGCTTGCCGCCCCCTGTAATGTTGTTCAGCACCGGGCGCAGCACACCGAACACCAGCACCAGGATGAACACCACGCCCAGCACTTGCTTGACGATGTCCCAGAACCACGGCTGCTGGTAGAAGGCGATGTCGGTGATCTCTTCGCCGCGGTCGGCGGCGAACGGCACGTTGATCACCGTCACGCTGTCGCCACGGCTGGCATCGAAGCCGACCGCGTCCTGCACCAGGCGAGTGAAGCGTGCCAGGTCCTCGGCGCCCCATGGCGCACGGGTGGCGTCGCCGGTGGCCGGGTCGATCTTGACCTGGTCGTCCACCACCACCGCCACCGACAGGCGGGTCATGCGCCCCTGCTGCTGGCGGGTGTGGCTGATGGAACGGTCCAGCTCGAAGTTCTTGGTGCTTTGCTGGCGCTTGTCCGACGGGTACGGCGCGAGCATCGGCTGGCCGGTGGCCGGGTCCATGATCTGCTGGCCGTTGGCATCCACCAGCGGCTGGCCAGGCTGGATGGCCGCGGCCGGGGTAGCGGCACCACCGGTGGTCTGCGGTGCCGAGGCCGGGCCTGGCGGCTGGTTGCTCAGCGCACCGGGTACACCTTGCGGGCCCTGGCTGCTGGCACGTTGTTCGTCGACCGACTGCTCGCTGCGCAGCGCCGGCTGGTCTGGGTTGAACTGCTCGGAGGTGGACTCGACCGCACTGAAGTCCAGGTCGGCGGACACTTCGGCCTTGTAGCGGTCATTGCCCAGCACCGGCTGCAGGATGTTGTGCACCCGCTGGGTGAGCATGCTTTCCACCCGGCGGCTGTAGTCGAACTGTTTGCCTGCCTGGGTCAGGGCGGTGTCCTGGATCTGCTCGGACAGCAGGTTGCCCTTCTGGTCGACCACGGTGACCTGGGACTTGTCCAGTTCCGGCACGCTGGTGGCGACCAGGTTGACGATGGCCATCACCTGCCCGGCTTCCAGGGCACGGCCCGGGTACAGTTCGACCAGTACCGAGGCGCTGGGCTTGCGTTCGTCACGCACGAACACCGAGCTTTTCGGGATGGCCAGGTGCACGCGCGCGCCCTTGACGTTGTTCAGGCTGGACACGGTACGCGCCAGCTCGCCTTCCAGGCTGCGACGGTAACGGGTGGCTTCCATGAACTGGCTGGTGCCCAGGCCCTGCTCCTTGTCGAGCAGCTCGAAACCGACGTTGCCATCGCTTGGTGCCACGCCGGCGGCCGCCAGTTTCAGGCGCGCACGGGAGAGGTCGTCGGCCTTGACCAGCAGAGCACCGGAATTGGGCTCGACGTTGTAGGGGATGTCGGCGGCGGCCAGGGTATCCATGACCTGCTTGGTGTCCATGCCCGCCAGGCTGCCGTACAGCGGACGGTAATCGGGTTGTTGCGACCACAGCACCACGGCAAAGCCGATCGCCACGCTGGCGGCCAGGCCGACCAGAAGGCCGATCTGACGCAGCATGGGCATCTGCGCGATGTTTTCCAGAAACGCCATGCCGAACAGCGGCGGCTTGGCCGCGGGCGGGCCGCTTTTGGCAGGGGGGTTGTCGACGACTGCTTCAGCCATGGTTTACGTCCGTCCTCAAACCGGCATCTGCATGATGTCCTGGTACGCCTGGACCAGCTTGTTGCGTACCTGGGTCAGGGCCTGCATCGACACGCTGGCCTTTTGCGAAGCGATCATCACGTCGGTCAGGTCGACGCCACTCTTGCCGATCTCGAAGGCGTTGGCCAACTGGGTCGAAGCCTGCTGCGTCTCATGCACCTTGCCGATGGCCTGGCCGAGCATGTCGGCAAAGGTACTTTGCCCGGGTGCCAACTCGGGGGCAGCGGCCACCTTGGGCAGCGACATGGCGTCGGCCTGCATGGCCCGCATGTCCAACATCAGACGATTGAATTCAACACCTTGGCTCATGACCCTTCTCTCTCCTGCGGCCGCATTTTTTTGACAGTGATGCGGCGGATAGCCAACCTAAAGCAACAAAGGTGCCAGCCTATGTATGCCAGACAATCTGGGGCCGCTTCGCGCCCCATCGCCGGCAAGCCAGCTCCCACAGGTACAGCGCGGGGCTCTGTGGGAGCTGGCTTGCCGGCGATGGGCTGCGCAGCAGCCCCTTTCGATCTTCAGCCGAACAGGCTGGCCTCGACGTCAAACCCGGCATCGCGCATCTGCGCCAGCTTGTAGCGCAGGGTACGCGGGCTTATCCCCAGGCGTTCGGCCGCCTCTTTGCGGCGGCCGCGCTCGGCGCGCAGGGTGTCGATGATCATCTGGTACTCATGGCGACGCATGTCATCGCCCAGCCCGCCAGGCTCGGCCAGCACCTCAGGTGATGGCTCGAGGCCAGCTGACAATGGAATGGCGCCTGCCAGACAAAAATCCGCCGCCTCGATCACCCCGCCCTGCTGCAGGATCAGCGCCCGCTGCAGGGCGTTGTCCAGTTCGCGTACGTTGCCCGGCCAGGCATACGCCTGCAGGCAGGCTCGGGCCTGGGGCGACAGCTGCACCGGGGCGTGCTTCATCTTCGCCACGTGGCGTGCCAACAGGCGCTCGGCCAGTTGCAGGATGTCACCCGGGCGTTCGCGCAGCGGGCGCCAGGCCAGGGGGAACACCGACAGGCGGTAGTACAAATCTTCGCGGAAACGCCCGGCCGCCACTTCGCCAGCCAGGTCACGGTTGGTGGTGGCCAGCACGCGGATATCCAGGCTGATCGGCTTGCGCCCACCCACCCGCTCCACCTCGCGCTCCTGCAGCACGCGCAGCAGCTTGGCCTGCAAGGCCATTGGCATTTCCGAGATTTCGTCGAGCAGCAAGGTGCCACCTTCGGCTTGCTCGAACTTGCCGGCCTGGGCAGCGATGGCGCCGGTGAAGGCACCCTTCTCGTGGCCGAACAGGGTGGCCTCGAGCATGTTGTCAGGGATGGCAGCACAATTGATCGCCACGAAGGGCTGCGCCGCCCGCGGCGACTGCTGGTGAATGAAGCGCGCCAGCACTTCCTTGCCGGTACCGGATTCGCCGGAAATCAGCACGGTCGAGTCACTGCGCGCCACCCGCGTGGCCAGCTCCAGCAACTGTCGACTGGCCGGCTCGCAGGCCACCGGGCCTTCCTCTTCAGCCACGCGCCCGGCGGCATGCCGCTCGACCAGACTGAGCAAGGCCTTGGGTTCGAATGGCTTGACGAGATAGTCGGCAGCCCCTTGGCGCATTGCCTCGACGGCACGCTCCACCGCGGCATGCGCGGTCATCAGCAACACGGGCAGTTGCGGTTGCTGGCGGCGCAGCTGGGCCAGCAGTTGGTGCCCATCCATGCCAGGCATGTTCACATCGCTGACTACCAGGCTGAAGGCCTCCTCCAGCACCGCTTCCAGCGCTTCTTCGGCACTGCCCACCGCCTGGTAGGCGAAGCCGCCGATTTCCAGGGTATCGCCCAGCGCCTGGCGCAATACGCGGTCGTCCTCGACCAGCAGCACCTTGATCGCCATTACATGCCCTCCGCCAGTTGCCCGTCGATCAACGGCAGCTCCACCTGCACACAGGTACCACGGCCAACCTTCGAGCGCAGGCGCAGCGTACCCTGGTGCGCGCGCACCACGGCCTTGACCACAGCCAGGCCCAGGCCGGTGCCGGTAGCCTTGGTGGTCAGGAACGGCTCGCCCAGGCGGCCGAGCAGGTCGCCATCGATGCCACTGCCGGCGTCGCTTACACACAGGTGCAGACTGCGCTCGCGGCGCAACAGGTGCACCTTCAGTCGCGCCGGGCCGTCGCTGGCTTGCAGCGCATTTTCGATCAGGTTGAGCAATGCACCAACCAGGGTGTCGCGGTTGCACAGCAGCTCACCCAGGTGGCTGTCGCACTGCCAGCGCACGGCGTGCCCTTGCACATGCGCCTGGGCGGCCTGCTGCAGGGCCTGGAACAAGGCTTTTGGCGTGACTCGATCATTCAGCGGCAGCTCGCCACGGGCGAATACCAGCATGTCGCGCACCTGGTGTTCCAGCTCGTGCAGGCGCTCTTTCAGGGTGCCGGCAAAGCGCTGGCGGGTTTCCGCGCCCAGCTCTTGCTCGGGATCAGCCAGGTGACTGGCGTAGAGCATCGCCGCCGACAGTGGCGTGCGGATCTGGTGCGCCAGCGAGGCGACCATGCGCCCCAGCGAAGACAGGCGCTCGTGGCGAGCCAGCTGGTCTTGCAGGCGACGGGTTTCGGTCAGGTCGTTGAGCAACACCAACTGGCCAGGCTCGGCATCCAGCGAGCGAGTGGCAATGGACAGACGGCGGCCGTCGCGCAGCGAGACTTCGTGACCGTCATCCTTGCGCGGGGCAAAGCTGCGGGCGATCACCTGGCGCCACAGCTGGCCGACCAGCGGCTCGCCGAGCAGTTCGCAGGCGGCCGGGTTGGCTTCGCGTACCAGGCCCTGGCCATCGATCACGATCACCCCGCCGGGCAGCAGGTCCAGCAGGTTCTGCAGGCGGTTGGCCAGGCGTTCCTTTTCGCTCAGTTCATCGATGCGCTGGGCGCTGACCACCGCCAGCTCACCCTTGAGTTCGCTGACCCGGGCTTCTAGCAGGCTGTAGGACTGGCTCAGTTGGCTGGACACCTGATTGAACAGGGCGAAGGCCTGCTCGACACCCTGACGGCTTTCCTGCTCGATCGGGGTTTGCCCCTGCGGATCGGGGGCTAGGGATACGTGGGCGGCCTGGGGCATCTTGCTCTCTCGCGTGGCTGACCGTCATAAAAACGGTGTGTTGCCAGCGGTGTAGCAATAGCCGTGCCGGAGATAGGGATTTGGGTTGGCTGTGCCGGCCTCTTCGCGGGCTTGCCCGCTCCCACAGGGACCGCGCAGGCTTCAAGCCTTGCGCAGTACTGGAGACTTTGGCTCCCTGTGCCGGCCTCTTCGCGGGCTTGCCCGCTCCCACAGGGACCGTGCAGGCTTCAAGCCTTGCGTAGTACTGGAGATTTTGGCTCCCTGTGCCGGCCTCTTCGCGGGCTTGCCCGCTCCCACAGGGATATCACTGAATTCAAGCTGTGCATCGATCCTGTGGGAGCGGGCGCGCCCGCGAAGAGGCCGGTACAGGCAACCGCCAGGCGTCAATCCTCCGCCTGTTCCTCGCCACCTTGGCGGCTCATGCCGTACTTGCGCATCTTCTCGACCAGGGTGGTACGACGTATACGCAAACGTTCAGCCGCGCGCGCAACGATACCGTTGGCATCGTCCAGCGCCTGCTGGATCAGGCCCTGCTCCAGGCTACCCAGGTAGTCCTTCAGGTCCAGGCCTTCAGGTGGCAGCATGGCGTGGTTGCTGAAGTTCGGCGTATGGCCGTTGATCGCCACGCGCTCTTCCAGGTCGCTGCGCAGGCTGTCGACCATCTGCTCGTCTTCGTCATCGACGTAACGGAATTTCTTCGGCAGCTCGGACACGCCAATCACCCCGTACGGGTGCATGATCGCCATGCGCTCGACCAGGTTGGCCAGCTCGCGAACGTTGCCCGGCCAGCCGTGGCGACACAGCGACATGATCGACGCGGAGTTGAAGCGGATGGACCCGCGCTTCTCGTGCTCCATGCGCGAGATCAGCTCATTCATCAGCAGCGGGATGTCTTCCACCCGCTCACGCAGCGGCGCCATCTCGATGGGGAACACGTTCAGGCGGTAGTACAGGTCTTCGCGGAACGTGCCCTCCTCGATCATGGTCTCGAGGTTCTTGTGGGTCGCGGCAATGATGCGCACATCGATGCTCTGGGTCTTGTTGCTACCCACGCGCTCGAAGGTACGTTCCTGCAGCACGCGCAACAGCTTGACCTGCATCGGCAACGGCATGTCGCCGATTTCGTCGAGGAACAGGGTACCGCCGTTGGCCAGCTCGAAACGCCCGGCACGGCTGGTGATCGCCCCGGTGAAGGCGCCCTTCTCGTGGCCGAACAGTTCGCTTTCCAGCAGCTCGGCCGGGATCGCGCCGCAGTTGACCGGCACGAACGGCGCTTCGCGGCGCTTGGAATGGTAGTGCAGGTTGCGCGCGACCACTTCCTTGCCGGTGCCGGACTCACCCAGGATCAGCACACTGGCATCGGTATCGGCCACCTGCTGCATCATCTGCCGCACGTGCTGGATGGCACGGCTGGTACCGACCAGGCTGCGGAACAGGTTGGGTTCGCGCTGGCGACCACGCTCGCGCGCCTGGTCGTACATCTCGCGATAGACCTGGGCACGGTGCAGCGAATCCAGCAGCTGGCTGTAGCTTGGCGGCATTTCCAGGTTGGAAAGCACCCGGCGGCGAAGGTCTTCCGGGAACTCCGCAGAAGAAATTTCACCTAAAAGCAGAACCGGAAGGAACTCATCCCACCCAGCCACTGTCTTAACGAGCCCAAGCACACTGCCCGGGGCGTTTACAGTGCCGATAAGCACGCACAGCACTTCGCGACTCGAAGACAATGGCTCGACCACCTGCTGCCAGTCCTGGCTGGAGCAAGCGAGGTTTTCTTCGCCGAGGAAGTTAAGCACCACCGCCAGGTCGCGGCGGCGTGCGCTGTCGTCGTCGATCAGCAGAATCTTGGTTTCACGCCACATGCAATAGCAACTTCCCTAGTCATATCGGCGCCCGAGGGCGTGCTCGACATCATTCCGACTGAATGGTCAGTGTTCGGACGTCTGAAATTCGAAAACAGCCACTAGTAAAGTCAAAAAAAACCAGCCAGTCAAATTAATGGCGCATGGCTTTTGGCAACATCTGTGGTCAGGTGAATAGATGGTATACCTTTGCCGCGTTCTTCGCCTGACGGATTTTCGTCATTTCATCCACCAAGGATTGACGTTCGCCACTTGCAACATCGATTAGTTGACGGTATACGGCCAACAACTGCTCAAGGCTGGCACTGACATCGGCCTCGTTGCCTTTAGCCTCGCTCACCATGTCACCGATGCGCAAGCGGCATTCCAGGTCCAGCTCACCCACCGCTTCCCAGTTGCGCTCGGCCAGCGCCGCCAGCAACATTTCCCGAGTCTGCTCGATCCGGGCGATTACTTCGTTCATGTCATCCTCCTTTATCAGGAAGCCGACGACTGATCGCCGATTGCGTCCCAACCTTCCTTCACAGTGATCAGCAGGCGCGCGACCTCGTCGATGATGGCCGGGTCACCCTTGACGTTGGCCTCGATCAGGCGGCGGCTCATGTACATGTACAAGCTGTCCAGCTCAGCCAGGCTGTCGGCATGGTTTTCCAGGTCCAGGCCTTCGCGCAGGCCGCCGATGATGTCGATGGCCTTGCCGATGAGGATGCCCCTTTGCGCGATGTCGTTGCGGGCAATGGCGCCCTTGGCCTGCGCCATGCGATCAAGGCCGCCCTGCATGAGCATCTGCACCAGGCGGTGCGGGCTGGCTTCGGACGTCTGCGCTGCGCCGTTGACTTTCTGGTACTGCCGAAGGGCCAACATCGGGTTCATGGATCTGCCTCGTTGCTGCGGTAAAAAGTTGCTTGTACCTGCTGTATCGCCTGTACGTCAAAAAACTTTAGGGGAAAAGCAAAAAGCCCGGGGCGTCTCGCGGACGCCGCCGGGCTTTTGGCATGTTCAGCCGATCAGGATTTCTTGGCCTGGGCGTTGATCGCTTCGAAGATCGAGGTGATCTGGTCGGCCTGGGCTTTCATCTTGCCCAGGGCGGTGTCCAGGGCCACGTACTTCTTGGTCAGCGATTCGGTCAGGGACTCGGTGCGGCGATCAAGCGCGGCCTGCTGGTTGGCCAGTTCCGAGACCGCCTTGTCGAGGTTCGACTTGCGCGTTGCAAGGCTGCCATCGGTCTTGTTGTAAGGATCGATGGCCTTGTTCATGCGCTCGAAGATGCCGTCGGTACCGGTGAACAGCTCCTGCACTTCCGGGCCGAGCTTCTTGTCGTTCATCGCCGCGGTGAACTTGCTGCTGTTGAATTCGAGCGTGCCATCTTTCTGGGTGTTGATACCCAACTGGCTCAGCGTGGTCAGCTGGTCGCCGGCCCCCACCTCACTCAGCACCTTGCGCACATCACCCAACAGAGAGCGGGTGGTCGGGTCGTTGGTGAGCGGGCCGAGCACCAGCTTGTCATCGTCATCACGGCTGGTCGACGTCAGCGACGTGATCGCCTTCTGCAGCGTATTGTAGGCATCGACGAAGCTCTGGACCGACTTCTTCAGGCCATCGTTGTCCGCCGCAACGGTGACCGCGGTCGGCGTACCAGTGCCGACGCCGCTGGCCTTCGGGCTCACCCCGGTCAACTCCAGGGTCATGCCGCTGATGGCGCTATCGAGCGTGTTGGAGGCACTCTTGACCTTCAAGCCGTCGATGGTCAGTTCGGCGTCCTGGGCCTTGGCAGTGATGAAGCCCGCACCGGTCCCGGACATCTGCGTGGTGCCATCGATTGCCAGCTCGGCGATACCGCTCAGGGAGATGTCAGTCCCCGCACCTGTGGTGGTCGAGCTGAGCACCAGGCGCGAGCCGCCTTCCTCGTTGACGATGTTGGCGGAAATGCCGTTGGCGCTCATTTCCTTGTTGATCTGGTCGCGCACACTTTGCAGCGTCGCACCACTGGCCACGTCCAGGTTGTAGGTCTTGCCGTTCTGGCTGATGGTCAGCTGGCCAGCACTGATCGGGCTGGTGGCACCACCGCTGAACTGCTGGCTGGCCACTTTCGAGCTGGTGGCCAGCTTGTCCACCACGATGTCGTAGCTACCCGCTACCGCCGAGTTGCTCGACTTGACCTTGACCACCGACTCGTTGGCCGAGGTCGCTGCATAGGCGTTGAACGACGGCGCATCCTTGTTGTTGAGCGCCTTCATGGCGTCCTGGAATGCCGTGAGGGCACTGCGCAGCGAGCCAATACCCGAAATCATCGCAGTGTTGTTGCTGGTTTGCCGAGTGATCTGCGCCTGCTTGGCGGATGTATCGGCCTTGACCAACGCGGTCACGATCTCGGTAATGTTGAGACCAGAACCCAGGCCTGTACTGGAAGTAATCGGGCTTGCCATGCTGTAGTCCCTCTCATCAACGCGTCAACCCGCTCCTGCGGGACAGACATGCTTCACTTCATTGGTGTTCGCCGCCAACTATACCTTGGCGTCGAACAGAACACTTTTGACATCGCTCAGGCTGTGAGCGATCCGCAGGGCCTCTTCCGAGGGCAACTGGCGAATCAGTTCACCACTGTCGGTAGCGATGACTTTGACCACGATCTTGCCGGATTCTTCATCCGTGGAAAATTCCAGATTGCGCTGCGACGCCTTCAGGAACTTTTCGATCTCCGAAACGGCATGTTTGACCTTGTCGGCATCCTGCACCGCCTTGGCGTCTTTCTTGTCGTCTTCGGGTTTTACGTTTTCCGTCGACCGGGCAACCGGTTTTTCGGCAACCTGCTCGGCCGGACGTGCGGCCGGATAAGACAGGTTCAGCTTGACGCTCATGTCCATGCCCACCACCTCGCAATGAAAAGGCGGGGAAGTGCCTTACCAGCACTTCCCCGCCAGCAACCAGGCAGATTAGCCCAGCAGCTTCAGTACTGCCGACGGCAGCTGGTTGGCCTGGGCCAGAACCGAGGTGGAAGCTTGCTGCAGGGTCTGCTGCTTGGTCAGCTGGGCAGTTTCAGCAGCGAAGTCGGTGTCCTGTACACGGCCACGAGCAGCTTCGGCGTTTTCGTTGATGTTTTGCAGGTTGTTGATGGTGCTGGTCAGACGGTTCTGCGCGGCACCCAGGTCAGCACGGTTGCTGTTGATGGTTTGCAGAGCGGCGTCGATGGCCGAAACAGCAGCGCTGAAGTTGGCTTCGGCGGTGGTGGTGTCGGAACCCTGAATGTTGATCGAGGAAGTGACGCCCAGGTCCGAAGCGGTGAACTTGGCGCTCAGGTCGATGGTGATCTGGTTGGCCGAACCGGTGTTGGAACCAACCTGGAAGGTCATGACCGAAGCCGAACCGTCCAGCAGGTTCTTGCCGTTCAGCTGGGTGCTGTTGGCGATACGGGTCAGTTCCGAAGCCATCGACTGGAATTCTTTGTCCAGAGCGACACGGTCGTTGGTGCTGTTCGAGTCGTTTCGGGACTGAACGGCCAGTTCACGCATACGCTGCAGGATGTTGGTCTGCTCTTGCATCGCGCCTTCAGCGGTCTGGGCGATGGAGATACCGTCGTTGGCGTTTTTGATAGCCATGGTCTGACCACGGATCTGCGAGGTCATGCGGGTAGCGATCTGCAGGCCGGCGGCGTCGTCTTTGGCGCTGTTGATTTTCAGGCCGGAGGACAGACGGGTCATCGAGGTGCTCAGCGCATCGGAAGCACGGTTCAGGTTTTTCTGAACGCCCAGAGAGGTGGTGTTGGTGTTAACAGTCAAAGCCATGACGAATTCCTCGTTGGATTGGGTACTACGGCTTCCGGCCTTGGCAATTCGCCGGGTGTGGCACAGAGAACCTTCGTAATGTTTATCGTCGTCAGGGCAGTTTGCTTTAGGGCGATTTCTCACTTTTTTTGCTGGCATCCGGCCATCCCAATGAAATCAAGGGTTTGACGCCAGAAAACCATCATCAGAAACGAAAGAAGCGCGGCCCGAGGCGGGCAGCGCTTCTTTGATAACGCAAGGGTGACGCTCGATCAGCCGTTGCGCTCGATGATCGCCGAACCCCAGGACAGGCCGACGCCGAAGCCACTGAGCGCAACGCGCTTGTGCTGCGAGTTCATCACGTGCTTTTCCAGCAGCAACGGGATGCTCGACGACACGGTATTGCCGGTCTCGACCATGTCCTTGACGAACTTCTGCTTGTGCGCGCCCTCGTCGAAGCGCGCAGACACGGCATCAACGATCGCCGCGCTGCCCTGATGCAGGCAGTACAGGTCGATGTCCTCGGCGCGCAACTGGCTGGCCTCGAGCAACTGCTGCAGGTGCGCAGGCACTTTGACCAGGGCGAAGTTGTAGACCTGACGGCCGTTCATGAAGAACTTGCCGTCGGTGGTGCGCAAGTGCTCGGCACCTGCACCATCGCTGCCGAACAGCGATTTGCCGAGCTGCCAGGCAGCATCCTCGCCCATCCAGGTCGCGGTCGCGGCATCCCCGAACAACATGGTCGTGTTGCGATCCTCGGGGTCGACGATCTTCGAATAGGGGTCGGCGGTAATCAGCAGGCCATTCTTCAGGCCCGCTGCTTCCATGAAGCCCTTCATCGCATACAACCCATAGACGTAGCCGGAGCAGCCCAGGGAAACATCGAACGCCGCGACATGCGTCGAAAGCCCCAGCTTGTGCTGGACGATCGCGGCCGTATGCGGCAGGCCTTCGGCATCACCATTCTGAGTGACCACGATCACCGCATCGATGGCCGCCGGGTCAAGCGATGGATTGGCAGCGAACAGCGTCCTGGCCGCCTCGACGCACAGGTCAGAGGTTTCCTGGGCCGCATCCTTGCGCGGCAAGAAGGTCGAACCGATCTTGCCGAAGATGAAATCCTGATCCTTGCCGAATTTCGCACCCTGAGCGTAGTTATCCACGCCTTCTACAGGTACGTAACTGGCGATGCTTTTGATGCCAATCATTGTGGCTTCCCGATGGAAATGGCAAAAATTCGCAGGTAACGCGGCCATGGCTGCCAGAACTTGCACCCCACGGCGACGGGACTACCCACAGACTCAATAGATTAAAGATGCACGTTTCGACTGCCAAGTCACGATCAACGACAGATTGAACACAATCATACCAATGGAGAAGGTTGGCCGACTTCTTGCTATCAACCCATCAACCCGGTGCCGGCCGTCGGTTTCATGGCGAAACCTCGTCTGCGCACGTTGTACAGCGGCAGGGTCCAGCTTGCCCTGCTTCTATAACCGAAAAAACGAGCAGTGCCGCCATGGCCAAACCGATCACCGTAACCAGCCCTCTCCTGCCTCCCCTGGAAGAGTTCCTTCCTTATCTGGAGAGTATCTGGGAAAGCAAGCGCCTGACCAATGCAGGGCCGTTCCATCAACAGCTGGAAAGTGAGCTGGCCGAATACCTGGGCGTCAAGCACATATCGCTGTTCTCCAATGGCACCCTGGCGCTGGTGACAGCGCTGCAGGCGCTACGCGTGACGGGCGAAGTCATCACCACACCCTACTCCTTCGTCGCCACAGCCCATTCGCTTTTGTGGAACAACCTCAAGCCAGTCTTCGTCGACATCGATCCGCGTACCAACAACCTGGACCCACAACGCGTCATCGAAGCGATCACCCCTGAGACCACGGCAATTCTCCCGGTCCATTGCTATGGCATCCCTTGCGACATCGGTGCCATCCAGGAGATCGCAGACACCTACGGCCTGAAGGTGATCTATGACGCCGCCCACGCCTTTGGTGTACGCCAGGACGGGCGCAGCATTCTCGACAATGGCGACCTGTCGATCCTCAGCTTCCACGCCACCAAGGTATTCAACACCTTCGAGGGCGGTGCAATCATCTGCCAGGACGAAAAGCTCAAGCGCCGTATCGATTTCCTGAAGAATTTCGGCTTTGTCGATGAAACCGTGATCATGGCCACCGGCATCAACGGCAAGATGAACGAGATCCAGGCAGCGTTCGGTGTGTTGCAACTGCGCCACATCGATGATGCCCTGCAGCGCCGCCGCCAGGTCTTCGAGCGCTACCGCCGGGCCCTGGAAGACGTTGACGGTATCTCCCTGCTGCAACAGCCGGAAGGGCTCGACTGGAACTACGCCTATTGCCCCATCCTGATCGATGAACAACGCTTCGGTATCTCGCGCGATGCGCTGTACCAGCGCTATCGCGACCAGGACATCCTGGTGCGCCGTTACTTCTACCCACTGATCTGCGAATTCCCCATGTACCGGGGCCTGGCCAGCTCCAATCTGGAACGCCTGCCCAACGCCCTGAGGATCTCGAGCCAGGTGCTGTGCCTGCCGATCTATCCGGACCTGGACGTACCATCCCAGGAACAGATCATCGACATCCTGCTGCAGGCTCGCCAGGCATGACCCGACAGACCGCCCCCCGTTCGCCCGGGCGTCATCGGGTTGCCTTGATGCAGCCGTACTTCCTGCCATACCTGGGTTATTTCCAGCTGATCGCTGCTGCGGATCACTTTGTCCTCTATGACAATGTGCAATTCATCAAGAACGGCTGGATCGAGCGCAACCGTTATCTGCTCGACGGCGAAGCCAAGTGGTTTCGTATCGCCCTGGCCAAGGCCAGCCATACCCAGCACATCATGCAGCGGCGCATTGCCGAACAGTTCGAGCTCGCCGACCTGCTCAACAAGCTCGACTTCGCCTACCGCAAGGCGCCCCGTCGCGCGCCGGTGATGGCCTGGCTGGAAGCGCTGCTCACCCCGCCCGCTGACAGCATCGCAACGCTTGATGAGCGCCTGCTCAAGGCCTGCTGCACGCTGCTCGGCATCGACACACCGATATCACGCGCAAGCGCGCTGCCCATCACCGGCGAGGCCTCGAGCCAGGAGCGGGTCATTCAGATCGTTCAGGCGTGCGGCGCAACCCATTACCTCAACCCGATCGGTGGCGGGCACTTGTACCAGGCCGAGGCATTCCAGCGAGCCGGCATCACCCTGGAACTGCTTGGCGCCACGCTGCCCCCATATTCCCAGGGCAGCGACAGCCAACCCTTCGTTGCCGGGCTGTCGATCCTCGACGCCTTGATGTTCCAGGAGCCAGAAGTGGTGGGTGCCTGGGCCAGACTCGGAGAAATCCAAAGTGCCTGAGGCCATAGGCGGCTATTTCGAACTGGAACTGCGCAGCGGCCAGCACCCCTACCCACAAGCCAAGGCGTTCAACAGTGCCCGCTCGGCCTTTCGCGCCCTGATGCAGGCGCGTGATCTGCGCCGTGTCCACCTGCCCCACTATATCTGCACCGTCCTTGAACAAGCGCTGGCCGGCCTGGACATCGAAGTGTGCCGCTACACGCTGGACGCCGAACTCTCCCTGGCCGCCCTGCCTGACGTGGCTGCCGACGAAGGTCTGTTGTACGTCGACTACTTCGGGCTCAAGGCCGACTACGTCCGCCGGGTGCTCGCGCCCCGCTACGGGCAGCAATTGATCATCGACAACTCCCAGGCATTGTTCAGCCAGGCATTGCCAGGCATTGCCACCCTCTACTCGCCGCGCAAGTTCGTCGGTGTGGCCGATGGTGGCTGGCTGGTCAATGGCCCCGCCCGGATGCCCGAGGCACAGCCCAGCGCTTCGCGCTACCGCTTCGCGGCACTGCTCGGAAGGCTCGAGCAGGCGGCCGAGCAGCACTACAACGAATATCAGGCAAATGAGGCAGCACTGGCCGAGCAAGGCGTTCGAGCCATGTCTGACAGCACCGCGCGCATCCTCGACAGCATCGACTATGCAAGCGTGGCTGACCGGCGCCGCAACAATCTGACCCTGCTGCGCGAGCGGCTGGACGGCTGCAATCGCTTCCACGCCTGGCCCGGCGAGCTGCCTGCAGCCCTGTGCTACCCGCTGCTGCTCGATTCGCCTGCCCAGGCAAACCGCCTGCGCAGGCACCTGCTCGACCAAGCCATCTATGTTCCCTGCTACTGGCGGGAACTGATCGACAACCCGACGACACCCGCGCTGGAGCGGCATCTGGCCGAATGCCTGTTGCCACTGCCGATGGACCAACGCTACGGGGCCACGGACATGCACCGCCTGGCCGACGCCGTCATCCTGCATATGAGGACACCATGAGCATCAATGGCCAACGCATCGTGCTCAGAGCACTGGAACTCGAAGACCTGCCCATGTTGCACCGCTGGTCCAACGATGAAGCCCTGTGGAGCCTGCTGGGCGGCTGGCATTTCCCCGTCTCGCGCGAAGCTCAGCGGGATTGGCTGCTAGGCCTCAAGGGTGACCCGCTTAATCAACGCTTTGGTATCGAGGTCGCCCAGCACGGCCTGATCGGCACGGCCAACCTGGTGGGGATCGACTGGAAGAACGGCACGGCAGAGCACGGCATGATGATCGGCGACAGTTCACTGCGTGGCCAAGGCTATGGCACCGAGGTGATCAGCACGGTCATGCGCTACGCCTTCGATGAACTGGGCCTGCATCGCCTGTGGACGACCATCATCGAATACAACGAAGCCTCCCTCGCCACCTACACGCGCAAGGTGCCATGGTCCATCGAAGGGGTCCAGCGCCAGTGGTACTATCGAAAAGGGCAACGTTGGGACCGGATCCTGCTCGGCGTCACCGCCGAAGACTATCGCCACTGGCGCGATGAGCAGGAGCAAGGCCGATGAATGCACTGCACGAAACCCTGCAGCGCAATGGCTACGCTTGCGTACCCGACCTGATCGCCCAACCGCTGCTCGACCATTTGCGCAACGACCTGGCCACGGCCATCGAGCGCTGCCGCCAGGTACAACTGGAAAACGGCATCACCCAGCGCACGGAACAGACGGCCCACCACATCATCACCCGTGACAGCCACTTCCCTGAACTGCTGGCCAGGTTCGCCGACTGGGGGCTGGTCGACACCCTCGCACACATGCTCGGCGGTGTGCCGATACTCAACTCCTTTGGCGGCTTGAACAACCTGAACAGTACCGATGCCTACGTTCGCAACGTGCACCGTGATGTCCGTTCGTGGTCTGCCGAGAACATGCAGATGGCCCAGGCCCTGGTGCTGCTGGACGACTTCACCGCCGACAACGGTGCAACGCTGTTCCTGCCGGGTTCACATGGCGCCCCGCACAAGCCCACCGACGCCATTTTTGAAGCCCAGGCGCATACGGCCCTGGGCCACGCAGGCTCGATCTATCTGTTCGATTCGCGCATCTGGCACGCCGCCGGGGTCAACCGCACCACCCGGCCCCGCCGCTGCCTTACCCTGACCTTCACCCGCAGCCATTTCAAGCCGCAATTCGACTACTGCCGGGCGCTCGGCGAAGCCTTCTGCGTCTCGCAACCGCCTGCGGTCCAACAACTGCTCGGCTGGTATGCCCGTACCCCGACAACCCTTCATGAGTGGTACCAGCCTGAAGATCAGCGCTTTTACCGCAAGAACCAGGGATGAGCCCCATGACCACACGCGACTACAACAAAGAGTTCCAGGACAACGCGCACCGCAGCTATTTCTATGATTTCGATGCGCGGCTCAGGGGCTACATGCTGGACACCTTCTCGCCCTGGCTGGTCAACGGCCCGGCGCTGGAGATGGGCTGCTTCGAAGGCGCCTTCACCGCCCTGTTCGCCAAGCGTTTCCCCGACCTGACGGTGATCGAGGCGGCCAGCGACCTGATCGAGGTGACGCGCAAGCGTGTCGATGCGCCCATCCAGTTCATCTGCAGCACGTTCGAACAAGCCCAGGTCGAACCGCGCTACAGCAACATTTTCCTGATCCACACGCTGGAACACCTGGACGACCGCCGTGGCGTGCTGGAGCGTGTGCGTGGCTGGCTGGCGCCCGGCGGTCGGCTGTTCATCGCCGTCCCCAACGCCAACGCACCATCGCGCCAGATCGCGGTGAAGATGGGTCTTATCGAGCACAACAGCGCCGTCACCGAAGGCGAGCGCCTGCACGGCCACCGCGTGACCTACAGCCTCGACACCCTTGAGCAGGAAGTACGTGGCGCCGGCTGGACCGTGCGCCAGCGAGGCGGCGTGTTCTTCAAGCCTCTGGCCAACTTCCAGCTGGACAAGGCCCTGCAGAGTCAACTGATCGACGATCGATTCATGGATGCCTGCCAGGCCCTCGGCATGGTCTACCCGGACCTGTGCGCCAGCGTCTACGTCGTCTGCGAGAACTGAACATGACCCCTGCAAGCCTGCACGGCAAGCCGCGCCACCCCTATTACATCTGCGCACCCGATTACCGCGAAACCTCTTCCGGTGTGTGCGTGCTGCATTACCTTTGCCACGCCCTGAACCTGGCAGGTCATGAAGCCTACGTGACTCATTGCAAGGTCAACCCAGCACTGCGCACGCCGATCCTCACCGATGAGATCCGCCTGCGCCACATGGCCCTTGGCCTGGCCCCCATCGCGGTGTACCCGGAAGTCGCCGATGGCAACCCGATCGGCGCACCGATCGTGGCCCGCTACATCCTCAACCGTGAAGGCTTCCTGACCGGCAGGGCCATCGATGCCCGGGAATCGGACCTGTTCTTCTACTACACCCAGGATTTTCGCGGTAATGCCAAGAGCGACGACCTGCTGCTGCTGCCGGTAATCGACTCGGAACTGTTCTCGCCACCTGCCGAGCCGATCGAACGTCGCGGTCACTACCTCTACCTCAATCGCTTCGACAAGACCAAGGTCGATTACTCGCTGCTGCCGGACGACATCGAAGTGCTGAGCCTGGCCAACCCGAAGACACTTGCGCAACTGGCGCAGATCTTCCGTCAGGCCTCGGTGCTGTACAGCTACGAGATTTCCGCCACCTGCACAGAAGCCATGCTGTGCGGCTGCCCGGTCATCTACATGCCAGGCGGCCATGTCACGGCCCAGCCATTCGTCGAACAGTTCGGTAACGCCGGTTCGGCCTTGTACCACGAGCCCGGGGGGCTGGAGCGCGCCCGTGCAAGCGTGATGCAAGCGCGTATGCGCTGGCTGGATATCGAGCGGGCCTTCTGGCCGCAACTGCAGCGGTTCATCGATACCACCCAGCGCGCGGCGGTGCGCCACGTTGTGCAAAGCCAGGTGCCTTCAGTCAGGGACTGGCTGCTGCAGCGCCAACTCACCCCCGTGCAGCAGCAGCTGACCGACGCACGTCGCCAGCAACTGTCGGGGCTGACCAGCCTGACCTTGCTGGTACGTGATGAAAAAGGCGATGCCGCCGCACTTCAGGACACGCTCGACAGCATCGCCTGGTGGCGCACGTCGTCCTCCATCCGCCTGAGCACCGTGGTGCTCAGCACCCGGACAGCGCCACCAGCACTTGCCGCAGGTGTGCGCTGGCTGCATTGCACGGCCCCGGGCGCCCTCGAACTGAACGAGGCCCTGCAAAGCGAAGACAGCGACTGGATGATGCTGCTCGACGCTGGTGACGAGATCCTGCCGTCCGGCGCCCTGATGCTGGACCTGGAACTTGCCGGTGCCGAAGGCTGCCGCATGCTGTACTGCGATGGCATGTTCCGCTCCGCCGAAGGCCCTGGCGCCGTATTGCGCCCAGGCGTCAACCTCGACTACCTGCTGAGCCTGCCGCTGGCCATGGCGTCCCACTGGCTGGTACGGCGAACCTTGGCGCTGCAGGTCGGCGGCTACGACCCGAGCCTGCCACGTGCATTGGAACTGGACCTGACCCTGCGCCTGATCGAACAGGACGGCCTGGCCGGCATTGCTCACCTCGATGAAGCCTTCATCGTCAGCAACACCCCTTTGATCGAAGACAACGCCGACGAGCGAAATGCCATCAGCCGACATCTGGCCAACCGCGGCTACGTCAACGCGCAAGTGCTGGAAAGCCCCGCTCGCCATTACCACATCAAGTACGGTCATGCGCAGCAACCGCTTGTATCGATCGTTATCCCGACCCGCGACAACCTGGCCCTGCTGCAACGCTGCGTGGAAAGCCTGCTGGAAAAGACAGGCTACCCACATTTTGAAATCATCCTGGTCGACAACGACAGCCAGGATCAGCAGACCCATGACTGGCTGAACAACATGGCCATGATCGGCCAGGACCGCCTGAGCGTGCTGCGCTACCCTGGGCCGTTCAACTTCAGCGCCATCAACAACTTCGCCGCAGGGCAGGCCCGCGGTGAATACCTGGTGTTGATGAACAACGATGTGGCTGTGCTCGACGGGCATTGGCTGGACGAACTGCTCAACCACGCCCAACGCCCTGAAGTCGGCGCGGTCGGGGCCAAATTACTGACACCTGCAGGGCGCATCCAGCACGCCGGGCTGATCGGCGGCCTGCATGGCCCTGCCGGCAGTCCATCGCTGGACCAACCCGCCAACGCCAGCGGCTACCTGCAGCGCCTGCACGTCGACCAGAGCATGAGCGCTGTCAGTGCCAGCTGCCTGATGGTCGATAAAGCGCTTTACCTGGCTGCCAACGGCATGGACGAAGAACACTTCCAGGTCACCTGCAACGATCTCGACTTGTGCCTGAAGCTGGTCGAGATGGGCTACCTGAACGTCTGGACGCCGCATGCCACGCTGGTTCATGAAGGGGGCGCCAGCTGGGCACAAGTGCGCAAACTGCCGCAGATGCGCGAACGCTTCGCCCAGGATCAGCACAATGCCTATGCCAAGTGGCTGCCCCAGCTGGCCAACGATCCGGCACACAACCGGCACCTTTCCCTGCATGGCAGCGGCTTTGAATTCGAGCGTTTGATGGAGCTGAGCTGGCGGCCGTTGTGCTGGCGGCCGCTGCCCGTGGTGCTGGCCTGCCCGAGCCAGGACGAGCATGCTGCGGCGCAACTGCAAGCGGCATTCAACAACCTGCGTGACGCAGGGCAGATCGACGGCTGCGTTAGCGATCGCCTGCTCAGCCCGGTCGAAGTGCAACGCCTGCGCCCTGACGTGATCGTGCTCCAGCACGCCTGCGACGCTCGCCGGCTGCCGCGCCTGAGCCAGATGCTGGGCCTGTCGTCGGCGTTCAAGATCCTTCAGGTGACTGCCCTGCCGAACACCGCCGCAGAACGCGACACCCTCGAGCAAGCGGCGCGCATGGTGGACCGCATCGTGGTCTGCAGCCAGGCACTGGCCAACAATCTCGAGGGCCTGCATGACGATATCCAGGTCATCGACAACCGACTCGATGGACAATGGGCAGACCTGCCGCGACCTGTTCGGCTCGAAGGCAAGCCTCGCCTCGGCTGTGCCTTCCTCGACAACGATCCGGCCACGGCCGAACTGGCCGAGCAGGTGGTTCGTCACTGGGCCTCACGCGTGGACTGGGTACTTTGGGGAGATGTACCGGCACACCTGCAACAGCATGCCCGCGAACTGCACCCGGCACAGGTACAGCATTCGCCCAGGCTGCTGGCCAGCCTGAACCTTGATGCTGCCCTGCTGATTCGCAGCGACAGCACCCAGGCTGCATACGACGACGCTTTGGCACTGATGCAACTCGGCGCCTGCGGCTATGCGGTGGCCTGCAGCGACGTAGCCACCCTGCCCGCCAGCCTGTGCGTCACACGTGCGGTCAATGAAGTATCGGCCTGGAACGACGCCATCACTGCCTTGGTCGACGATGAGCCAACCCGGAACCACCAAGGCGCGGCACTGCGTGCGCAGGTGGGCCAGGCAGCCATGGCTGACGCAGCCTACCTGCAGAGGCTGGCGGCGGCCTGGCTGCCAGGTTGATCGATGGTGGCTGAGTCGCGCACTCAGCCGCCACTGCCGCCAGGCAATGAAAAATCCGCTACCCACGACAGGTAGCGGATTTTTTTTGCCGCATTGCCAGACGACGCTGGCCGAATGCCTGGCTCAGTGCTGACGCGCAGGACTCAGCGCATCACTGGCCCAAGTGCTGGCAAACGCGTCAGGCCAACGCGCCTGCAACACGCCACAGGCCACCGGGTCGGCCACGTTCGGCGCATCGTCGAACAGCTGCGCCACAGGCGTCCAGGCCACCAGCAAGCCCGCCGCCGCCGCCGCCAGGCAGACGTCCAGGTCGAACGCCCGTAACGGCTGAAGGCCACCGCAATGGTCGAACAGATCACGGCGGAGCAACATGCAGTCGGCAGAAACCGCGGCGCAGTTGCGCACCGACGCTGGCCAGCGTGCCTTGCCGCAATCCATCACCGACATGCCCAGCCATGGCTGGTGCAGCACCGGCCCCTGCAACAAGTCGAAGCCAGCATGCACAACCGTGCCGTCGCGCGCGAGCAGACGAGCGCCGACGACACCCACTTCAGGCCTGAGCCCCTCGTTGAGCAACCCTTCGATCCAGGCCGGCGAAATCACTTCGCAGTGCTCGGCAAGCAGCAGCAGGTATTCACCCCGAGCCTGTTCCGCCGCCAGGTTGAGCAGCGCCTCACGCCCGCTCGCCGTGCCTGCCAGCAGCACGACACGCTGGCCAAACCCTTGCAGCGCGGCAGCGGTAGCTTCGGCGTGTTCGGAATTACAGGCAACCCGCAGCTCGTAGCGCGGGTAACGGGTGCGCTGCAGGACGCTGGTCAGGCAAGCCTGCAAACGCTGCACGTCACCTTCGGCGGCCACCAGAATGCTCACCAGCGGTGTGGCCGAATGGCGGAAGTCCACCACCAGGCCAGCATCGCCCTGGTCGTGCACTTCACCACGGTAACCCAGCAGCGTCAGGTGCCGCTTTAGCGTAAGCAGCGCATCGGCCTGCAGCGCCGGCGTCGCCTGGCTGCCCACCACGAGGTATTCGTCCATGTGTGCCAGGCCGCCCTGCCCATGCTGCTCCACCAGGCGCAACAGCAAGTCGAACTCCAATGCATGGCGGCAGGTTTCGCTGTAGCCACCCAACTCCACCACGGTCTCGCGGCGCACGCACCAATGCCGCGACATCAGCCCCGGTTGTGCACGCAGCAGGTCGAGGTTGCTGCCTGGGCGAACCACGCCATGCAGGCGGCCCTCGGTGTCACGCTGCACTTCATTGGCACAGACCGCCTGGCAACCCGGGGCTTCGGCCAGCTCCTGCTGCAAGCGCAGCAAGCCACCGCTGACCAAGGTATCGCCGGCCTCCAGCAACATCAGCCAATCGCTGCTCAGTTGGCGCACTTGCTGGTTGAGGTGGGTGACCCAGTTGCTTTCATTGACTTGCACGAAATGCAGGGTATCGCGGGCGGTGGTGATCGCCGGCGGCTTGCCACCCTTGAGCACCACCAGCTTGAACTGGCGCAACCCGCTGGCCAGCAGGCTGTCGAAGGTTGCCTGCAACGCCAGGTCGTCGTCGCCCAGATCGGCAATCACGAAGGTGACCTGCGCCCCCGGGCGCTTGTTCAGTTGTGCCAACAGGCGCTGCTGTACGGCCCTGTCCGGCGTGGCAGCGGCCAGCGCGTCAAGCACCTGGCCAGACCTCGTACTGCGCAACCAGCCGTTGCCATCGATACCGGGCACCGCCTCCAGGCGCGCAAGCCAATCACCCAGTTCGCGGGCGCGCTCACCATCGTCATTGCCGGTGAGGGTCGGTACCAGGCGCTGGCAGACCTCCAGGTTGAACAGGCCCAGCGCCAACGCTTTCCAGTAACGCTGCTGCAAGGTTGCGGCGGTGTCGTTGGGGTGCACCTGCAACAACTCGCGCTGGCGCACCCAGGTGCCCTCCAGCGCCTGGCGGTGGGCTTGCCCGGTCGGCCAGGCATGGCAGAGGAATTCCAGCGCGCTCAGGCGCTCGAACAGCGCGCCATTGTAGTAAGGCAACTCGACATACTGCCGCGGCTCGAAAATGCGCTCCGGTTCGCCGATCACCGTGCCCCATGGCGAGGTGAACAGCAAAGGTGCTTCGCCCTGGTCGTAGGTCGCGCGCACAAAACGATTGAGTACGGCAAAACCGGCCTCGTCATTGCACAGCTCGCCCCCCCATTCGCGCAGCAGGCGCACGGTACGGGTCAGCTGTTCGTCGCGAGCCACGGGGGTCAGCATGCTCGGCGCAAACTCGCAGATCACATCGGTCTGCGCCAGTTGCGCGATTCTGCCCGCGGCGACCAGGGCGCAAGACAAGGCCACACGCCAGCCAGCGAAATCCAGCTCGCCCGGCAAGGTGTCGAGCAGCGCCTGCACTGCCCCGATTCGCAGCACCGCACGCCAGGCCTGCTGACCAGCCATGGCGTACTGGCGCAGGCGTGCGCGCGCACTGTCATCGGCTGCGGCCTCGAAGGCCGAGCCCATCTTGTGGTAGGCAACCTGGGCATTGCCCGGCGCATAGCCCAACGCGTAGCCCTGAGCGCCCTGCACCTGAGGTTGCGCATGCAAGCAGGCAGCGGCCTGCTGCAGGGCCGACGCCAACACGAAATCGGCATCCAGGGCCAGGGTCACGAACGGAGTGGCGACCTGTTGCAAGGCCAGGGCCAGGCGAGCGCTGCACTGCGCGCCCGCGGTGTCCGCCTGCAGTGGCTCCAGGGCCAGGCAGGGAATGCCCGCCTGGCGATAGTAATGGATGGCTCGGGCACGATGGTCCGGCTGTTCATGCCCAAGCAGGACGACGGTCACTTGGTTGTGCGACCCGATTACGGTTTCGGCCATAGGGCACCTGTTCATGTTGTTGGTCTGGCGCCCGACGGTGGCAGGCCCCAAGGTTCAATCCGCCAGCCAGGCGTTGGCCCACTGTTGCAGGTGGTGTGGCATCAGCACGTAGTCCCGCAGCACCGTTTCGCGCAGGGCATCACCCTGGCGGTAGCTGGCCTGGGGGTCGGCCAGGTGCATGCGGATCGCATCCAGCCATTGTTCCGAGGTGTTGTCGCGCACCCGCGTGCAAGGCAGGTAGCCGTCATAGGCCTTGGTGTCGGTGCAGATCACCGGGAAGCCGCACGCACCATACTCAAGCAGGCGCAAGTTGCTCTTGCAGTCGTTGAACAGGTTCTGTTCGAGCGGCGCCAGTGCCAGGTCAAGGTTCAGGCTGGCCAGCTTCTGCGGGTACGACGCCAAGGGCACGCCTTTGTGGAATTCCTTCACATAAGGCCGCAAGGCATCCGGGCACATACCGAAGAATACCCAGTCGACCTCGTCGGCCAGGGCCTTGATGACGTCCAGCAACAGCTCCAGATCGCCCCGGTGGCTGGTGCCCCCCGCCCAGCCCACGCGCGGCCGCGCGCTAGTCTGGCGCTCGCTGGCCAGCCCGGCCCACAGCGGGGCGGCAAGCATGTTGGGGACTACACGGATATCGTGGTGCATGCTCGACAGTGCATCGGCCAGCGGCTGGGTCGACACCACCACCCGGTCGCACAAGGCAATACCCTGGGTGACCAGCTCGCGCATGTTGGCCGGTATGTTCCGCGCATGGGCGTTCTTTTCCGGCACCTCGATGATGTAGTCGTCGATCTCGTAGATGCGTCGGGCGTTCGACAGGCGCTTGAAGCGCGTCATTTCATCGATCGAATTGACCGTGTAGCGACACTGCAAGATCATCACGTCGGGCTTCTCGCGCTCGATCTCGATCATCTCCGGAGTACTGTAATCAAGCCGCCCCTGGATCCAGCCAGCGCGCTCCAGCTCGGTGAACGGCTGTGCCACCCGGTAGTGACCGACCGCCGAAGTGTTGATCGGCAACGCCAACACCGACGGCAGCACACGGCTGATGAACGGGTCCCAGCCACGACGCTGTCCGGCATCGAGGTTGAAGCTGGCCATCTTCAGGCTCAGGTTGCGGTTATAGGCAGGGTCGCGGGCAACCTTGGCCAACCAGCGTTCATGGAAGATGTCCTTGTCCAGCACCTTGCGCTGGCTGTCGGTCCGCACGTCGCGGGTCGAAGCGAAGCGAACGAGCACTGCATGGGGCGTCCACACCGCCAGATAGCCTTGTTCGCGGATGCGCAGGCAGAGGTCGGCGTCCTGCAGGCCGCCCTTGAGGCCCTGCACATCGAAACCGCCCAGCGCGGCGAACAGCTCGCGGCGCACCAGCAGGCAGTCCAGGCTCAGCGCGCTCCAGTTCTGCACGGCATTGAGCCGGAGCATGTAGCCGCCGCTGTCAGCCGGCATGCCAACGAACGGGCTGCTGACGCCGCCATGCAGCCCCAGGACCAGCCCGGCGCCAAAGATCTCGCCGCTTTGGGTACATAGCTTGGGCGCCACCACGCCGACCTCCGGGCGCTGGGCCTGGGCCATCAACTGCTCCAGCCAGGGCCGGTCGAAGGCGGCGCAGGCGCTGTCGAGCATCAGCAGGTAGTCGCCACGGGCAGCCTCGCTGGCCTGGTTCAACTGCACCAGCTGGCTGCCGCTGGCCACCTCGATCACCCGCAATTGGCTGCTGCCCAGCCCCTGCATGGCCTGCAGCCATTGACGCAGGTCGGCAGGCGTATCCGGCGAGGCGATCAGCAGCACCTCGAAATGGCCATACCGGGTGTGTTCGAACACGGACTCGACACAACGCATCGCCGCGCTCAGGTCGTCCCCGAGCGTAACCAGGATCGAGACCAGGGCTTGCTCCGGGTGCCGGTACGCCACCTGGCACAACGACATGCCTTCGGCACCGACAACCTCGGCATCGACGCCCAGCCGCTGCAGATGGGCCCGCACCACGCGTGGCGCCTGCTGTGCGCAGCGCGGATCGTGCAGCCACTGGCCAAAGTCGTGCTGGCAATGCACCAGAAGTTCGTCGATGTGCTCGATGACCTGCAAGCCCTGGTGTTCCGCCAGGCGCCAGAGCAGGTCGTGGGGTGCAAGGGTATCGAAGTCCGGGTCGAAGCCGCCGACCTCGCGCAGCGCCGTACAGTTGAATGCCAGTACGCGCCCTACATATGGCAGGCTGCGCATCAGGTCGAGGTTGAAGTCCGGCTTGAAGATGGGTGTTGTCGGGCGCAGCCCGTCATGGCTACCTTCGTCGACATAGATGCAGGCCCGCTCGCGAAGTGCCATGCGCTCGCCCATGATCGCCAGAGCATGGGGCACCAGGCGATCGCCAGCGCGCAACAGCAGTATCCAGTCGGCATCGTCGGCACGCGCCAGGCGCGCCTGCAGCTGGGCCAGGCCATTACCCTGAACGAGCATGCGTTCAACCGCGACCGGGTGGCCTGCCAATTCCAGCGTCGCCGGTGCCAGCAGCCAGGTGCCGGCTGCCGAACAGGACTGCGCGGCAAGGCTGTCCAGGGTCGCGCGCAGGGCCAGTTCCTCACCCGCCTCGGCCCAGATCACCGGGACGATACGCGGCTGCCGGGGCCACTGTTCGAAGCGCTTGGGCAACGCCTTGAGCTGTGCAGCCGACAGGTCACGGCACTCCAGCCACTGGGCATACACCTCTTCAAACGACAGGCAGTCAGTGCCAACCTGCTGCGCCTGGCGGGCCTGCTGTGCCCCGTACAGGCGGTTGAGTTCGTACTCGTCCCACTGCGCACCCTGCTCGCCCTGGTACCGCTCCAGCGACAAGTAGCGCACCCAGCCACTGGCCGGTGCGGCCTCGCTTGCCCGCGCGGCCAGCATTGCCTTTATCCAGTCGGTCTCGATGGGGAAGGCCAGGGTCATGCCTGCCTGGTGGCTCAGGCGCGCAGGGTGCAGACGCTCCATGCTGAGGAAGCGTGACAGGTGCCCCAGGTTGCCTCGGCGCATGAGGCAAATGTACAGCGCCATGTCCAGGCGCGCGGCAAACCCGCTGCCCTCCTGCACCAACGCCGGCAGGAACTCGGCCACCAGGTCACGGCGCATCAGTGCATGGCTGAGGCCACCGAACAGGTTGGGGGCGTTGGTCTCCAACGCTTCGAGCAAGTCGCTGCCCTTGACTACCGCATCCTCCGGGCACATCACCGCATTGAGCATGCGCGGCGGTAGCAAGGCATCGTCGGCCGCGCACAGCATGCGCTGGCAGATGGTCATGCTGACATCGGCATGCTGTTCCATGACCGCGGCCTGCAGGCCGACACATTCGGGGAACAGTCGGTCGTCGTCGCAGAGGAACTTGATCAGCGGCCCTTCAGCATGCTCCAGGCACGCCAGCAGGTTGCGGGCGAACCCAAGGGTCTGCGGATTGCGCACGTAGCGCACCGGCTTGCCGGTCTCACCTACCACCTCGTCGACGATACGCTGGATCTCCAGGCCCCGGCTGTCATCGCAGACCAGTACCTCCAGCGTCGAGTAATCCTGGTTGAGCGCGCTGAGCAACGTGGCGCGGAAGAACTCGGGGTTGAAGGCTGGAATGGCGATGCTGACGAGGGTCTGTTGATTCACGGCGAAGACCTTGAAGAGGTGGCGTGGCCAGCTCCGAATGGGCTGGCACACGCCGGATGACGCGAGAGAGGTGAAATCAGATGTAGTTGACCAACGACAAGCTGGCGACCTTGGCATAGGCCTGCAGCGACGCTTGCAGCATGTTGGTTTGCATCTGCAGGCGCAGCATCACTTCAGCCGGGTCGCTTTCGCGGATAGAGCTCTGGGTCTTGGTGTTCTCGGTGCTCAGCGCCTCGTTGGTTTCGGACTGCACATCCAGCGCCTGGCCACGGCCACCGATCGCACTGACCGACGACGAAACCTGGTTGGTGGCGCTGGCGATGTTGCCAACGGCCGAATCCAGCGCGGCGAGGAAGTTCTGCCGGGCCACCGGGTCGTTGTCCACCGGGCTGGTCAGCGCGGTACGCAGCTTGCCGATGGTGTCGAGGATATTCTGGGTCTGGTGGGTATCGACCTTTACCGCGAACGAGTCCCCGGCATTCGGTGCGCCGGACAGCTCGAAGCTGACCCCAGCCGCGGTGGCGGTGGTGCCGTTCGGCCCGCCCAGCGCACCCGATGCCACCGGGCGGCTGTCAGCAGTGACCGGCGCGGCGTACAGCTCGAAGGTGCTGCTGCCGGTGAACTTGAGCACCGCGCCACCGCCCGGGAAAGCGGCCTTGTAGGCGGCCTGATCGGTGATGGTCGCGCCCGTCACCTGCTCGGAGGAGGTATTGCCAGGGCTGCGGGTGCCGGAAACCTCATCGGCCTTGGAACTCAGGCTGAACGTATGCCCTGCGATAGCGGCATCTTCATTACCCTTGTCGCCGTCCTTGAAGGTGATGTCCAGGCGCAGATCGACACCGCGGAAGCTGATGCTGGTGTTGTCGCCATTGGGGTCGAACTTGCCGCCCTGGCTGGCCTCGAGCGTGACGTCATTGCCGTCGACGTCGGTGATCTTGTATTCGGTGCTGCTGAGGAATTCGATGCTGTACGGCTCGCCACTGCGGAAGCGATCGTTGTACAGGCTGTTGCCGGAGACCTGGCCGTTGGACAGGCTGACGCGGCCATCGTCGGTGGCCGGCGCGGTCAGGCTGGTCTGGCTACGGCTGGTGTTGAGCGCCTGCTCGAAGGCGTCGTAGCCGGTTTCATTGGCCGCCAGGCTGAGCATGTCACCCACCTGCAGGTTGAGCTTGCCCTGGTCGCCCTGGTAGCTGTAGGTGCCATCGGCATTGCGCGCGTAAGGCGGGGTATCGCCCTTGGAGCCGGAGAAGATGTACTTGCCGTTCTCGTCCTTGCTGTTCATCAACGAGAATAGCTGGTCTTCCAGCGACGCCAGTTCATCGGCGTTGGCCTTGCGGTCGGCATCGGTGAACGTACCGTTGCCAGAGCTCACCGCCAGCTCGTTGACCCGCTGCAGGATGGTGCCGATGGAGTTCAGGGTGCTTTCGGCAGTGCCCAGGGCGTTACGTACGTTGACGATGTTGCCGCTGTACTGCTTCAGCATGTTCTGCTGCTGCTCCAGTTGCAGCAGACGCGCCGCCCCCACCGGGTCATCCTTGGCCGAACGCACGCGAATGCCATCGCTTGCCTCCTGCTGGCTCTTCACCGTCTTGGCGAAGTTGCTCTGGTAGTTGGCCTGGTTGGTGTTGTAGAACTGCGAAGTAGAGATGCGTACGCTCACGATCTACGGCTCCTTAAAGACTGTTGATCAGGGTGGCGAAGGTTTCCTGGGCCGCCTTGATGATCTGCGACGACGCGGTGTAGTACTGCTGGAACTTGACCAGGTTGCCGGTCTCTTCATCGATCGACACACCCGACAGGCCGTTGCGGCTTTCCACTGCAGAGGCATGCAAGGCAGTGGTGGCATCGCTGTCCATCTGTGCCTGGCCGGCCTTGCCGCCAACATTGGAGACCAGCTTGGCGTAGGCATCGGTGAAGCTGATGCCCTTGCCGTTGGCGCCAACCTCGACCGTGGACTTGGTCTGCAGGTCGATCACCGACAAGGCGTTGCGGTTGTCCGCCGAACCTGCGCCGGTCAGCCCCACGGTATAGCTGTCGCCGTTCTTCGGCGCGCCGGAAACGCTCATCTCGAAGGTGAAATTGCCGCCCAGCGAATTGCCGCTGCCATCGACCATCGGCACCGACAGCTGCAACTTGTTCTCCTGGCCCGGCACGATGGTGCCGCTGCCGATCTCGGTACCCTTGGCGTCGTACATCTTGTAGGCCTGGGGCGAACTGGTGTCATCGCCGAACACCAGCTTGACCGGGGTCGAATACTTCAGGCCAGCCTGCAATTGCGAACGCTGGGCGGCATCGTAGATGTCCATCTCCGAGGTCAGCGTCGGCTGGGTGATGACGCCGGTACCTTTATTGCCCGACCCACTGGTGGCGGTCAGTGGCGAAGCCAAGGCCAGGCGCTTCGGGTCGGTCAGGACAGTGTCGATGCCGGCGGCCGCATTGCGGGTCGGGGTGATCTTGAAGCTGTCGCCAGCACTCAGGCCGCCACCATTGAGCGACAGGGTGAACCCGTCGATCACCGGAGGCGGCGTGTCGGTGAGGTCGAAACTGCCCATGTCGGTGCCTTCCGGCAACTTGCGCACGCTGTAGCCAGTGGCGCTGGTGAAGGTCACCTGGTAATCGCTGGTGCTCAGCTTGCCGGTGTCCTTGATGGTCACATCGAGGTTGCCGGAGCCGGCGCTGTTGCCGGTCTTGGCGACACTGCGCTGGCTGATGGCCGCGGCGCTGTTGATATCGCCGAACAGGGTGGCACCGAAGTCACCGTTCTTGTCGATGCCCTGGGCCAGCTGGCTGTTGATCGCATCGGCTACTACCAAGGCCACGCGACCGAGCTCGTTGAGCGCCGGGTCGAGGGTATCCTTGCGGTAGCGGATCAGGCCGCCGAGCTCACCACCGGTCGTGGTGCTGGTGATGTCCATCTTGGTCGAGCCGCGATTGAGGATCAGGCTCATGCGGGTCGGGTCGGTGGCGCTCGGCTGCACGCCGATGGTCTGGGTGGTGTTGCCCAGCACCAGGGCCTGGCCGTTCTTCAGGTAGATGTCGTAGTTGCCGTTCTTCTGCTCTACAACATCGGCACCGATCAGCGCCGACAACTCGCGCACCGCGCCGTCGCGCTGGTCGAGCAGGTCGTTGGGCTGGCCATTGACGGCCGTCATCTTGGAGATCTGGCCGTTGAGGTCGGCAATCGACTTGGTCAGCGCGTTGACCTTGTCAGCGATCGACGCCATGTTGGCATTGATATCGCTGTTCTGCTGGTTCAACTGCGCCGACAGGGTATTGAAGCGCTTGGCCAGGGACTGCGCGCTGGTCAGCAGCAGTTGGCGCGAGGCGTCCTCGGTCGGCTTGGCCGCGGCATCCTGCATGGCGCTGAAGAAGCTTTTCAGTGCAGCGGTGATACCGGTGTCGCTGCTCGACAGGGCGGTATCCAGCGGCGTGATCTGGTTCAGGTACGAGGTGGCATCGCTGCTCAGCGAGGTGGTGCTGCGCAGCTGGTTCTCGAGGAACGCGTTATAGACCCGGCGCACATCCGCCAGGGTAGTACCGCTGCCGATGAACACCTGGCCGACTTGCTGCCCGCCCTTGGTCTTCTGCACGTTCTGCTGGCGCGAGTAGCTTTCGACATCGGCGTTGGCGATGTTGTTACCGAGGGTGTACATCCCCGATTGCGCGGCGCCAAGCCCCGACATACCAATGTTGATCAGACTCGCCATGGTTCCATGCCCTTAAAGTTTCGTTGCGGTACCGAGCATTGCGTAGTGCTCGTACGACTTCATCTGTCTTGCGATCTGCGAGATCTTGCTGGCGTAATTCGGGTCGGTGGCGTACCCGGCCTTTTGCAACTCTTGCACGAACTGTTCTGGTTTATCGGCGGCCTTCACCGCATCTTGATAGCGCGAATTGTTCTGCAGCAGGCTGACCAGGTCGTGGAAGCTGTCCTGGTAGGAATCGTAGGAACGGAACGCCGCCGTCTCCTTGACGAACTGGCCATCGCGGAACTCGCTGGTGATCGCCCGCGCCTCGCCACCTTCCCAGTTGCCGGTTGCCTTGATGCCGAACAGGTTGTGGCTGCTGCTGCCATCGGTGTTGCGCATGACCGACTTGCCCCAGCCGGTTTCCAGGGCGGCCTGCGCCACCAGGTAGCGTGGGTCGATACCGATGCGCCTGGCTGCCTGCTCGGCCATCGGCAGCATGGTGGCGACGAATTCGTCGCTGTCGGCAAAGGCTTTTTTCGGTGCCAGCGGTGGCTGGGCCACGGCGCGCCCGAGGATGCGCAGGCCGTTGTCCGGCACGGCGAAGGCCTTGGCCACTTGCTGGCCGTCACGGGCCGGCACGGCTGCGGTATTGGTGCTGGCCGCCGACGGCACGATGCCGGCCATCAGGCGGTCGGTGAGCTTGCTCGGCAGCGCCAGGCGTCGTGAATTGAGCGCGGCGACGTCGTTGCGGGTGGCAGTCGACTGCGCGGCATGCACGGGCTCGGCCACCTTGTTGCCCCACAGCGTCGGGGCATTGCCCTCGATACGCGGAAACGGGCTGGTGTTGGCCGGTGTGCCCTTGTTCTTCGACAGCTGGCGCACCAGTACGTCCTGCAGCCCGATGCCGCCACCTTCGCGGGACATGCTCACGGCCAGCTGCTGGTCGTACATGTCGCGGTACTGCTTCACCGTTTCGGTGTTCATCGGGTTGTCGTCGGCAAGCACATCGCTGGCCTTGCGGGAGGCCTTGAGCATTTCGCTGATGAACAGCGACTCGAATTCCTGGGCCACCTTGCGCACGTTGGCGTCGCTGTCGCGGTCGCCATGCTTGAGCGAGCTCAGGCGGTTGAGGTCGGTGTAGGCGCCGCTGTCGGCGCTGCCGGAAACCAGGCTTTTGCTGTTCATCCGCGCCGTCCTCAGATCACGATCAGGTCGGCCTGCAGGGCGCCGGCCTGTTTCAGGGCTTCGAGGATGGCCATCAGGTCGCTGGGCGCTGCGCCCACCTGGTTCACCGCACGGACGATTTCATCCAGCGTGGTGCCCGGGCCGAACTTGAACATCGGCTTGGCTTCCTGCTCGGCGTTGACCCGCGAACGCGGCACCACGGCGGTCTGGCCATTGGAGAACGGCCCCGGCTGGCTGACGATCGGGTCTTCGGTAATGGTCACGGTCAGGCTGCCGTGGGTCACCGCGGCCGGCGACACCTTGACGTTCTGGCCGATGACGATGGTGCCGGTGCGCGAGTTGATGATGACCTTGGCGACTGCCTGGCCTGGGTCAATCTCGAGGTTTTCGAGGATCGACAGATAGTCCACGCGCTGGCTCGGGTCCATCGGCGCAGTGACCCGCACCGAACCGCCGTCCACGGCCTGGGCCACGCCCGGGCCGAGCAGGTCGTTGACCTTGTCGACGATGCGCTTGGCAGTGGTGAAGTCGGGGCGGTTGAGGTTCAGGGTCAGGCTGTTGCCCTGGTTGAAGCCGCTCGGCACTGCACGCTCGACGGTAGCACCGCCCGGGATACGACCGGCCGACGGAACGTTGACGGTGATCTTCGAACCGTCACGGCCCTCGGCATCGAAGCCGCCCACCACCAGGTTACCCTGAGCCACGGCATAGACGTTGCCATCGATACCCTTGAGCGGGGTCATCAGCAGGCTGCCGCCGCGCAGGCTCTTGGAGTTACCGATCGAAGACACGGTAATGTCCACCACCTGGCCTGGCTTGGCGAACGCCGGCAGGTCGGCATGCACCGACACTGCCGCAACGTTTTTCAACTGCACGTTGCCGGAGCCGGCCGGCACCTTGATGCCGAACTGCGACAGCATGTTGTTGAAGGTCTGCAGGGTGAACGGCGTCTGGGTGGTCTGGTCACCCGTGCCATTGAGCCCCACCACCAGGCCGTAACCGATCAGCTGGTTGGAGCGCACGCCAGAAATGCTGGCGATGTCCTTCAGGCGCTCGGCCTGGGCGCCGAAGGCACAGGACAGGAGCAGGGTTGCGGCAATCAGCTGCCTCACGTTGAACATGGTCATCCGTACTCAGAAAGGCCAAAGCGGGCTGATGAAGAAGCGGTCCAGCCACCCGGGCTGGCTGGCATCGGCGAACGAGCCGGTACCGGAATAGGTGATGCGCGCGTCGGCCACGCGAGTGGACGGCACGGTGTTGTCGGTGGCGATGTCGTCGGCGCGGATCATGCCGGCAATGCGCACCAGCTCCTCGCCGGTGTTCAGGGTCAGCCACTTCTCGCCGCGCACGGCGATGATGCCGTTGGGCAGCACTTCGGCCACGGTCACGGTGATGGAACCGGTCAGGGTGTTGCCCTGAGTGGCCTTGCTGTCGCCCTTGGTGGCGCGCTCGCCGCTGTAGCCGGCCTCCAGCGACAGGTCACCGCCGCCGAACGGGTTGTTGGTGTTGGGCGTAGTGCCGAACAACGATGTCAGGCCGATGTTGGCGTTGCTGTTTTTCTGGATCTGCGAGCCGGCGTTCTTGCTGGCCGATGTGCGCTCGTTGAGGGTGATGGTGATGATGTCACCCACCCGGAACGCCTTGCGGTCGCTGTACAGGTTCTGCTCGAAACCAGCCTGGTAGATCGAACCGTTGTTGGCCGCTGCCGGCAACGGGGTGCGCGGCAGTACCGGCGCGTAGTACGGGTCGTTGGGCTTGGGCGTCGGTGCGACGCAACCTGCCAGCAACACCGCCCCCCCCAGGGCGAAAACGGACAACAGACGATTCATGACGCTTACCTCACGGGTGCAACGGAGTGACGGGGTTAGAGCTGCCTGCTTCAGAGCTGTTGAGTAACGAACGACAGCATCTGGTCAGCAGTGGAAATGACCTTGGAGTTCATCTCGTATGCACGCTGGGTGGTGATCATGTTCACCAGCTCTTCCACGGTGCTGACGTTGGAGTTTTCCAGGGTCTGCTGCAGGGTGGTGCCGAAACCGTTCAGGCCCGGGGTGCCGACTTGCGGCGCGCCACTGGCGGCGGTTTCGAGGAACAGGTTGTCGCCAATCGCCTGCAGGCCGGCCGGGTTGATGAAGTCGGCGGTCTGGATGTTGCCGATCACCTGCGCAGCCGGGTTGCCGGCGGTGGTGATCGACACGGTGCCGTCCTGGCCGACGGTGAAGGTCTGCGCGTCGTTCGGCACGACGATGGCAGGCTCCAGGGCGAAGCCGTTGGCGGTGACGATCTGGCCGTCGGAGTTCAGGTGGAAGGTACCGTCACGGGTGTACGAAACGGTGCCGTCCGGCTGCAATACCTGGAAGAAACCACGGCCGTTGACCGCCATGTCCAGCGGGTTTTCCGTGGTCTGCAGGCTGCCGGTCTGGAAGTTCTTCTGGGTGCCGACAATGCGCACACCAGTACCGACCTGCAGGCCGGAAGGCAGCTCGCTGTCCTGGGTGGACTGCGCGCCCGGCTGGCGTTTGATCTGGTACAGCAGGTCCTGGAACTCGGCGCGATCACGCTTGAAGCCGGTGGTCGAGACGTTGGCCAGGTTGTTGGAGATGACCGTCAGGTTGGTGTCCTGGGCGGACAGGCCGGTTTTAGCGACCCAAAGAGCCGGAAGCATGTAAGTTCTCCTCGTGCGCCTGTTTTACGGCACCCGTTCAAAAGTGATTAGCCGATTTGCAAAACACGCGCCATGGCTTCGTCGCCTTCCTTGGCCGCGTTCATCATCTTGACGTGCAGTTCGAATTGACGGGACAGCGCCAGCACCGAGGTCATTTCTTCCACAGCGTTGACATTGCTGCCTTCCAGGAAGCCCGACACCACCCGCACGTTGACGTCGGCGTCGGCCGGTTGGCCGTCGCGGGTATGGATCAGGCCATCCAGGCCCTTGGTCAGGCCTTTGGTATCGGGGTTGACCAGCTTGATGCGGTCGACTTCGGCCATCACGCGCGGGTCTTCCCCCATGGAGCGGATGCTGATGGTGCCATCGGCGCCGACTTCGACCTTCTGCTCTGGCGGAATCGCAATCGGGCCGCCATTGCCGATCACCGGCATGCCGTTGCCGGCACGCAGCACACCGAGGGCATCGATGTTCAGGCTACCGGTGCGCACGTAGGCTTCACTGCCATCGGGCGCCTGCACGGCGATGAAGCCCTTGCCGGTCACCGTCACATCCAGATCGCGGCCGGTTTCAACCATCGGACCTTCGCTGAAGTCGGTGGCCGGGCGCTCGGTCATGGCAAAGGCGCGCGACGGAAAGCTGTCGCCGAACACCGGCATCGATCGAGCCTGCTCCAGGTCTCGCTGAAAACCGTTGGTGGAAATGTTCGCCAGGTTGTTGGCGTGCGCCTTCTGCGCCAGCGCATTCTGGCTGGCACCGGTCATGGCCACGTAAAGCATCTTGTCCACAGTCATCCTCCATTGCACTGGCGGTCGTTTGCCGCTCGCCGTTGCTATGCGAGCTAGAAAGCAAGTTCCGAACCAACTTTGCGAAATCATGAAAAAGCCCGTGGATACGGGCTTTCGAGGGGGCAGTTGGCATGTTGGACGCCGGTTATCCGGCGCCTGGTTGCCGATGGCGGCAAACCTGTACCGGCCTCTTCGCGGGTGAACCCGCTCCCACAGGTACAGCGCGGCACCTGTGGGAGCGGGTTCACCCGCGAAAAGGCCAGTACAGGTTTATTCAAGGCTCGCGGCAACCACCATTGCTGTAGGGGCCGGCGAACTTCTTCCAGCCATCCCCCGGCGGCCATTGCGAGCAGACCAGGCGCCCATCCACCTGGCTTTCCCAGCGCCACCAGGGCGCGGTACCGGCCTGGGCCTGGTACAGGCAGAAAGCAGCGACCAATGTGACAACCAGCCTTTTCATGACCCCTCCGGCAAAGACGACGAACCCCTTCATGAAAAAGGGGTTCGCCCACACACACTCAGCCAGCGACCATCAGGCCATCTGGATGACGGTCTGCATGATGGTGCTTTCAGTGGAGATAGTCTTGGCGTTCGCCTGGTAGTTGCTCTGCGCCTTGATCAGCTCTACCAGCTCCTGCGTCAGGTTCACGTTCGAGCCTTCCAGCGCGTTGGACTCGACGCTGCCCAGGGTACCCGTCTTCGGCGCATCGATGCCCGGGATGCCGGACGTGTAGGTTTCGGTCCAGCGGGTACCACCAATCTGCTGCAGGCCCTGCTCGTTGGCGAAGCTGGCCAGGGCCACCTGGCCAATGGCACGGGATTGCTGGTTGCTGAAGCTGGCGAACAGCACACCGGTCGAGTCGATGCTCAGGCTCGACAGGATACCGGTCGCGTAGCCGTCCTGAGACTGCGACATGCGCGCGGTCTCGGTGTTGTAGGAGGTGGTGCTGTTCATCGCCAGGCGCATGCCATCGGCATTGCCCACCGCACCATTGGAAATCCAGTTACCCGCAGAATCTTCCACCGCCGGCACCCAGCCAGTCATGGTGAAGGTGTTGTTGGTCACGGTGAACGACGAGCCCGCCGGGTGGCCGGTATTGTCCGCAGTCATGCTCTTGACCGAGCCATCGCTGTTGAAGCTGATGGTGCCAGTCAGCGGCACGGTGGAGGATGGGGAAAACGGGTTGCGCCCATCGACCAGGGTGTACATGGTCCACTCATTGGTGCCAGTCTTGCGATAGAACTGCTCCATGGTGTGCTCGTTACCCTGGCTGTCGTACACCTTGGTCGGGAAAGACTTGGTGTAAGTCGTCTGATCGGAAGGATCGAACGGCAGGTTCGGCACCATCACGCCAGTGCCATCGTCCACTTCCAACGGGATATCGGCGGCCGAAGAATTCAGGTTGATACCCTGGTCGATCAGGGACGTTGCCTTTGGCTGCAGCGACGATGTATCGATCTGCAGATCGGTGAGCACGCCCTTCTGGATCTTGCCAGTCGAGTCGGCGGCATAGCCCTGCAGGCGCAAGCCGTCCGAGGTAACCACGAAGTTGTCCTTGCTGGCCTGGAAAGCACCCGCACGGGTGTATACGCGCGAGCCGTTATCGGACAGCACGAAGAAGCCCTGCCCCTGAATCCCCATGTCCAGCACGTTGCCGGTGGTGTTGACGTCACCCTGGGTGAACTGCTGGGAAACCGCTGCCAGGCGCACACCGTTACCCACCTGGTTCTTGCCCACACCCAGGCGGTTGGAACCTGCATAGACATCGGCGAACTCGGCACGCGACGACTTGAAGCCGTTGGTGTTGACGTTGGCGATGTTGTTGCCGGTGACATCCAGTTGCTTGTTTGCTGCGTACAGACCGCTAAGGCCGATATTGAAAGACATGAATTCGCTCCTTTTGCCGCTCTAGCGGGCCTTAGATACCGATGGTTTGCACGTCGGAGAGGGACACTTTGCCAACACCGGCGAGGTTGAGCACCATTTCGCCGGCGGCACTGAAACTGACGCTGGTCACCTTGGCTGGCAACAGCGTGTTCATCTGCACCGACTTGCCATCCACCGTAGTGGTGGCAGTGAAGGTGTAAGTACCAGGGTCGACTTTCTGGCCACTGCTGTTGGTACCGTCCCAGATGAAATCGGCGTAACCGGCTTTCTGCTCGCCCAGCTCGATGGTCTTGACGGTATTGCCGTCCTTGTCCTTGATGGTGATCTTCGCTTCGCCGATGGCTTGCGGCACGACGAACTGCGCATTGAAGCTTTCTGCGGTGTCGACCACGGCCTTGTCGTTCTGCACCACCACCGAACGCCCGACCAGCGACGACGCCTGCAGGGCCTGGGACGAGGCCATGGCGCTGGTGATGGAGTTGACCGATTCGTTCAGCGAGGTAATGCCTTCCAGGCTGCTGAACTGCGCCAGCTGGGCAACGAACTCACCGTTGTCCTGTGGGTCCAGCGGGTTCTGGTGTTGCATCTGGGTGACCAGTAATTGCAGGAACGCGTCCTTGCCGAGCGAGTCGTTGCCGGTCTTGGAGGCGGTGTCCGTGGTCTTCTTGGTGCTGGTACCTACACCCGACGCCGCGAGCACGTCGTTGAGGTTTACACCGTTGGTATCGATTGCCATGGTCTGGTTTCCTTATCACTGACCGAGGGTCAGGACCTTCTGCATCATGGCCTTGGCCGTATTCATCAACTCGGCGTTGGTCTGGAACGCGCGGCTGGCGGAGATCATGTCAGCCATCTCCTCGACCACGTTGACGTTCGGGTAGTAGACGTAGCCGTCCTTGTTCGCCGCCGGGTGGTTGGGCTCGTAACGGGCCTCCAGGTTGCTCTGGTCCTCGACGATGCCTTTTACCTGCACGCCCTGCCCTGCCTCGCCCTGATCTTCGAACAGCGACTGGCTGCCGCCGGCCTGCGCGTCCTGGAAGGTGGTGGCGAACACCGGGTGGCGGGCGCGGTAGGTCTGGTCGATGCTCGAGGACACGGTCTCGGCGTTGGCGATGTTGGAAGCAACGGTGTTCAGGCGCGTGTTCTGCGCACTCATGCCGCTACCGGCAATGTTGAAGACACTGGAAAGGGACATGGTCATTCTCCCCGCAGGGCCGAAACCAGCCCTTTGAATTTACTGTTGAGCAAGGTGAAGCTGGCCTGGAAGCCGACGGCGTTTTCGGTGTAGTTCGATTGCTCGATCTGCGCGTCCACGGTGTTCTGGTCGATCGACGGCTGCGTTGGCGTGCGGTACTTGAGGGTATCGTCGGCCATGGCCAGGCCCTCGGCCTCGATATGGCGGCTGTTGGTACGATCGAGGCTGAAACGGCCGCCACTCTGCTGCTTGTCGCTTTCGGCAGCGAGCACCGAGGCGAAGTCCATGTCGCGCGCCTTGTAGTTGGGCGTGTCGGCGTTGGCGATGTTGTTGGCCAGCACTTCGGCGCGCTGGGCGCGGAAGCCCAGGGCCTTTTCGTGAATACCAAGCGCCTTGTCGAAGCTGATGCTCATGTCGGGGAAACCTTCGGAGGTTGACCGGAATATCGTTGGGCAAGGTATAGCAAGGGCTGTGCCAACCAACAGAAAGCCCGGAAATACGGGCTTGCGGGGCAAGGTGCTGTCAGAGTGATGCCAGAAAAGCGGCAAAGGCCTTCCGCCTTGGGCGGCGAAAGCGGCAATTGCCGGGCGGCAAAAGCGGCAAAACAAAAAATTGACGTCAGTATTTTTCCTGTGCCGGCCTCTTCGCGGGCGCGCCCGCTCCCACAGGTATTGGCGCCAGCCTGTGGGAGCGGGCATGCCCGCGAAGAGGCCGGCACAGGCAAACAAAAAGGCCGGCAACTTTCCCTGCCGGCCCTCTTGGTTACTTCGCCTGGTAGATGATCCCCGGACTGCACTGCACCATCTGGTAATGGTCCGGCAACCCGTTCAGCGCCTCGGAAGCCCCGAGGAACAGATACCCACCCGGCTTCAAGGTACTGTGGATACGCAACAGGATGTCCTTCTTCACCTGCGCCGAGAAATAGATCAGCACGTTACGGCAGAACACCACATCGAACTTGCCCAGGCTGGCATAGCTGTCGAGCAGGTTGAACGAGCGGAACTCGACGCGGCTGCGAATCGCCGGCTTGACCGCCCAACGCCCCGGCCCCTTGGTGTCGAAGTAGCGCTGCAGGCGCTCCTGGGACAAGCCACGGGCAATTGCCAGGCTGTCGTACTCGCCGGTCTTGCAGTTGGTCAGCATGGTGCCGGACAGGTCGGTGGCAACGATCTGCGCGCCCATCTTCAACTGGCCGAGGTTGCTGCGCTCGAATTCGTCGATGGCCATCGAGATGGAATACGGCTCCTGCCCCGACGAACAGGCTGCCGACCACATGCGCAGGCGCTGGCCGGGGTTATTGCGGATGAACTCGGGGATGACCTTGTTCTTCAGCACCTCGAACGGGTAGGTATCGCGAAACCACAGGGTCTCGTTGGTGGTCATGGCATCGACCACCTGCTCGCGCAAGCCGCCACGTGGCTGGGCCTGGATGCGCTGCACCAGCTCGCCCAGGCTCTTGATGCCCTGTTGCTCCATCAGCTTGTTGAGACGGCTGGAGACCAGGTACTGCTTATTCTCGCCCAGCAGGATGCCACAGGCTTTCTCCAGGAAGACCCGGAACTGTTCGAAATCCAAATTACCCGTAGACACTACTGCCGCCTCTTTTAAATCACTGGTGCCGGGGGCCTGCCCCCGGCTGCTTCAATGCGTTGCCTTGATCCGGTCGACCACCCGCTGGGCCAGGTCGTCCGGCTTGAACTTGGCCAGGAAGTCATCGGCACCGACCTTCTTGACCATCGCCTGGTTGAACACCCCGGAAAGCGAAGTATGCAGGCAGATGTGCAATTTTTGCATGCGCGGATCGCTGCGGATCTCCGCCGTTAGCGTATAGCCGTCCATTTCCGGCATTTCAATGTCCGAGATCATCATCAGGAACTCTTCTTCCGGCTTCTTGCCCTCGTCCACCAGCTGGCGCAGGTAGTTCAGGGCCTGACGGCCGTCATTGAGCGCCACCACCTCGACCCCCACGGTCTGCAGGCAGCGGCTGACCTGCTTGCGCGCCACCGACGAATCGTCGACGGTGAGCACCCGCAGCAGCACGGCCTTGTCCTGCACCTCGGCATCGATCACCCCGGCCGACACCGACTCGGACGACGGCGCCACTTCGGCCAGCACCTTCTCCACATCGATGATCTCGACCATGCGGTTGTCCACCCGGGTGACCGCGGTCAGGTAGTGGTCGCGGCCGGTGCCCTTGGGTGGCGGATGGATTTCTTCCCAGTTCATGTTGACGATGCGCTCCACCGAGTGCACCAGGAAGCCTTGGGTCTTGGTGTTGTACTCGGTGATGATCACGAAACTGTTGCGCGTGTCTTCCTGCAGCGGCCGCAACCCGGTGGCCATCGACAGGTCGAGGATCGGGATGGTCGCCCCGCGAATATTGGCAACACCGCGCACCACCGGGTGCGCCTTGGGCAGCAGGGTCAGCGCAGGGCATTGCAGCACTTCCCTGACCTTGAATACGTTGATGCCGTAAAGCTGCTCGCCATTGAGGCGGAACAGCAGCAATTCCAGGCGATTCTGCCCCACCAGCTGCGTGCGCTGGTTGACCGAATCCATAACACCTGCCATGCCAGACTCCTTTATGTTTCAGCCTTTCGTTGCAACTCAGGTAGCGAGTCGGCACGGGCTTTGCTTTTTTGAGCGCCATGTACACGAAAACGACATTTTTCCGACGATTGACGCGCCTGCTGACTGGCTCGCTGGCCATGCTGTGCCTTCTGGTGCCCGGCGTTCGCACGGTAGCGGACGCGTTTACCTTGCCTGAACAGCTTATCGGTGTCACTCAAGGGTTTCTTGAATTCAGCGTCGAAGATTATCTGGCCACCACCCAGACCGCCGGCCGTTACGAGATCCAGGTCAACCCGCTGGACCCGCGCCTGCGCATGCCACTGTGCAGCCAGCAGCTGGACGCCTCGCTGGAAAGCCCGGCCCAGCCGCTGGGCCGCGTCACGGTAAAGGTACGCTGCGAAGGCTCGGCACCATGGACCGTGTTCGTGCCGGCCACCGTGCGGCTGTTCCGCGACGTGGTGGTGGTGACCCGGCCGCTCAAGCGCGACAACGTGGTGGGCGAAGGCGACGTGGCCCTGCGCGAGCGCGATGTCGGCACCCTGGGCCAAGGCTTCTTGACCGAACTGGAGCAGGCGGTGGGCATGAAGATGCTGCGCCCCACGGTGATCGACCAGGTACTCACCCCGCAACACCTGGAACAGGCCGAGGTGGTGCGCAAGGGCGACCACGTGGTGATCATCGCCCGCAGTGGCAGCCTGAGTGTGCGCATGCCCGGAGAAGCCCTGAGCAAGGGCGGCCTGAGCGAACAGATCCGGGTGCGCAACCTCAATTCCAAACGAGTGATCAAAGCCAGGGTGACCGGCCCCGGCCAGGTCGAGGTAAGTATGTAGCCAGCCCATTGATTTGCGCTGGCGGTGAGGAACCGCTTTTCCTAAACTGTGTCAGAAAACGGGTTCGCGAGCTTGCTGACAGGCGGCTATGCATTTGTGCCTAAAGTTTCTTTCGGGTTGGCCGAAAACAAGGCAAGCGTCCAAATACCCAGAGGTTTCTGATCATGGTCATCGACTTCAGTCGTTTGAATAACTCTCCGTCCGTCACGGGCGGCGTGCGCGGCAACACCGCGAACGGCAGCGCCGAAAAACCGGCAGCCAGCCAGGAAGCGGCAACCGCCACCAGCGCCAGCGGAGAAGCGGTACACCTCAGCCAAGAGGCCCAGCAGTTGCAGAAGATCAGCGACAAGCTGCGCGACGAGCCAGTGGTCAACAGTGCCCGTGTGGCCCAGTTGAAACAGGCGATCGCCGACGGCAGCTACCAGGTCGATGCCGGCCGGGTCGCCAGCAAACTGCTCGATTTCGAAGTCCAGCGCTGACCGTTCGGCGCGCTGACTTCACGGACGCTAGAAAAGCCAAGAGTTAGCCATGCACGACACCACCTTGCTGCAACTGATCGAAGATGACATTGCCCCGATGCAGGAACTGCTCGATCTCCTGCAGAAGGAGGCCATTGCCCTGCATGGCCGCGACATGGCGCCACTGGAGAATATCCTGGCCCGCAAGCAGTCTTTGATCGTGCTGCTGGAGCAGCAAGGCCTGCGGCGCAACAACCTGCTTGCCAGCCTTGGCCTGAGCCCTGATCGCGCCGGAGTGGAGGCCGTGGCGGCACAATCGCCGAACGGTGAACTGCTGCTGCAGCAACTCGATGTGATCAGCCAGTTGATGCAAGCCTGCCAGCAGCTCAACGAGACCAATGGCCGGATCATCCAGGTGCAGCAACACGTCACCAACAACCAGATCCGGATCCTCATGGGCGGCGATTCTCCGTCGCTCTACGACAGCCGCGGCAGCACCTCGCCACTGGCCAAGCCACGGGCGCTCAGCCAAGTGTGATTTTTTCTATCAAGGCACGGAACATACTGGCAAAATGCCGTTAATTGCGTGTGTCGCTTTTGCCTGGAGAACGATAAGCCGTGTTCAATGAATCCGATGCCCCGCAGCCGCCAAAGGTGCTGAACACCCCTTTGGAGATTGCGGCCAACTTGCGGCAGCTGCAGGAAAGCCACGACCCCCTGATCATCACCTTCCACGACCGCAGCCAGCGCTTCCAGAGCTACGTGGTGCACGTGGACCGTGAAAGCAACACCCTGGCGCTGGACGAGATGATCCCGCGTGACGGTGAAAAGTTCATCGAGAACGGCGAACACTTCCGCGTCGAAGGCTTCCACGATGGCGTGCGCATCGCCTGGGACTGCAACCACGAGCTGAAGATCAGTGAAGTCGACGGCCACCGCTGCTACCGCGGCGCCATGCCTCTGGAAATGACCTACCACCAGCGCCGCAATGCCTTCCGCGCCGCGCTGAAGCTGTCGCAGCTGGTCGATGTCATCCTCGATGGCGCCCACCTCAAGGGCAACGGCGCCCTGCGTGGCAAGCTGCTGGACATCTCCGCCACCGGCTGCAAGCTGCGCTTCGAAGGCAATGTCGAGGATCGCCTGCAACTGGGCCAGGTGTACGAGCGTTTCAAGGCTGGCAACCCGCTGGGCCTGGTCGACACCATGGTCGAGCTGCGCCACCTGCACTATGAAGAGCGGATCAACACCACCTTTGCCGGCGTGCGCTTCCATAACCTTACCGGGCAGGCGCAGCGCAAGGTCGAGAGCTTTGTGTACCAGTTGCAGCGTGAAGCGCGGCGGTTCGACAAGGACGACTATTGATCGTCGGCCGAGTACAAAAACGCCACCTATCAAGGTGGCGTTTTCATTTGTGCTTCTCCTGTGCCGGCCTTTTCGCGGGCACGCCCGCTCCCACAGAACTGCACATAACTCATTGAATTAGCAGGGACTCTGTGGGAGCGGCTTTAGCCGCGAACACCGGCGCAGCCGGTGCCATGCACCGCGTTGGATTCTTCGCGGCTAAAGCCGCTCCCACAGGGTACGCGTACTGCTTGCGGATTCAGTTCTCTACGCGACAGATCTCCCACAGGTACAGCGCAAGCCTTGAGCCCGGCGCAACTTCATGTGGGAGCGGGCGTGCCCGCGAAGAGGCCGGCACAGGCCTACACCGACTTGCTGACCTCACCTTCCGGCTCAGGCTCCTTGTCAGCCCCCTTTTCTTCCGCCTCGGTATCCTCCGCCGCCACCGGTGCCTGCATCACCTCCTGTACCGTCTGCTCATCCACCCGTGGGTCCAGCGCCGCCGACAGTGGCGAACCGGCAGCCGGCATGGCAACGTGGCCCAAAGGCGCATCCTGCACCTGGTGCAGCCCAGTGACCGCCTTCGGCCGAATGCGCCACACCAGCACCAGGGCAAAGAACACGAAGAAGGCATACAGCATCTGCGGGCCCAGTACCTTCATCAGCACGCCTGCCGCCAGCGGCCCGATACAGGCACCCACGCCGTAGGTCACCAGCAGCATCGCGGTCAGCGACACCCGCCGTTCGCTTTCCACATGGTCGTTGGAAAACGCCACCGCCAGCGGGTACAGGCAGAACTGCAGCAACGAAATCACGAAGCCTATGCCGAACAGCAACTCCAGCGGCACGCTGGGCAGCATCGCCAGCGGCGCCGAGGCCAACGCCAACCCCACCGCCACGCTGCGGATCAGCACGGCCCGATCGTAGCGGTCGGACAACCAGCCCAGCGGCCACTGCACCAGCAGGCCGGCAAAGATGCAGCTACCCATGAACAGACCGACCTGCTCGGTAGTCATGCCCTGGCTGGAGGCATACAAGGGCGCCAGGCCATAGAACGAGCCGACGATCAGCCCCGAACCCAGCACCGTGCTGAGCGACTGCGGCACGCGCTTGATGAAGAACTTCGGCTCCATCGGTGCCGGGCGCAACGGCGCCGGGTGAATGCGCCGGGTCATGGCGACCGGTACCAGGCACAGGGTGAAACACATGGCCACCAGCATCAGCAGCTCCAGGCCAAGCTGTGGGTGCACCACCAGGATCAGCTGGCCGAGCACCAGGCCCAGGTACGAGGCGATCATGTAGCCGCTGAACACCGCGCCGCGATGCTTCACGTCGGCCTGCTCGTTCAGCCAGCTCTCGATGACCATGTACTGGCACATCATCCCCAGGCCGACGATCATTCGCAGCCCGACCCAGGCCGGCAACCAGCTGGTCAGGCCATGGCCGAGCACCGCCGCGCCGACGATGCCGGCGCAAGTGGCATAGGCGCGAATGTGCCCTACCCGGCCAATCAACCGGTGGCCGACCTTGCCGCCTACCGCCAGGCCAAAGTAGTTGGCCGCCATCAAGGCACCCACCCACAGGCTGTCGACATGATCGGCTGCCAGGCGCAGGGCCAGGTAGGTACTGAGCAGGCCCGAGCCGATCAACATCATCAGCGCGGCGAAATACAACGACTGAAACGGCTTCCATATATTTCGCATAGGTCCCTTGCGGCTCCCGGGTCAGGTGGCGATGGGTTGCAGCCAAGCATAAAAGCAAAATTGCTGCGGCGCAGTCCCCTGCCTGACAAATCGTGAATCAAGGGCGCGTCCAGTGTCGGTCATGTCGTGATCATGCACTTGCATCATCGGACCAAGCTGCGCTCCAAGCGTTTCCATCTCATTGTTCACCAGCCGAAGGGTTAGCTTGCCTCGTCCCATCCCGGGAGCAACTGAGACTGGAGGTTACATGATCAAAGCTGATTTCACCGCCGAACTGCATACCCATGCAGGCCGAGTGGTAGTTGCAGAATCATCCGTCGGGCAACACCCATTCACATGGCTGGATGAGGACGGCTGGTTGTGCGTCGATAATCACCGAAAGGCGCATGCGCGGGACGAGATCGTACGTATCGCGTTCGATTTCAAGTACATCACATCGGAGAAGGGACGGGACCTCTACTACATCTCGTGCAACAACCACTGGAAATTCGCAGGCGCGAGGCTTGAGCAAAATTCCAGAGGCTGGCTCGGCCTGTATGGGACAGGCGTGATCGGCAGAGTCACGGACGCCGTGGCGAACTTCAAGCCGCAGCTGGCAGGGCTTGGCGACTACTGGAAAATCGATACACAAGATTATTGGAATGGCGACCTGAACAGCGCCGATAGCGTTCCGTTCTACCTACGCGACAAACACGGCCATCGTGTTGCATCGACAAGGCCTGAGGATGCATCCACAGACCTGTCCCTCACCTTTGACAGATTTCTGAATGCAAGCGCAACGCCGGGAGAGATACTCACGTTCTACCTGGAGAACATCCGGCTAGCCTGAAACCCGGCATCACTGCGAAGGCCCTGTCAGGAGGTGCCCTGCCTCTCAGAACCAAAGAGGCATTGCCAAGGCCAATCATCAGTCAGGCCACACCTATTCCCGCAAGGTCATGCCATTGGCCGGCAGCGGCAAGGCCGTCTTGTAGCGCACCTGCTTCAAGGCGAAACTGGAACGGATATTGGCCACCCCTGGCAACCGCGTCAGGTAATCCAGGAACCGTTCCAGTGCCTGGATACTGGGCAGCAGTACCCGCAGCAGGTAGTCCGGATCGCCCGTCATCAGGTAACACTCCATCACCTCGGGCCGTTCGGCAATTTCTTCCTCGAAACGGTGCAACGACTGCTCGACCTGTTTTTCCAGGCTCACATGGATGAACACGTTCACGTCCAGCCCCAACGCCTCGGGCGACAGCAAGGTCACCTGCTGGCGGATCACCCCCAGTTCTTCCATGGCCCGCACCCGGTTGAAGCAGGGTGTGGGGGACAGGTTCACCGAGCGGGCCAGCTCGGCGTTGGTGATGCGGGCATTTTCCTGCAGGCTGTTGAGAATGCCGATATCGGTACGATCGAGTTTGCGCATGAGACAAAATCACCGGTTTTTTGTGTTTATGCGGAATGTTTATCTGCCCTGCTCGGCAAAGGCAATCAACTTGAGAGAAAAATTCTCCTGCCGGCCCACTAAGATGTAGGGGACGCTGACCTACCAGTCACAAGCCGGTACTCAGCGGCGGCCGCTTCAGAGCTCACAAAAACAAATACCCGAGCGAGCGTAAAAAGCATGAACGAGTACGCCCCCCTGCGTTTGCATGTGCCCGAGCCTACCGGCCGGCCAGGCTGCCAGACCGATTTCTCCTACCTGCGCCTGAACGATGCAGGTCAAGCCCGTAAACCCCCAGTCGATGTCGACGCTGCCGACACCGCGGACCTGTCCTACAGCCTGATCCGCGTGCTCGACGAGCAAGGCGACGCGCAAGGCCCGTGGGCCGAAGACATCGACCCGCAAGTTCTCCGTCAGGGCATGCGCGCCATGCTCAAGACACGGATTTTCGACAGCCGCATGGTGGTCGCCCAGCGCCAGAAGAAGATGTCCTTCTACATGCAGAGCCTGGGTGAAGAAGCCATCGGCAGCGGCCAGGCCCTGGCGCTGAACCGCACCGACATGTGCTTCCCCACCTACCGCCAGCAAAGCATCCTGATGGCCCGCGACGTGTCGCTGGTCGAGATGATCTGCCAGCTGCTGTCCAACGAGCGCGACCCGCTCAAGGGCCGCCAGCTGCCGATCATGTATTCGGTACGCGACGCCGGTTTCTTCACCATCAGCGGCAACCTGGCGACCCAGTTCGTGCAGGCGGTCGGCTGGGCCATGGCCTCGGCGATCAAGGGCGATACCAAGATCGCCTCGGCGTGGATCGGCGACGGCGCAACCGCCGAGTCGGACTTCCACACCGCCCTCACCTTCGCCCACGTGTACCGCGCCCCGGTGATCCTCAACGTGGTCAACAACCAGTGGGCGATCTCCACCTTCCAGGCCATCGCCGGTGGCGAGTCGACCACCTTCGCCGGCCGTGGCGTGGGTTGCGGCATTGCCTCGCTGCGGGTTGACGGCAACGACTTCGTCGCCGTGTACGCCGCCTCGCGCTGGGCCGCAGAACGCGCCCGTCGCGGCCTGGGCCCATGCCTGATCGAGTGGGTCACCTACCGTGCCGGCCCGCACTCGACCTCGGACGACCCGTCCAAGTACCGCCCGGCCGATGACTGGAGCCACTTCCCGCTCGGCGACCCGATCGCCCGCCTGAAGCAGCACCTGATCAAGATCGGCCACTGGTCCGAGGAAGAACACCAGGCCACCACTGCCGAGCTGGAAGCCGCGGTGATCGCCGCGCAGAAGGAAGCCGAGCAGTACGGCACCCTGGCCAACGGTCACATCCCGAGTGCCGCCTCGATGTTCGAGGACGTGTACAAGGAAATGCCCGACCACCTGCGCCGTCAACGCCAGGAACTGGGGGTTTGAGATGAACGACCACAACAACAGCATCAACCCGGAAACCGCCATGGCCACCACTACCATGACCATGATCCAGGCCCTGCGCTCGGCCATGGATGTCATGCTCGAGCGCGACGACAATGTGGTGATCTACGGCCAGGACGTCGGTTACTTCGGCGGCGTGTTCCGCTGCACCGAAGGCCTGCAGAACAAGTACGGCAAGTCCCGTGTGTTCGACGCGCCGATCTCCGAGAGCGGCATCGTCGGCACCGCCGTGGGCATGGGTGCCTACGGCCTGCGCCCGGTGGTGGAAATCCAGTTCGCCGACTACTTCTACCCGGCCTCCGACCAGATCGTTTCCGAGATGGCGCGCCTGCGTTACCGTTCGGCCGGCGAGTTCATCGCCCCGCTGACGCTGCGCATGCCCTGCGGTGGCGGGATCTATGGCGGCCAGACCCACAGCCAGAGCCCGGAAGCGATGTTCACCCAGGTGTGCGGCCTGCGCACTGTCATGCCGTCCAACCCGTATGACGCCAAGGGCCTGCTGATCGCCTCGATCGAATGCGATGACCCGGTGATCTTCCTGGAACCCAAGCGCCTGTACAACGGCCCGTTCGACGGCCACCACGACCGCCCTGTCACGCCGTGGTCGAAGCACCCGCAAAGCGCCGTGCCCGATGGCTACTACAGCGTGCCGCTGGACAAGGCGGCCATTACCCGCCCCGGCAATGACGTGACCGTGCTGACCTACGGCACCACGGTGTACGTGGCCCAGGTGGCCGCCGAAGAAACCGGCGTCGACGCCGAGGTGATCGACCTGCGCAGCCTGTGGCCGCTGGACCTGGAGACCATCGTCGAGTCGGTGAAAAAGACCGGCCGCTGCGTGGTGGTACACGAGGCCACCCGCACCTGCGGCTTCGGCGCCGAACTGGTGTCGCTGGTGCAGGAACACTGCTTCCACCACCTGGAGGCGCCGATCGAGCGCGTCACCGGCTGGGACACCCCCTACCCCCACGCACAGGAATGGGCTTACTTCCCAGGGCCTTCGCGGGTAGGTGCGGCATTGAAAAAGGTCATGGAGGTCTGAATGGGCACGCACGTCATCAAGATGCCGGACATTGGCGAAGGCATCGCGCAGGTCGAGTTGGTCGAGTGGTTCGTCAAGGTCGGCGACATGATCGCCGAAGATCAGGTAGTGGCCGACGTCATGACCGACAAGGCCACCGTGGAAATCCCTTCGCCGGTCAGCGGCAAGGTGCTGGCCCTGGGTGGGCAGCCCGGTGAAGTGATGGCGGTCGGCAGCGAGCTGATCCGCATCGAAGTGGAAGGCAGCGGCAACCATGTGGATGTGCCCACCAAGGATGCGCCAAAGCCCGAACAGGTCGAAGCCCCCGCTGCCCCGGTAGCCGCCAAGCCAGAACCGCAGAAGGAAGCAAGACCGGCCGCGTGCCAGGCGCCCGTCAACCACGAGGCAGCCCCGATCGTGCCGCGCCAGCCAGGCGACAAGCCGCTGGCCTCGCCGGCGGTGCGCAAGCGTGCCCTGGATGCCGGTATCGAACTGCGTTACGTGCATGGCAGCGGCCCGGCCGGGCGCATCCTGCACGAAGACCTCGACGCCTTCATGAGCAAGCCGCACAGCACTGGCGGACAAGCGTCGAGCGGCTATGCCAAGCGCACCGACAGCGAGCAGGTGCCGGTGATCGGCCTGCGCCGCAAGATCGCCCAGCGCATGCAGGATGCCAAGCGCCGGGTCGCGCACTTCAGTTATGTGGAAGAAATCGACGTCACCGCCCTGGAAGCCCTGCGCCAGCAACTCAACAGCAAGCACGGCGACAGCCGCGGCAAGCTGACCCTGCTGCCGTTCCTGGTGCGTGCCCTGGTCGTGGCACTGCGCGACTTCCCGCAGATCAACGCCACCTATGACGACGAAGCCCAGGTCATCACTCGCCATGGCGCGGTGCATGTGGGCATCGCCACCCAGGGTGACAACGGCCTGATGGTGCCGGTGCTGCGCCATGCCGAAGCTGGCAGCCTGTGGAGCAATGCCGGCGAGATCTCGCGCCTGGCCAACGCAGCCCGCAACAACAAGGCCAGCCGCGACGAGCTGTCCGGTTCGACCATCACCCTGACCAGCCTGGGCGCCCTGGGCGGCATCGTCAGCACACCGGTGGTCAACACCCCGGAGGTGGCGATCGTCGGCGTCAACCGCATGGTCGAGCGGCCTGTGGTGATCGACGGCCAGATCGTCGTGCGCAAGATGATGAACCTGTCCAGCTCGTTCGACCACCGCGTGGTCGATGGCATGGACGCCGCGCTGTTCATCCAGGCCGTGCGCGGCCTGCTCGAACAACCCGCCTGCCTGTTCGTGGAGTGAGCATGCAACAGACTATCCAGACTACCCTGTTGATCATCGGCGGCGGCCCTGGCGGCTACGTGGCTGCCATCCGTGCCGGGCAACTGGGCATTCCCACCGTGCTGGTGGAAGGCCAGGCACTGGGCGGTACCTGCCTGAACATCGGCTGCATCCCGTCCAAGGCGCTGATCCACGTCGCCGAGCAGTTCCACCAGACCTCGCGCTTTGCCGGCCCGTCGGAGCTGGGCATCAGCGTCGCCTCGCCGCGCCTGGACATCGGCCAGAGCGTGGCCTGGAAGGACGGCATCGTCGACCGCCTGACCACCGGCGTCGCCGCCCTGCTGAAAAAGCACGGGGTCAAGGTGATCCATGGCTGGGCGAAGGTGCTCGACGGCAAGCAGGTCGAGGTCGATGGCCAGCGTATCCAGTGCGAGCACCTGTTGCTGGCTACTGGCTCCAGCAGTGTCGAACTGCCGATACTGCCGCTGGGCGGGCCGATCATTTCCTCGACCGAAGCCCTGGCACCAAAAACCCTGCCGCAGCACCTGGTGGTGGTGGGCGGCGGCTATATCGGCCTGGAGCTGGGCATCGCCTACCGCAAGCTGGGCGCACGGGTCAGCGTGGTGGAAGCGCGCGAGCGCATCCTGCCGACCTACGACAGCGAGCTGACCGCACCGGTGGCCGAATCGCTGAAGAAGCTGGGCATCACCCTGCACCTGGGCCACAGCGTCGAGGGTTACGAGGGCGGCTGCCTGCTGGCCCGTGATGGCCAGGGTGCGCAATTGCGCCTGGAAGCCGACCAGGTGCTGGTGGCCGTGGGCCGTCGGCCGCGCACGCAAGGTTTCAACCTGGAGTGCCTGGACCTGAAGATGAACGGCGCCGCCGTCGCCATCGACGAACGCTGCCAGACCAGCATGCGCAATGTCTGGGCCATCGGCGACGTGGCTGGCGAACCGATGCTGGCGCACCGGGCCATGGCCCAGGGCGAGATGGTCGCCGAGATCATCGCCGGCAAGGCACGCCGTTTCGAACCCAGCGCGATCGCCGCGGTGTGTTTCACCGACCCGGAAGTGGTGGTGGTCGGCAAGACCCCGGAACAAGCCAGCCAGCAAGGGCTGGACTGCATCGTCGCGCAGTTCCCGTTTGCTGCCAATGGCCGGGCCATGAGCCTGGAATCGAAAAGCGGTTTCGTGCGGGTGGTGGCGCGCCGTGACAACCACCTGATCCTGGGTTGGCAGGCGGTTGGCGTGGCGGTTTCCGAGTTGTCGACGGCGTTTGCCCAGTCGCTGGAGATGGGCGCGTGCCTGGAGGACGTGGCCGGCACCATCCATGCCCACCCGACCCTGGGTGAGGCGGTACAGGAAGCGGCACTGCGCGCCCTGGGCCACGCCCTGCATATCTGACACTGAAGCGGCCGAGGCCGATTTGGCCCGCAGCGCCCCAGGCGTTGCGGGTCTTTTTTCATTCAGGCCTTACGGCGGTCCAAGACGCTGAAGCTAGCGCGACCGCTGTAGGAGCGGCCTTGTGTCGCGAAAGGGCTGCGAAGCAGCCCCGGCAATTTGTGCATCCTCGCTGAAACCCTGGGGCTGCTTCGCAGCCCTTTCGCGACACAAGGCCGCTCCTACAGGGGATCTGCGCCAGGCGGCCTATTCGGCTATCGCGTTCTTGCCAGCATCCTTGGCCCGGTACAGCGCCGTGTCGGCACGCGCCAGCAGTGCATGCTGGTCCTCCCCTTCCTGCCATTGCACCACGCCGTAACTCATGGTCAGCCGGCAATCGCCCACCGGCTCCACCTGCACCATCGCCTGGCGCAAGCGTGCTGCCACTTCCAGCGCCTCGCCCAGCGAGGCCTGCGGCAATACGATGACGAACTCGTCCCCACCCCAGCGCGCCAGCAGGTCCTGCGCCCGCAGGCAGGTATGCAGGACGTCGACCACCCGCACCAGCGCCGCATCGCCACGGGCATGGCCATAGCGGTCATTGATCGGCTTGAAGTCGTCCAGGTCCATGGCTATCAGCGATAACGGCTGGCGAAAGCGCTGTGCACGCTCGCACTCCAGTTGCAGCGCCTTCTCCAGCCGATAGCGGTTGGCAATGCGGGTCAACGCGTCGCGCTCGGCCAGCTCGCGGTTTTCGTCCAGCTGCCGCTGCAACTGCTGGTTCACCCAGGACAGCTCGCGGGTGCGTTCGGCCACCTGGCTTTCCAGCGACTGGTTCCTCTGCTCCAGTTGCGCCACCAGGCGCTTGTTGGCGTCGATGTTGCGGTGGGCACCGAGCATGCGCGCCACCGAGCCGTCCTCGTTATGGGCGATGATGTAGCCGCTGTCTTCGATCCACAGGTAGCTGCCATCGTGGCAACGGCAGCGGTATTCGACGAGGTAATGCTCGTTGCGCTGGTTGATGTACGCCTCGAAATGCGCCATCACCCGCGGGTAGTCCTCCGGGTGGATCACGCTTTCCCAGGTGAGCACCGAGTTGGCCATGGAGTGGCTGGGGTAGCCGAGCATGGCGTACCAGCCCGGGTTGCGATAGACGTAGCCGGTATTGGCATTCCAGTCCCAGATACCATCGCTGATCAGATCGAACAACGTATGCAACTGCTGTTCACTGAAGCCGGCGGGTACCGGCCGGGTTTCCTGACTCATGGACGCTCTCCCTGGCTTCTGGCGCACCCGAACAGAATAGCCCCGACGCCCTGTTTTTGCGGCGCTGAAGACAGGCATGGATCGAGGACGCTCAAGCCAGATGCAACAGCGCCTCCTCCACTGCGGCAACCACCTGGTTGCCCTTTGCACCGGGCAGCCGCCATGTGGCGATGGTCATGCCCAGTGGCACCGCGCGGTCGATGGGGGCGACCAGTTCGCCGCTGTCGAGGTAGCGTTGCACCAGGCTTCTGCGCCCTATCAGCACCCCGGCGGCCAGCAAGGCTTGCTGCAGGGCGATCGAGTACAGGGAAAAACCCGGCCCACGGGCAACGAACTTGTGCCCGGGCATCACCGCCCCCGTCCACACCGCCCAGTCGTTCCAGCCCACGTCGGCGATGCAACGGGCGTCGGCAAGGTCCTCGGGCTTGGCGATGCTGGCGGCCAGGGCCGGCACGCACACGGGCAGGACTTCTTCCGTGGCTATCCGGCGTTGCCAGCGCTCGGGCTTTTCGGTGTAGAACAGGCACAGGTCGAACGGGCTGCGCTTCAGGTTGGGCGGCTCATCCACCGCCGTCACCGAGATCTCGATGGGTGCCAGCAGCCGGGTCAGTTCCGGCAGGCGTGGCCCTATCCACAACTGCGCCAGGGCAGGCGATGTGACGATATGCACCCGCTGCGGTGCGGCCAGGCGGCGCAGTGTGCGTGCAGCGGCTTCCACTGCGTCGAACGCCTCGGTGAACTGGCCTTTCACGCTTTCGCCCAAGGGCGTCAGGCGCACGCCTTTGGCATGGCGCTCGAACAAGGCTGCGCCATATTCGCTTTCCAGGGTCTTGACCAGGGCGGCGATGGCCCCTGGGGTCACCTTCAGCTCGAGTGCGGCACGGGCAAAACCGCCCAGGCGGGCTGACGCTTCGAAGGCACGCAGGGCATTGAGCTGCAGCGAGTGCCGGGTAGGAGTATCGAGGTACACGGTTTCAGGCCTATTTTTTTTAGGCCTACCATTCCAGAAATCTGACGTTGAGGCCAACTGTCGCGCGCATTAACGTGGACGTACCGCCCTTGCACCGTCTGCACACTTTCAAGGATTTCAAATGCCGTATCCAAACGGGACCCAAGCGTTCAGGCAAGGTGCCCACAGCGCCCTGCCATTGACCTCCGGCATCGTGCCCTTCGGCCTGATCACCGGGGTCACGGCGATCGGCATGGGCCTGTCGCCAACCGATGCCATCGGCATGACCTTGCTGTTCTACTCCGGTTCGGCGCAAATGGTGGTGATGCAGTTGATGCAAAGCGCCGCCCTGCCGGTGACCATGGTAGTCACCGCACTGGTGATCAACCTGCGCTTCCTGATGTACAGCGCCAGCCTGGCCCCGCACCTGGGCCAGCTGCCGCGCCGCCACAAGTGGCCGATGGCGTACATGCTGTCAGACCAGTCCTTCGCCCTGTGCACGCTGAAGATGGGCTCCGGCGGGCTCGGGCAGTATGCCTACCCCTACTATGCCGGTACGGCAATCACCATGTTCTTCGGCTGGAACCTCTCGGTGCTGGCGGGCATGTACCTGGGCGCGAGCATTCCTGAAGACTGGTCGCTGGGCTTTGCCATTCCATTGTCATTCCTGGCCCTGTTGATACCCGGCATTCGCAATGCGGCCACGCTTGGCGCAGCACTGACCGGCGGCGTGCTCGCCGTGCTGGCCGCCAACCTGCCCTACAACCTCGGCCTGCTGGCTGGCGCGCTGGGCGGCATCATCGCCGGGCTGGCCATCGAGAGCTGGCAAAAACAGCAAACTGTGGCAGACGCCAATACCGAGCAGGAAGCATCATGAGCGAAACGATCCAGTGGATAACCTTCATTCTGATCGGCCTGGGCACCTTCGCCATCCGCCTGTCGTTCATCGAGTTGCACACGGTGCTGCGCATCCCCCCACTGTTTCGCCGCGCCCTGGCGTATGTGCCGGCCAGCGTGCTGGCGGCATTGGTACTGCCGGCCGTGGTATTCCCTGACCGGCAGGCGGGGTTCGACTGGATGAACCCGCAGATACCGGCAGCGATACTGGCCGCGCTGGTGGCGTGGCGTACACGCAGCACGATGCTGACGCTGATTGTGGGCATGGGAGTGCTGTGGGCCTTGAAGCATTTGGGGATGTAGGATGCGTCAGCGCTGATATTCCTGCTCTACACGGCCCCTGTAGGAGCGGCCTTGTGTCGCGAAAGGGCCGCAAGGCGGCCCCAGGATTTTGGCTTCACAGCTGACATGGCCGGGGCTGCTGCGCAGCCCTTTCGCGACACAAGGCCGCTCCTACACGGCCAGCGTCCGCTCGGTGGCTTCTTGCAGTATCAGACCGCGCTGGCCTTGGCCAGGTCCAGCGAGCGTGTCTCCGGCGCCATCAGCCAGGTGCAGAGCAGCCCGACCATCGAAATGCCGAACGCCACGATCATGGTGTTGGCAATGCCGAGCGACTCCAGCGACATGGGCACCAGGTAGGTGCCGATGGCGGCACCGATACGCGACAAGGAGGTTGCCAGGCCAACGGCCGAACCCCGAACCTCGGTTGGGAACAGTTCGTTCGGGTACACGTACTGCAACACCTGCGCCCCGCCAATGAACAATGCATAGCTGCCGAACAGCGCCAGGGTCACCAGCCCTGCCCCGTCCGGGTACAGCCCCAGCAGCAGCAAGGCCAGGCCCGACCACAGGAAGCTGTGGATCAGCATGTTGCGCCGACCCATGGGGTTGATCAGCTTCACGCCCAGCAAGCAACCGAACACGAAGATGACGGTGATCGCCACAGCGCCCCACGCCGCCAGGTCACCGGTAAGGCCCATGGCCGAAAGGATCTTCGGGGCGAAGGCGTAGATGGCGAACTGCGGGATGATCGAGCAGGTCCAGAACATGCTGACGAAGAAGATGCGCTTGCCATAGCTGGAGTGGAACAGCGACCAGACCGACACCTTGCGAATCGACGGCGCTTCGGCCAGGTCGGTGATGGAAAAGCTGTTGCCATAAACCCTTTTCACTACCTGGTCGGCCTCTTCGATGCGCCCCTTGCTCAGCAACCAACGGGCCGATTCCGGGGTGCCGGCGCGCATGATCAGGAACAGCACGCCAGGCACCGCCGCACTCGCCAAGGCCCAGCGCCAGGCTTCCGGCCCCATGCTGCGCAGGATGAACTCACCGGCCACATAGGCCATGGCAGCACCGACGAACCACATCATCACCAGGCTGGCGAGAATCGAACCCCGCTGCTTGCGCGGCAGGAACTCGGCCAGCAGCGAAGTCGCCAGTGGGTGGTCGGCGCCAATGGCGACACCCAGAGCAAAGCGCAGGGCAATCAGTGCGGCGGCTGATGTGACCCAGAACTGGCCGAGAGAAAACAGCGTGAGTGCAACCAGTACCAGCACATACAGCGTCTTGCGGCCCAACCTGTCGGTAAACAGCCCACCGACGAAACCGCCGAAGAACATGCCAACCAGCGATGCGGCGGCTACCAGGCCCTCTTCGAGCACGGACAGTTGTAGCGACTGGCTGAGTTGCACCAGGACCACGCCAATGATGCTCAGGATATAGCCATCCAGAAACGGCGCACCCGAGGAGTAGATGGCGAGCTTCTTGTGGAAGCTGTTGAGCGGGGCGTCTTCCAGGGAAATATTATGTTTATTGGTCATGGGTTTGGCCTTTGTTGCTGCTCGGCGCAGACCGCCCGCAAGCGTTGGCCTGCGGGGAGATCCGATTATTATTGGAGTGCAATCGATCGCTGCTGAGCCATCCATGAAGCTCATGGCGAAGACAGTAAACTCACATGACCTGGGGTGATGTAAGGATTACTCCAAAGAATGCGACATCTCGGTCAAGCACATCGGGACGGCTGCGATGGCAGGCGAACGCAGGCACAAGCGAGCGGCATATGGAGCACGCCATCGTTGCTGGCCAACGCTGGGTGAGAGGGGTGTGGGAGATAGGAAATGGCGTCCCAGGCAGGAATTGAACCTGCAACCTTCCCCTTAGGAGGGGGATGCTCTATCCAATTGAGCTACTGAGACGCAAGTACCGGCAGCGGACGCTGCACAGCAGGACGGCCAGCATGTTAACCAGCATGCTGGCGTTTGTCATGCCTCACGCGGGCTTTTTCGCGTAATCCTTTTCTGCCAATGCTACACCTGCGGCAGCACGCCTTCATCACGCAGCAGCGCGAACAATGCCGCGACCGCGGTTTCCAGGGTGGTGGAGTTGTCCAGCACATGCAGCGACGGATCGGCCAGCGCCTGCAAGCGTGCATTACGTGCCAGGCGCTGCTCGACTTCCTCTGCGCTTTCCCGGCCGCGGGCCACCAGGCGCTCGCGCAGCACCTCGTGCCGGACCTCGACCAGCACTGCCAACAGGTTCGGGTAGCGCCGACGCGCCTCGGCCAGATAGGCCCGCGAACCATTCACCAGCACCGCCCTGCCCTCCGCCAGCCACTGGTCCACCTGTAGTGGAATGCCGTAATCCAGGCCATTGGCTCGCCAATGCATGGCGAACGCGCCTTGCGCGCGCAGTGCTTCGAACTGTTCGGCCGAGACTCCATGGGCGGCTTCGCCCTTGGCTTCGGCCGACCGGGTAATGACGCGACGGGCGATTTCCACCCCGGCGGCTGCCAATCGCTCACGAGAAGCATCGATCAGGGAATCTTTCCCGGAACCCGACGGTCCTACCAGATATATCAACCGGCCTGTCCCTGATTGGCGGTCGCTTGCGTCATGTTGCATAGCCACTATGCTCTATGGAGGGAAACCGGCACATTCTAGGGGCTTTCCCAGCCTTTTGCTGCGTTTTACCAGTTTTTGACGGCAAAAGTCTGACGATTGGGCAAGCTGGAGCATGTAAAACTTTTCAAACCAGTACTCATTTCTGATAATTGGTACTGGCACAAAGCCTTTATCCGGCTCACTATTTGTCACAGAATTGACGCCAAGGAAACGGCGACCATGAGGCAAGATGAGCATCCATTTTTCACAGACGGTTGAACATTTCGTCGTCGCCACGGTCGTACTACCACCCCGTGCGGCCAATTTGAGAACCGCTTCCCCTGAACCAAAATCCGGTCAATTTATATGCGCCCAATGAAACAGGCTATTTATTCGAGCCGCACCGCTGACAAGTTCGTCGTCCGCCTGCCAGACGGGATGCGTGAGCGCATTGCCGAGGTAGCGCGCAACCATCACCGCAGCATGAACTCCGAAATCATCGCGCGCCTGGAACAGAGCCTTATCCAGGAAGGTGCGCTGGGTGACGAGTTGAGCATGCGCCTGGACAGCCCTGAACTGTCCCTGCATGAACGCGAGTTGCTGCAACGCTTCCGCCAACTGTCGCACCGCCAGCAGAACGCGCTGGTCGCCCTCATCGCTCACGATGTGGAAATGGCTACCGACGCCTCCTGAGGTTTGCAGCCGAACATGAAAAAGCCAGCGTAAGCTGGCTTTTTTGTGGGCTTACCGCCGCTGTAGGATCACTGCCTTTGTGGGAGCGGCCTTGTGTCGCGAAAGGGCCGCAGAGCGGCCCCGCGATGTCAGCGGCACTGCGCATACTTCCGGGGCTGCTTTGCAGCCCTTTCGCGACGCAAGGCCGCTCCCACAAGGACCTCATCAGCTTGTGGAAGTTAAACGGCTACAGCAGGAACAGCGTGGCCAGCCCGAGGAAGATGAAGAACCCGCCGCTGTCGGTCACCGCGGTAATCATCACGCTGGAGCCCATCGCCGGGTCGCGCCCCAGGCGCGTCAGGGTCATCGGGATCAACACTCCCATCAAGGCCGCCAACAGCAGGTTCAAGGTCATCGCCGCAGTCATCACCAGACCCAACGACCAGCTGCCATACAGCCAGAACGCCACCGCACCGATCACCCCGCCCCAGATCAGGCCGTTGAGCAGCGATACCGCCAGCTCCTTGCGCATCAGGCGGCTGGTGTTGCCCGGCGACACCTGGTCCAGCGCCATGGCGCGCACGATCATGGTGATGGTCTGGTTACCGGAGTTGCCACCAATACCCGCCACGATCGGCATCAGCGCAGCCAGGGCCACCAGCTTCTCGATCGAACCTTCGAACAGGCCGATCACTCGCGATGCAACGAAAGCAGTAATCAGGTTGATGGCCAACCAGGCCCAGCGGTTGCGCAGCGAACGCCAGACCGAGGCGAAGATGTCTTCTTCCTCGCGCAAACCGGCCATGTTCAGCACTTCGCTTTCGCTTTCTTCACGAATCAGGTCGACCATTTCGTCGATGGTCAAGCGGCCGATCAGGCGTTCGTTCTTGTCCACGACCGGCGCGGATACCAGGTCATAACGCTCGAAGGCCTGCGCCGCATCATACGCATCTTCCTCGGGGTGGAAGGAGACCGGGTCGGTCGCCATGACCTCCGCCACCTTCTTTTCCGGGTCATTGACCAGCAGGCGCTTGATCGGCAATACGCCCTTGAGAATGCCGTCATAGTCGACCACGAACAGTTTGTCGGTGTGGTTCGGCAGCTCTTTCAGGCGGCGCAGGTAGCGCAACACCACTTCCAGGCTGACGTCTTCGCGGATGGTGACCATCTCGAAGTCCATCAGCGCACCAACCTGCTCCTCGTCGTAGCTCAGCGCCGAACGCACGCGCTCGCGTTGCTGGGCATCGAGGGTTTCCATCAGCTCGTGAACAACGTCACGCGGCAGCTCAGGAGCCAGGTCGGCCAGCTCGTCGGCGTCCATTTCCTTGGCGGCGGCGAGCAGTTCGTGATCGTCCATGTCGGCGATCAGCGATTGCCGCACGGCGTCGGACACTTCCAGCAGGATGTCGCCATCGCGATCCGAGCGCACCAGCTGCCAGACCGTCAGGCGGTCTTCCAGGGGCAAGGCTTCGAGGATGTAGGCGATGTCGGCGGGGTGCAGGTCATCGAGCTTGCGCTGCAGCTCGACGAGGTTCTGGCGGTGGACCAGGTTTTCCACCAGGTCGTTGTGGGCACCTTCCTGACGGTGGGTCAGGTCTTCGACCACGCGCTGGCGTTGCAGCAGTTCGACCACCTGGGCCAGGCGGTCCTGCAGGCTTTCCTGCGCTTTTTTTACTTCTATTTCAGTCATAGGCGAACTCCACTCCCAGCAGCGGAGCACGCCGGGAGAATCAATCGGTCAGATCTTTCTGTATGAATCTTGTTAGCGAGTAACTACTGGGTAAGTCCATGGTGGTTTTCCACAAGCCCCGGCGGGGCTGACGGGCGCAATCATACACTGCTAAAGCTGTCAGATCGCTTAAAATTTTGGCCAGAACAATCGTTTGCGTGATAAAGCTGGGACAACGCTCGAAGCTATCAGTGCGACGGTGGGTCTGGCGGTTAAAGCACATTTGTTGTGTGCCTGGATGTGTATGCGATACCTGATCGAATTCGGGGCTGCTTTGCAGCCCTTTCACCGGCAAGCCAGCTCCAACAGGGACAACACAGTCCAGAGAGCAGCGCGATACCTGTGGGAGCTGGCTTGCCGGCGATGGGCCGCATGGCGGCCCCAAGCTACACTACAATCGTTACAGAAGAGCTTAGATCGACATCACCAACAATTCATTGGCGCGGAAAAACAAAAAGCCCGCTCAAATGAGCGGGCTTCTTGATTTGGTGTGGCGGACTCAGGAGGATTCGAACCTCCGACCGCTCGGTTCGTAGCCGAGTACTCTATCCAGCTGAGCTATGAGTCCGTGGTGGTATTTTTTAGACCAGGTTACCACTGGTTGGTTGAAGTGCCTTTGCAAGCAGAGCCACTTCAAAAAGTGGCGGACTCAGCAGGATTCGAACCTGCGACCGCTCGGTTCGTAGCCGAGTACTCTATCCAGCTGAGCTATGAGTCCGCGATGGTAGTTTTAGACCAGATTACCACTGGTTGTTTGAAGCAGCCTTGCAAACAAAGCCACTTCAAAAGTGGCGGACTCAGGAGGATTCGAACCTCCGACCGCTCGGTTCGTAGCCGAGTACTCTATCCAGCTGAGCTATGAGTCCGTGTCTTGCCGCGCATTATAGGTCGCTGAAACATTTTTGCAAGAACTTTTTCGTTTAAAATCAACTACTTAGCGTTCTTACTGTTTACAGCGCCCTAAGCGAATAATGGCGGTGAAGGGGGGATTCGAACCCCCGATACCCTTATGAGGTATACTCCCTTAGCAGGGGAGCGCCTTCGGCCACTCGGCCACCTCACCGCAACACGAGGCGAATATTAAACAGGCTCTTCCTCGTTTGCAACCCTTTTTTTGAAAAAAACTTCAAAAAAATTAAAGGCTTGGCTCCTCGTCCTTCTCTTTCTTGATCCGCAGGTAGATTTCCTCGCGGTGCACAGCCACTTCTTTCGGGGCGCTGACGCCAATACGCACCTGGTTGCCTTTGACGCCGAGCACCGTCACGGTGATCTCGCCGTCTCCAATGATCAGGCTCTCGGCGCACCGACGAGTCAGAATCAACATAGCTTTCTCCTTACGCAAACATTCAGGGGTAACAGTCTTGGGTGTCGCGGCCTGGTCGTGGACGACGACCTGGGCCCGGTTGATCGCCACACAGGGCAGGACAGGCCTGTGTGGCGAGCAGAAACGCGAAGGGCGCGGCAAGCCGCGCCCTTCCAGGCAGCGTATTACTCGCTCTGTCGTGCCGGGGCGTCGAGCTCGAACGCGGTGTGCAGCGCGCGTACGGCCAGCTCCAGGTACTTCTCTTCGATCACGACCGAAACCTTGATCTCGGAGGTGGAGATCATCTGGATGTTGATGCTCTCCTTGGCCAGGGCTTCGAACATGCGGCTGGCAACACCGGCGTGCGAACGCATGCCGACGCCGACGATCGAGACCTTGGCGATCTTGGTGTCGCCGATCACTTCACGGGCACCGATTTCGCGGGCAGTGTTTTCCAGCACGCTCTGCGCCTTCTCGTACTCGTTGCGGTGTACGGTGAAGGTGAAGTCGGTGGTGTTATCGTGGGCAACGTTCTGCACGATCATGTCGACCTCGATGTTCGAGGCGCTGATCGGGCCGAGGATCTTGAAGGCCACGCCCGGGGTGTCCGGCACGCCGCGAATGGTCAGCTTGGCTTCATCACGGTTGAAGGCGATACCGGAAATGATCGGCTGTTCCATGGATTCCTCTTCATCAATGGTAATGAGGGTACCCGGACCCTCCTTGAAGCTGTGCAGCACGCGCAGCGGAACGTTGTACTTGCCGGCGAACTCCACCGAACGGATCTGCAGCACCTTGGAACCGAGGCTGGCCATTTCCAGCATCTCTTCGAAGGTGATCTTCTCCAGGCGCTGGGCCTGTGGCACAACGCGCGGGTCGGTGGTGTAGACGCCATCGACGTCGGTGTAGATCTGGCACTCGTCAGCCTTCAGCGCAGCCGCCAGGGCCACGCCCGTGGTGTCGGAGCCGCCACGGCCCAGGGTGGTGATGCTGCCGTGCTCGTCGACGCCCTGGAAGCCCGCTACCACGACCACGCGGCCTTCCTTGAGGTCGGCACGAATCTTCTGGTCGTCGATCTGCAGGATGCGCGCCTTGTTGTGCGCGCTGTCGGTGAGAATGCGCACCTGGTTGCCGGTGTAGGACACCGCTGGCACACCACGCTTGATCAAGGCCATGGTCAGCAAGGCAATGGTGACCTGCTCACCGGTCGACACGATCACGTCCAGTTCACGCGGAACCGGCTGATCGGTGATCTGCTTGGCCAGGTCGATCAGGCGATTGGTTTCACCGCTCATGGCCGACAACACAACCACCAGGTCGTCGCCCGCCTCACGGTGTTTCTTGACCTTATCGGCTACCTGCTCGATCCGCTCGATGGAACCGACAGAGGTGCCGCCAAATTTCTGTACGATCAACGCCATTTCAATGGTGCCTCAGCCCATACAGGGCCCCAAAAAACAATCCAACATGAAGAGGCCGGATGGGAGTGGCCTGTGTGGCTAATTCTTGCACCCAAATTCGGCACCAGGATTCGCCTCGCTGCGTTGCCACTCCTCGCCGTAGCCCGGCTACGACTCGTCGCGGCGCCTTGCGCGGCAAACCCTGGCACTCGAATTTGAGCGCAAGAATTAGCCGTACAGGCCACTAGACCGCCGGCCCCCTCATCTCAAAGTCCCTGCTCTGCGAATGGCACGGCCAGCGCCAGGGCCTGGTCCAGTGCAGCGACGTCGACGCCACCACCCTGGGCCATGTCCGGACGGCCACCGCCCTTGCCACCCACCGCCGCAGCGGCTTGTTTCATCAGATCGCCAGCCTTGAGTTGGCTGGAGAGGTCCTTGGTCACGCCGGCCACCAGCACGACCTTGCCCTCATGCTCGCTGCCCAGCAGGATCACTGCGTGGCCGAGCTTGTTCTTCAGCTGATCGACCAGCGCCAGCAGGGCCTTGCCGTCCTGCCCATCCAGGCGGGCGGCGAGCACCTTGGCGCCCTTGACCTCAACGGCCGCATTGGAGAGATCATCCCCGGCGGCGCTGGCGGCCTTGGCCTGCAGCTGTTCCAGCTGCTTCTCCAGCTGGCGGTTGCGCTCGAGCACAGCCGACAGCTTGTCGATCAGGTTGTCGCGGTTACCCTTCACCAGCTGCGCGGCTTCCTTGACCTGCTCTTCGGCAGCGTTCAGGTAGGCCAGCGCAGCAGCGCCGGTGACCGCTTCGATACGGCGCACGCCAGAGGCCACGCCGCCTTCGCTGATGATCTTGAACAGGCTGATGTCACCGGTGCGCTTGGCGTGGATACCGCCGCACAGCTCCACCGAGAAATCGCCGCCCATGCTCAGCACACGCACGGTGTCGCCGTACTTCTCGCCGAACAGCGCCATGGCACCCTTGGCCTTGGCGGTTTCGATGTCGGTCAGTTCGGTTTCCACCGCAGTGTTCTTGCGCACTTCGCGGTTGACGATGTCTTCCAGGGCCTTGATCTGCTCCGGTTTCACCGCCTCGAAGTGGCTGAAGTCGAAACGCAGGCGCTGGCTGTCGACCAGCGAGCCTTTCTGCTGCACGTGCTCGCCCAGCACCTGGCGCAGCGCTTCGTGCAGCAGGTGGGTGGCGGAGTGGTTCAGCGAGGTGGCGTGCTGCACGTCGGCATCGACCTTGGCCTGAACCGGCGAACCGATCACCAGCGCACCGCTGGCAACCACGCCGTGGTGCAGGAAGGCACCACCGGTCTTGGTGGTGTCGCGCACGTCGAAGCGCGCAGCGCCAGCCTGCAGGTAGCCGGTGTCACCCACCTGGCCACCGGATTCGGCGTAGAACGGCGTGCGGTCGAGCACGACCACGCCCTGCTCGCCTTCACCCAGCTGGTCGACAGCCTGGCCGTCCTTGTACAGGGCGATGATCTTGCCCTGGCCTTCGGTGGCCTCGTAGCCGAGGAACTCGGTGGCGCTGTCGACCTTGACCAGGCTGTTGTAGTCCATGCCGAAGGCGCTGGCGGAACGGGCGCGCTCACGCTGGGCGTCCATCTCGCGCTCGAAGCCGGCTTCGTCGATGGTCAGCTCGCGCTCGCGGGCGATGTCGGCGGTCAGGTCCATCGGGAAGCCGTAGGTGTCGTACAGCTTGAACACCACATCGCCCGGCACCACCTCGCCCTTCAGCTGGGCCAGGTCCTGCTCGAGGATGCGCAGGCCCTGCTCCAGGGTCTTGGCGAATTGTTCTTCTTCAGCCTTGAGCACGCGTTCGATGTGCGCCTGCTGGCTGTTCAGTTCCGGGAAGGCCTCGCCCATTTCGGCGACCAGCGCGGCAACGATCTGGTAGAAGAAGCTGCCTTTGGCGCCCAGCTTGTTACCGTGGCGGCAGGCGCGACGAATGATGCGGCGCAGCACATAGCCACGGCCTTCGTTGGACGGCAGCACGCCGTCGGCGATCAGGAAGCCGCACGAACGGATGTGGTCGGCGACCACTTTCAGCGAGGCCTGCCCCTCATTGCCGCAACCGATGGCCTTGGCCGCGGCCGACAGCAGGTTCTGGAACAGGTCGATCTCGTAGTTCGAGTGCACGTGCTGCAGCACGGCGCTGACGCGCTCCAGGCCCATGCCGGTGTCTACCGACGGCGCTGGCAGCGGGTGCAGCACGCCGTCGGCGGTGCGGTTGAACTGCATGAAGACGTTGTTCCAGATCTCGATGTAGCGATCGCCGTCTTCTTCCGGCGAGCCGGGTGGGCCGCCCCAGATGTCCGGGCCGTGGTCGTAGAAGATCTCGGTGCACGGGCCGCACGGGCCGGTGTCGCCCATGGTCCAGAAGTTGTCGGAGGCGTACGGGGCGCCCTTGTTGTCGCCGATGCGCACCATGCGCTCGGCCGGCACGCCGACTTCCTTGGTCCAGATATCGTAGGCTTCGTCGTCAGTGGCGTAGACGGTGACCCAGAGCTTTTCCTTGGGCAGGTTCAGCCATTTTTCCGAAGTCAGGAAGGTCCAGGCGAAGGTGATCGCATCGCGCTTGAAATAGTCACCGAAGCTGAAGTTGCCCAGCATTTCGAAGAAAGTGTGGTGACGCGCGGTGTAACCGACGTTTTCCAGGTCGTTGTGCTTGCCGCCGGCGCGCACGCACTTCTGGCTGCTGACGGCACGCGTGTAGGCACGCTTCTCCGCACCGAGGAAGCAGTCCTTGAACTGGTTCATGCCGGCATTGGTGAACAGCAGGGTCGGGTCGTTGTTCGGGATCAGCGAACTGGAGGCGACTCGGGTATGTCCCTGCTCTTCGAAGAAGCGAAGGAAGGCTTCACGGATTTCTGCGCTTTTCATAGGTTCTTCCACGGAAACGGCGGCCGTTTGGGCTAATACGTCGAATCGACGAAACGACGGCAAAGGGCGCCATTATATCCAGCCTGAACGGGAGATACAGTGTGTTTGTACACCAGAACAGCAATCGGCGGATGAAAAGCCGTTCATGAGCACGGCCAAGGCGGAAAAGCAGACCTGCAGGCCCACCCATGCGGTACATAAGCAACACCTGACCCGCGCAGTGGAACGGGATCCTGCCGGCCCACCCTCACTGCCGGAGCACTCCATGCCTGAGCTGAACCTCTCCAAACTCCACTCGGACCCGCATCCGCTACCCCACGGCATCATGCAGGCCAACCCGAGACCGATCTACTACATCGACGCACGGGAACCCGGCCACTCGCAAACCGCCTTCGACAATAACGAAGACAACCCTCGGCAGCAGACCGAGGTCAAGTACATCCAGGCCGACGAAAATGTGCGAATCACCCTCGAACGCGCCTATCCATTGGGGCGGCGCTATCGCCGCAGCACCCAGAACAGCGAGCTGCTGGTCTTCAACGTGGCCCCGCGTGCGCTGCGCGCGGATGAGCAGCAAAAGCGCGTACGTATCGCCCCGCGCGAATGCCTGCTGGAAGTGACCATCAACGATGCGGTATTCATGGTCGCCGCGCATACCGCCCAAGCCATCGCCATTCGCCTCACCGATGGCAATCACCACGTCGTCATCGCCCCGGAGGTGAAGAAGACGGTGCTGATCGACATGATCGGGAGCGGCAACAGGATCGAGACCGGCGCAGGTATCGTCCACATCGATGCCCATACCGGCACGCACCAGATTGTGGTCGGTAGCGGCCCGGTACTCATCGACAAGGGCGACGCGGTTGTCAACGTCACGGGGCACCGCCTGCTTGGCCGCGAGTCCTCCAGGGTCGAGCTCTACCGCGATACCGAAAACGATGCACGACTGGCCCGGCCCGTGACGCCCGAACATCAGGCCCTGGGCAATATCGGCGTGCGAGTGACGGGTAGCGACCCGTTCAGGCAAGCGGCACAGGATGCGCTGGAGCTGCTGCGCAAACTACCCTGCGGCCAGGCGCTACTGGCGGCCCTGGATAAAAAGGCCGGGCAGTCCGGGACACCGATCAGCCTGATCGAAGCATCCAGACACCAATTCACGACCTATACACCCAGTGACCACGAAGAAGATGAAGACGAAGGCCACTTCATCATCGACGAAAACCAGAGTAGCTGGGGCTACAGTGGCGGCACCCTGGCATACAACCCAGGCTGGTCGACCGCTGCGCAACTGCCACTACTCGACCTTTACCGCTGCCTTTGCCAAGGCTGGAACTCGATGTCAGGCACCGTCTTTCCGGGCCAGACCGAGGTTAAAGGCAAAAACGGCGCTTATCCGGTGGACAACCTGCTCCTGCAAAGCATCGGCTTACCCACCGATTGCAAGTTCACATTCGGCGGCAGCACCGCCCTGAACACCAACCCACCCGCCTTCACTGAAAACGGGCTGCGCCAGGCGCTGCAACTGGAGCTGCGCACACAGCCGTGAGCCCAGGGTATCGGGGCCAGCTCAGCCTAGTCGCTGGCCGGAGTCAGGAACGATCAGAATCCCCGCCCTGAGACCATTTTTGACCTTGGGGTTGGGGAAGATGATGCGCGCGCCCTCCTCCTCGACTACCCAGCGCGTCTCGGCCAGGTCTTCGGCCAGCAGGTAACCCTTGCTCAGCTCGGAGAAATTCTCGATGTCCGCCGGCAGGTGCAGGTGGAAGCTGTCGCTGTGCTTGATGATCTCACGGGACACGCTGAACAGCTGCAGGCCATCCAGAGAGCCTTCGCCCTGTGGCTCGGTGTCTTCGATGATGTGGATCAGCCTCGCTTCCAGCTTGTCCAGGTTGACCAGCTCGTTCTGGCCGAACGGTCGAGCCTTGCCCAGTTCCAGGGTAAAGGCCTCGGCCTCCAGCTGCTCGTAGGTGAAGGCGCTGAAGGTGATGGAGGATTTGCTTTGCAGCAACACCGCCTCCATGCCCGCCGCCGCCAGGCGTGCCAGCTCGCGACGGGAATGCTTGCGCCCCTCTTTATAAGGGTACAAGGCGAACTGCTCGATCTTTGAGCCGCGGATGGCGGTATGCAGGTCGTAGTGCAGGCGGTTGCGCCCCGGCTTGCTGAAGAACACCCTGGCGAACTGTTCCAGCTCGGCGGCACGCAATGCCTCGAAGCCACTGGACAGCTCGTGGCGGCCGTTGAACAGGCGGTTGATGTCCTGCTCGATGAAGCGCTCGCCCTTGCGGATCGCTGCCGGGTTGCCGAACAGGAACAGCACCCGGGCCTTGGGTTTGATCTTGCCGTTGGCCACGCCATGCAGCAGCCGCTCGAGCAACTCGATCGGTGCCGTTTCGTTGCCGTGGATGCCGGCGGACAACAGCAAGTCCAGCCCGCAATCCTCGTTTTCGGCCGGGCGCACTTCGAGCGCGCCCTCCCCCAGCCAACGCAAACGCGCGCCCTTGGGTGTCACTTGGGTCTTCTCGGCCGGTTCGTGATCGGTGAGGGTCAGCTCAAGCAATTTGCCAAGGGCGAGCATAGGTACTTCCTTAGTGGTGGTGGCCGCAGTCGGGGCCATGGACGTGATCGTCGTCTTCGCCGACCTCCGCCGGTTCCATTTCCAGCTGCAGGCTGACCAGGTTGGTGGCCATCGGGCGCAGCAGCAAGTTGGCGTACTCGGTGTCGTCTTCCTCGACATCCACGCCGATCAGCAGCTGGCCACGACCATCCTGTTGAATCCACACTTCCTTGCCTTGCCAGACCACGGCAAAGCGGGTGCAGGAAGTTTCCAGCTGGGTGCCGTCTTCATCTTCCAGGATAAGGCGCAGGGCGTCGGTCATTGCAAAGTCTCTCTTCAAGGTTGGCGTTGGAACGGATACACCGAGCCCAACTTCAGGATCTGGGTCAATTCGTCCAGTGCCGTACGGCATTCCACCAGCAACTGCGGGTCGGCCAGGTCCGCCTCGCCAAGGCGATCGCGGTAATGCTTGTCGACCCACTGCAACAGGGTGTCGTACAGCGAGGCGGTCATGATAACGCCTTGGTTGACCGCTGCCAGTTCCGTTTCCTTCAACGCCACGCGCAAACGCAGGCAAGCTGGCCCACCGCCGTTCTGCATGCTCTGCTTGAGGTCGAATACCTTGACCTCCTTCACCGCGCCGCCCTGGCTGGTCAACTGGCCCAGGTAGGCCCAGACCCGCTCGTTGTTGCGGCACTCTTCCGGCACCACCAACAGCATGGAGCCGTCGTCGCGGCTGAGCAGCTGGCTGTTGAACAGATAGGAACGCACCGCGTCCTCTACCGTCACCGCTGCCCGCGGCACGCAGATGGCCTGGAAGTTGCCACCCTTGCTGGCCAGTTTAGCTCGCAGCTGGCCAAGTACCGCCTCGGTGTCGAGGAAAGCGTCCTCGTGATAGAACAGCACCTCGCCGTTACCCACCGCAATTACATCGTTATGGAACACGCCCTGGTCGATCACGGCCGGGTTCTGTTGAGCGTAGACCACGCCGTCATCGCTCAGGCCATGCAGCCGAGCCACAGCCTGGGAGGCTTCCAGGGTTTGCCGGGCCGGGTACTTCTGCGGCGCCGGGTAGCGGCTGTCGAAGGCGCTGCGGCCGTAGACGAAGAACTCCACGCCGGCCTCGCCATATGCACGGCAGAAGCGCGTGTGGTTGGCTGCCCCCTCGTCACCGAACTGTGCCACGGCAGGCAGTGCCTCGTGGTGGGCAAAGTGCTTGTCGTTGCTGAACATGGCACCCAGCACTCGGCTGGTGGTCGGGTGCTCGATACTGCGGTGGTACTTGCAGTTGAGGTTGGCAGCAGTGAAGTGCACGCGGCCATCGGCAGTGTCGGCACTGGGGCTGACCGTGGCGGCGTTGGCCACCCACATGCTCGAGGCCGAGCAGCTGGCCACCAGCAATGGCATGGCCTCCTTGGCGGCACGCTGGATCACTTCGGCATCGCTGCCGCTGAAGCCCAGGCGGCGCAGTGCGGCCACGTCCGGGCGCTCCTGCGGCGCCAGCACGCCCTGCTTGAAGCCCATGTCGGCCAGCGCTTTCATCTTCGCCAGGCCCTGGCGCGCGGCTTCGCGCGGGTTGGAACCCTGCTGGCTGTTGCTCTGCGAAGCCACGTTGCCGTAGGACAGGCCGCCATAGTTGTGGGTAGGCCCCACCAGGCCATCAAAATTCACTTCATAGGATTTCATCGGCTAGGCTCCGTGACCTGTTGTTATAGGGTGACGCCCGGCGTCAGGGTTGCCGGCAAGGCAAGGCTGGCGGTCTCCAGCGAAGCCACGGGGTAAGCGCAGTAGTCCGCTGCGTAATAGGCGCTGGCGCGATGGTTGCCACTGGCGCCCACGCCGCCGAACGGTGCACTGCTGGCGGCACCGGTCAGTTGCTTGTTCCAGTTGACGATGCCAGCGCGGCTGCGCAGCCAGAAGTACTGGTAACGGGCGCGGGAATCGGACAGCAAGCCGGCAGCCAGGCCGTACTGGGTGTTGTTGGCCTCATCGATGGCGGCATCGAAGTCGGCATAGCGGATCACCTGCAGCAGCGGGCCGAAGAACTCTTCGTCCGGGCGCTCGGCCACCGCGGTGACATCGACAATGCCCGGGGTCAGCAGTGCGGCATCGGCCTGTGGCTGGGTCATTTCCAGCAGCTTCACGGCGCCCTTGGCGACCAGTTCGGCCTGGGCTGCAATCAGCGCCCGCGCTGCCTGCAGCGAAATCACCGAGCCCATGAACGGCGCCGGCTGCTGGTCGAACGCACCGACCGTGATGGATTTGCTCACCTCGACCAGGCGCGTGATCAGCGCATCGCCCCAGGCGCCTTGCGGCACCAGCAGACGGCGGGCGCAGGTGCAGCGCTGGCCGGCGGAAATGAACGCCGACTGGATAATGGTGTACACCGCCGCATCGAGGTCCTTGACCTCGTCCACCACCAGCGGGTTGTTGCCGCCCATCTCCAGGGCCAAAATCTTGTCCGGGCGGCCGGCGAACTGCTGGTGCAACAGGTTGCCGGTGCGGCTGGAGCCGGTGAAGAACAGGCCATCGATACCCGGGTTGGCGGCCAGCGCCACACCGGTTTCGCGCGCGCCCTGCACCAGGTTGAGCACACCCGCCGGCAGCCCGGCGGCAATCCAGCAATTGACGGTCAGCTCGGCGACCTTGGGCGTCAGCTCACTGGGCTTGAACACCACGCAGTTGCCCGCCAGCAGCGCCGGCACGATATGGCCGTTGGGCAGGTGGCCGGGGAAGTTGTAAGGGCCGAACACCGCCACCACACCATGGGGCTTGTGCCGCAGCACGGCCGTGGCATCGGCCAGCGGGCCGCTCTTTTCGCCGGTGCGCTCGCGGTAGCTCTGCACCGAGATCGCTACCTTGTTGATCATGCTGGTGACTTCGGTCGCCGACTCCCACAGGGGCTTGCCGGTTTCCTCACCGATGCACTGGGCCATGGCTTCGGCATGCGCTTTCAGTTGCGTGGCGAACTTCTCCAGCAAATCGATACGCGCTTCCAGGCTCAATTGCGCCCAGGCCGGGAAGGCCTGACGGGCTGCCTGCACGGCGGCATCCACCTGGCTGGCGTCAGCGCCCTGCCCCTCCCAGACGACGGCTTGCGTCACCGGGTTGAGCGACTGTAGGGTTTCGCCCTGGCCAACCTGCCAATTGCCTGCGATGTAATGCGTGGTCATTTACTGGGCCTCCCGGCTTGCCGACAGCGGCACGGCGCGCACGTTGTCGCCGGCGCCCATGCGCAGGCGCTTGGCGGTCAGGGGGTCGACCACCAGGGTACCGGCAGCCAGCCGCGCAGGTGCAGCCGTGATGCGGCAGTCGTCGCGCTTGCGGTTGTGGATGATGTAAGGCGTCGCGTCATCGCCCGGCGTGCCCACCGCCAGCACCAGGGTCTGGCTCTCGCGCACGGCGCGGATCTTGGAGGTGTCGCACTCGATGGCGGGGCCGGCGTCGAAGATGTCGACGTAGCCCTGGTAGTTGAAGCCTTCCTGCTTGAGCATGGCCAGCGCCGGCTCGGTGTCCTTGTGCACGCGGCCGATCACGTTGCGCGCCGCTTCGGACAGGAAGCAGGTGTACAGCGGGAACTTCGGCATCAGTTCGGCAATGAACGACTTGTTGCCCACGCCGGTGAGGTAGTCGGCCTGGCTGAACTCCATCTTGAAGAAGTGCCGGCCCAGGCTTTCCCAGAACGGCGAGCGGCCCTGCTCGTCGGACATGCCGCGCATTTCGGCGATGATCTTCTTGCCGAACAGCTCGGGGAACTCGGCGATGAACAGCATGCGCGCCCGCGACAGCAAGCGGCCGTTGAGGCCGGAGCGGTAGTCGCTGCGCAGGAACAGCGAGCACAGCTCGGAGTTGCCGGTCAGGTCGTTGGCCAGGAACAGGGTGGGGATTTCGCGGTAGATCTTCAGCTCCTGCGAGGCGCTGACCGTCAGGCCGACCCGGTAGTTGTACCAAGGCTCGCGCAGGCCGACGGCACCGGCGATGGCACTGATGCCCACCACCATGCCTTCGTCGTTTTCCAGCACGAACAGGTAGTCGGTGTCGCCACGCTCGGCTTCGCCGCGGAAGCTCTTCTCCGCCCAGCCAACGCGATGCCCCAGGCGCTCTTCGTTGGCCGGCAGCGTGGTCAGCCCGGTGGTACCGGTGCTGCGTGCCAATTCGATCAACGCAGGCAAATCGCTGCTGCGTACAGGACGAACGATCATGCTATCTCCTTTTGCGGCGGCGGCGGCCGGCGCGAAACTCTTCTAACGCATCAATCCCGAAACGTCTGTTGCCAGACCTCAGACCGCAACCAGACGCACGCTGGCACCCTCGCCCACCCCCAGCGCCTCGGCGGCGGCCGGGCTCAGGCTGACCGGTTTGCCCGGCACCCAGTCCAGGTCCAGCAGTACCGCCCGGTAGTCCTGCAACTGGCCGTTGCACACCAGGTACGGGCGCCCGCCCTTGACCGGGGCGTCCTCGAGCTTCACCGGCACCACCCGGCTCTGGGCGATGGAGCGGATACCCGAGGTACGCGCATGCAGGGTCGGGCCGCCATCGAAGATGTCGATGTAGTGCTCGGTCTCGAAGCCTTCGCGCATGAGGATGTCGAAGGTAATCTGCGCCCGCGGGTGCACCTGGCCCATGGCTTCCTGCGCCAGGTCAGGCAGCAGCGGCACGTAGATCGGGTAGTGCGGCATCAGTTCGGCGAGGAAGGTGCGGCTCTTCAGGCCGCACAGGCGCTCGGCGTGGGCATAGTTGAGGTCGAAGAAGTTGCGGCCGATGGCATCCCAGAACGGCGATTCACCCTGCTCGTCGCTGTAGCCGACGATCTCGGTCACCACCGAGTCGGCGAAACGCTCCGGGTGAGCGGCCATGAACAGCAGGCGGCCGCGCGAATTGAGCTCGGCCCAGCCGCTGTTCACCAGTTCCGGCAGCACATAGAAGCTGGTCAGCAGGCTGTTGCCGGTCAGGTCATGGCACAGCGACAACACGTGGATCTTGTTATGGATCTTCAGCTCGCGCGAGGCGTGCACGAAGGTCTCGTTACGAAAGCTGTAGAACGGCTCGGAGTAGCCGGCCGAAGCGACGATGGCGGAACAACCGGCCAGCTTGCCGGTTTCGCTGTCCTCGAGCACGAAGAAATAGCTTTCTTCACCGTTGAAGCTGACCTCGGCGGCGAAGGAAGTCTCGGATGCGGCGATCTTGTCGCCCAGGCGAGCGGTGTCGTCCGGCAGCGAGGTGACACCAATGGGGCTGTCTGCAGCCATGCGCTGCACTTCGTTCAGATCAGCCATTTGCGCGGGGCGCATCACCAGCATGGTGTCACTCCTTTGGAATACGGGCCGCTCACGGCGGCACGGAAAAACGGCAGGTGCACTGGCACCTGCACTGGAATCGGGTATCACCGGCCCCGGTACAGGCTCGGGTTGAGCCTGTACCGGGGCCGGCGAAGGAACCGCAGGCGGATCAGCCCTTGGTCAGGGTGGCCACGGCGCGCTCGAAGCGGTCCAGGCCTTCGTCGATGTCGGCGTCTTCAACCACCAGGCTTGGTGCGAAGCGGACCACATCCGGGCCGGCCTGCAGCACCATCACGCCTTCTTTCTCGGCGGCGTTGAGCACGTCCTTGGCCTTGCCTTTCCAGGCTTCGGTCAGCACGCAGCCCAGCAGCAGGCCAACGCCACGCACTTGGCTGAACAGGTTGTACTTCTGGCCGATCTGCTCCAGGCGGACCTTGAAGCGCTCATGCTTGGCCTTGATGCCGGCCAGGGTTTCCGGGGTGTTGACCACGTCCAGCACCGCGCAGGCGACAGCGCAGCCCAGCGGGTTGCCGCCGTAGGTGGTGCCGTGGGTGCCAACGGCCAGGTGCTTGGCCAGCTCGGTGGTGGTCAGCATGGCACCGATCGGGAAACCGCCGCCCAGGCTCTTCGCGCTGGTCAGGATGTCCGGGGTAACGCCGTAGTGCTGGTAGGCATACAGCGAACCGGTACGGCCAACGCCGGTCTGCACTTCGTCGAAGATCAGCAGGGCGTTGTGTTCGTCACACAGTTTGCGCGCGCCTTCCAGGTAGGCCTTGTCGGCCGGCACCACGCCGCTCTCGCCCTGGATCGGCTCGATCACCACGGCGCAGGTCTTGTCGGAAATCTGTGCCTTCAGCGCTTCCAGGTCGTTGTACGGCACATGGCTGATGCCGGTGATCTTCGGGCCGAAGCCATCGGAGTACTTCGGCTGGCCACCGACGCTGACGGTGAACAGGGTACGGCCGTGGAAGCTGTTCACGGTGGCGATGATTTCGTGCTTTTCCGGGCCGAAGCGGTCGTGGGCAACACGACGGGCCAGCTTGAAGGCGGCCTCGTTGGACTCGGCGCCGGAGTTGCAGAAGAACGCACGGTCGGCAAAGGTGGCGTCCACCAGCTTGTGGGCCAGGCGCAGGGCCGGCTCGTTGGTGAACACGTTGGATACGTGCCAGAGGGTGTTGGCTTGCTCGGTCAGGGCCTTGACCAGTGCCGGGTGGCAGTGGCCCAGGGCGTTGACCGCGATGCCACCGGCAAAGTCGATCAATTCGCGACCCGACTGGTCCCAGACGCGGGAACCCTCGCCTCGCACAGGAATGAAGGCCGCCGGAGAATAGTTGGGGACCATGACCTGGTCGAAATCGGCACGTTGCACCGGGGCTTGCTCAACGGACATCTGAGTCTCCTGAAGAGGAACGCTGGCCTGGAAGTGGCGAGCGATGGGGGGATTGTAAGGACTGATCCGCGCCTGTCCTTGCGGCCAAGCGACAACTTGTTACAGCGCAAAACCCAGTTTTGACAAGGCTTTCGGCAATGCGACAAACACTGTCGCAATCGCGCAGTGTACGGGAGAGAGGGGGCTGGGTGAACGGGTGTACACATATAGAAGCGTGGTTGCCTGTACCGGCCGATTCGCGGGCTCGCCCGCTCCCACAAGTGCCCCGTAACCATCAAGGCCTGTGGTGATCCTGTGGGAGCTGGCTTGCCGGCGATAGGGCCAGTACAGACTACAGGGCAATCAGCCTTTTTCGGCAGGCGCCGAGCTCAGTTCGAACGGGCTGCTGCTACGCCTCTGATTGCGGTCTTCCCGCGGCGTTGCGCCAAAGAAGTTGCGGTAGGCACTGGAAAAATGCGGCCCCGAGGAGAAGCCGCAGGACAGCCCGATCTGGATGATCGACTTGCTGGTCTGCATCAGCATCTGCCGCGCCTTGTTCAGCCGCAGCTCCAGGTAGTACTGGCTCGGCACGCGGTTCAGGTACTGCTTGAAGATACGCTCCAGCTGCCGGCGCGAAACGCACACGTGCTGGGCAATTTCGTCGGTGGTCAGCGGCTCTTCGATGTTGGCCTCCATCAGCAGCACCGCCTGGGTCAGCTTGGGGTGGCTGGAGCCCAGGCGGTTCTGCAGCGGAATGCGCTGGCGCTCGCCACCCTCGCGGATGCGCTCGACCACCAGTTCCTCCGACACTGCCCCGGCCAGCTCCGCCCCGTGGTCACGGGCCAGCACCGCCAGCAGCAGGTCGGTAACGGCCATGCCGCCACAAGCGGTCAGGCGATCGCGGTCCCAGTCGAACAGGTGGCTGGTGGCGATGACCTTGGGGAAGCGCTCGGCAAAATCATCCTGCCAGCGCCAGTGCACCGCAGCCCGGTAACCGTCGAGCAGGCCCAGCATCGCCAAGGGGTAGACCCCAGCCGACAGGCCGCCGATCATGCAGCCACTGCGCGCCAGTTGCTTGAGCGCCGCCGACAACGCAGCCCCCACCGCCGGCGGCTGCTCGTCAGCCAACAGGAACAGCTTGTGGCACCCCTCAAGGCGGCCGTTCCACGGCTCGCCCGGCAGGCGCCAGCTGCCCTCTTGCGCCGGCTCCGCCTGCAGGAAGACCAGCTCGTAGACCACCTCCGGGTGCACCCGCTGCGCCACCTGCAACACTTCCTCGGCCAGCGCCAGGGTCAAGGGCCGGGTGCTGGGCCAAATGAGAAAACCGATTCGCTGGGTGGTCATAGGGTGCGGTCCGAAACCTGAGGTCGTTCGAGTCTGTGCGCCGGGTCAGGCTGCGCTCGCCGCGCAGCATGCCCTATTCTGGTGCAAAATTGCAGTTTTTACTTCAGGCTGCCGGAGAGGAACTGCTTCAGGCGCTCCGACTGCGGGTTGGCCAGCACTTCGCGCGGGCAGCCGGTTTCTTCCACCAGGCCCTTGTGCAGGAACACCAGCTGGTTGGACACCTCACGGGCAAAGCCCATTTCGTGGGTCACCACCACCATGGTGCGGCCTTCCTGGGCCAGCGCCTGCATCACCTTGAGCACATCGCCCACCAGTTCCGGGTCCAGCGCCGAGGTCGGCTCGTCGAACAGCATGACCTCCGGCTCCATGGCCAGCGCCCGGGCAATTGCCACACGCTGCTGCTCGCCGCCGGACATGTGCCCCGGGAAAGCGTCCTTGCGATGAGCGACACCCACCTTGGCCAGGTAGTGCTCGGCCTTTTCCAGGGCTTCCTTGCGGTTCACGCCCAGCACATGCACTGGCGCTTCGATGATGTTTTCCAGCGCGGTCATGTGCGACCACAGGTTGAAGTGCTGGAAAACCATCGACAGGCGCGAGCGCATGCACTGCAGCTGACGCGGGTCGGCGGCCTTGAGCGCGCCGTCCTTGCCCGGTACCAGCTTCAACTCTTCGTTGTTGAGCAGGATCTTGCCGGCGTGCGGTTGCTCCAGCAGGTTGATGCAGCGCAGGAAGGTCGACTTGCCCGAACCGCTGGAGCCGATGATGCTGATGACATCGCCTGCCTTGGCCGACAGGGACACGCCCTTGAGCACTTCATGGCTGCCGTAGCGCTTGTGCAGGTCTTGGACTTCGAGTTTGTACATGCTGTCGATTCTCACAAAGCGGTCAGTGCTTGCGCGGCGCCAGGTAGCCGAGCCAGCGGCGTTCGGCCATCTTGAACAGGCGCACCAGGATGAAGGTCAGGCACAGGTAGAACACGCCCGCCGTGATATAGGCCTCGAAAGGCAGGTAGTACTGGGCATTGACCGTGCGCGCAGCGCCAGTGATGTCGATCAGGGTGACGATCGACGCCAGGCTGGTGGTCTGCAGCATCATGATCACTTCGTTGCTGTACTGCGGCAGCGCCCGGCGCAGGGCCGACGGCAGCAGGATGCGCCGGTACATCTTCATGCGCGACATGCCCATGGCCTTGGCCGCCTCGATTTCGCCATGGGGCGTGGCCTTGAGGCTGCCGGCGATGATTTCGGCGGTGTAGGCACTGGTGTTGATGCCGAACGCCAGGCAGGCGCAGAAGGTAGCGCTGGACAGCAGCGGCCACAGGAAGCTTTCGCGCACCGCCTCGAACTGCGCCAGGCCGTAGTAGATCAGGAACAGCTGCACCAGCATCGGCGTGCCGCGGATCACGTAGGTGTACAGCCACGCCACGAGATTGACCGCTGGCTGCCTGGACACCCGCATCAGGCCCAGCGGAATGGCCGCCAGCAGCCCGAAGAACAGCGAAATCGCCAGCAGCTTGAGGGTGGTCAGCAGGCCGCCGAAGTACATCGGCAGTGCCTCCCAGACGACGTTGTAGTCGAAGATCATAGTTCAGCCACCTTGACGCCAACCGAGTAGCGGCGCTCGAGATACTTCAGGGCCAGCAGCGAGATGCTGGTCAGCACCAGGTACAGGGCCGCCACCGCCAGGAAGAAGGTGAAAGGCTCGCGGGTGGCGTCGGCCGCCTGCTTGGCCTTGAACATCATGTCCTGCAGGCCCACTACCGAAATCAGCGCGGTGGCCTTGGTCAGCACCAGCCAGTTGTTGGTGAAGCCCGGGATCGCCAGGCGAATCATTTGCGGCACCTGGATGCGGAAGAACACCTGGCGGTTGCTCATGCCATACGCCACACCCGCTTCGGCCTGGCCTTTCGGAATACCGAGGAACGCACCGCGGAAGGTTTCCGACAGGTAGGCACCAAAGATGAAGCCCAGGGTACCGATACCCGCGATCAGCGGATTCAGGTCGATGTAGTCTTCATAACCGAGCAGCGGCGCAACCCGGTTGATGATGTCCTGCCCGCCGTAGAAGATCAGCAGGATCAGGACCAGGTCCGGAATACCACGAATCACCGTGGAATACAGATCGCCCAGCCAGGCCAGCCAGCGCACCGGCGACAAGCGCAGTGCCACACCGATCAGGCCGAGCACGATGGCCAGGGCCATCGACGACAGGGCGAGCTGAAGCGTCAGCCACGCCCCGTCGAGGATGACTGCCCCGTAGCCTTTCAACATGATGAGGTCCTCGACCTAGAGAATGAAAAATGGTGCAAACCTCAGAGCCTCTGCTGTTTGCACCATTGCACAGGTGAAACCCGACGTCTTAGTTCGAGTCTGGACCGTAGATGTCGAAGTTGAAGTACTTCTTCTCGATTTCTTTGTACTTGCCGTTGGCACGGATGGCGTCGATGGCAGCGTTGATGCGGTCGACGTTGGCCTTGTCACCCTTGCGCACGGCAATACCGATGCCGTCACCGAAGTACTTGGCGTCGGTGAAGGCCGGGCCTACGAAGGCGAAGCCCTTGCCGGCGTCGGTCTTGAGGAAGCCGTCTTCCAGCAGGGTGGCGTCAGCCACGGTGCCATCGAGGCGGCCAGCTGCCACGTCCAGGTAGATTTCGTTCTGGGTGCCGTAAGGAACCACGGTGGCACCTTTGGCGCCCAGCACTTCCTTGGCGAAGCGGTCGTGGATCGAACCGCGCTGCACACCAATCTTCTTGCCCTTGAGCTCATCCAGGCTGTCGCTGACGGCGGTACCTTCCTTCATCACCAGGCGCGCCGGGGTCAGGTAGTAGCGCTTGGTGAAGTCGACCGATTTCTTGCGGTCTTCGGTGATCGACATGGACGACAGGATGGCGTCGATCTTGCGCACTTTCAGCGCCGGGATCAGGCCGTCGAACTCCTGCTCGACCCAGGTGCACTTGGCTTTCATCTCTTCGCACAGGGCGTTGCCGATGTCGTAGTCAAAACCGGCAATGCTGCCGTCTGGCTGCTTGAAGGCGAAGGGTGGGTAGGCGGCTTCGATGCCGATTTTCAGCGGTTTTTCATCGGCCTGCGACACCAGGGAAAACACGGACAGCGCCAGGGCGCCAAGCAGTGCGAGCTTCTTCATCAGGTAACTCCATCGGTACGGAGCAATACAAGGCAGGTAACGGCTGCCCTCTATGCGAATGGGTACAACGCGAGCCGCGCAGGGTTCGACCAAGGTCGCAGACCACGAGCGAGTGATTGGCATTTTAACGACAGCCCGGTAGTCGATATTTCTTCAAAGCGACAACTACTTACAGAAGCGCTTGAAACGGCAGCGGGCGATGTTGACAGCCATTGCAAAATATGCAAGAGCGCAAGAAATAGAACCTATAGTACTAGCAATTCCCGGGCCTATTATTGGCAAAGCCTTGTACTACGGCAAGTGCAGCGTGCCGTGTCGCAAAAAAGGCTGCGAAAACGCACTGAAACAGGCCGGATTTGTTTCCTGGCGCCCCGATATTGTGCGGCGCCGGTGACAGAACAGTTACCGATGAATGTCGGGTAACAGTAAAGCAAAAAACCCCGCCGGTTGCCCGGACGGGGTTTTGTTGGCGGCACACGCCCCTGTAGGAGCGGCCTTGTGTGGGAGCGGGCGTGCCCGCGAAGCAGGCGGCGCGGTGGATGGCACCGGCTGCGCCGGTGTTCGCGGGCATGCCCGCTCCCACCCAAAGCGGCGCCTACAGGGGCCGCGCCCTGCTTCGCTATCAGGCCGAAGCCAGGCTCATGGCCTTGTGGGTATCGATCAGGTGCTGCACCACGCCCGGGTCGGCCAGGGTCGAGATATCGCCCAGGGCATCGTACTCACCCGTGGCAATCTTGCGCAGGATGCGGCGCATGATCTTGCCCGACCGGGTCTTCGGCAGCCCCGGCGCCCACTGGATCACATCCGGCGAGGCGATCGGGCCGATTTCCTTGCGCACCCAGTTCTTCAGCTCCAGGCGCAGCTGCTCGCTGGCCTCGATACCGGCATTGAGGGTGACATACACATAGATGCCCTGCCCCTTGATGTCGTGCGGCACACCCACCACCGCGGCCTCGGCCACTTTCGCATGCGCCACCATGGCACTTTCGATCTCGGCAGTACCCATGCGGTGACCGGACACGTTCAGCACGTCATCCACGCGGCCGGTGATCCAGTAGTAGCCATCCTCGTCGCGGCGCGCACCGTCGCCGGTGAAGTACATGCCACGGAAGGTCTTGAAATAGGTATCGACGAAACGGTCGTGGTCGCCGTACAGCGAACGCGACTGGCCCGGCCAGGAATCGAGGATCACCAGGTTGCCTTCGGCAGCGCCCTCGATCAGGTTGCCCAGGTTGTCCACCAGCGCCGGCACCACGCCGAAGAACGGGCGGGTTGCCGAGCCCGGCTTGAGGCCGGTGGCGCCCGGCAGCGGGCTGATCAGGATGCCGCCGGTCTCGGTCTGCCACCAGGTATCGACGATCGGGCAACGCTCCTTGCCCACGGTCTTGTAGTACCAATTCCAGGCTTCGGGGTTGATCGGCTCACCCACCGAGCCCAGCAGCCGCAGGCTGGAGCCATCGGCACCTTCAACAGCAGCCTGCCCTTCGGCCATCATCGCGCGGATGGCGGTTGGCGCGGTGTACAGGATGTTGACCTTGTGCTTGTCGACGATCTTCGACACGCGGGTGATGTCGGGGTAGTTCGGCACGCCTTCGAACAGCAGGGTGGTGGCGCCGTTGGCCAGCGGGCCGTAGACGATGTAGCTGTGGCCGGTGACCCAACCCACGTCGGCGGTGCACCAGTACACCTCGCCCGGGCGATAGTCGAACACGCGTTCATGGGTCAGCGCGGCGTATACCAGGTAGCCGCCGGTGGTGTGCAGCACGCCCTTCGGCTTGCCGGTGGAGCCGGAGGTATAAAGGATGAACAGCGCTTCCTCGGCACCCATCTCTTTCGGCGCGCAGTGGCTGGAGGCGACTTTCATCAGGTCTTCGTACCAGATGTCGCGGTGCTGGTGCCAGGCAATGTCGCCACCGGTGCGCTTGCACACGATGATCTTCTGCACGCTGTTGGTTTCAGGGTTGGTCAGCGCCAGGTCGACGTTGGCCTTGAGCGGGGTACGCCGGCCACCGCGCACGCCTTCGTCGGCGGTAATCACGACCTTGGACTTGCAGTCGATGATACGGCCGGCCAGCGCCTCGGGCGAGAAGCCGCCGAACACCACCGAATGGATCGCACCGATACGGGCACAGGCCAGCATGGCGACCACGGCCTCAGGGATCATCGGCATATAGATGGTGACCACGTCACCCCGGTGCACATCCTGGCCACGCAGGGCGTTGGCGAACTTGCAGACCTGCTCGTGCAGTTCGCGGTAGGTGATGTTGCGGTGTTCGGAAGGGTCGTCGCCTTCCCAGATGATGGCCAGCTGGTCGCCGCGCTCTTCAAGGTGGCGGTCCAGGCAGTTGGAGGAAACGTTCAGAGTACCGTCGGCGAACCATTTGATATCGACGTGGTGGTCGTCGAAGGAGGTCTGCTTGACCTTGGTGAACGGCTTGATCCAGTCGATGCGCTGGGCCTGCTCGCGCCAGAAGCCGTCCGGGTTGATCACCGATTGCTGGTACATGGCCTTGTAGGTGGCCTCGTCGGTCAGGGTGGTGGCCGCAACCTCGGGACGAACGGGATACAGTGGAGCCGCACTCATCTGTGTTACCTCGGTGTAATAGTTGTTTTTGTATGGAACCGTTTGTAACTGTACCAGAGCGACAAAAGCCATTCGACGTTGGTAGTAATTTGGTACGCCCGTCCTTACAAAGCGCTCTGGCACGCACCTTACAGCCATGGCGAGGAAAAAATGGGGCCCTTTACCAGAGGATTGTTACAGATTCTGTCAAAACACTTTATCAAAAGACCCACTGTTTCGGCCTTGGCCCCAGCCATAAAATTCACCTCGCCAGCAACGGCAAGGCGATTAACAACTGGTAACAGCCCCCACGAAGGCAAACGTTAATCCCCATCCAAACCCGATAGTTAAAACTAGCAATACTCGCGGCGCCATAAGCGCCGCGTGCCCCCTCACGACCTTAGACAGGTAAATTGAAAATGAAAGCTTTACTGGTATTGGTACTTGGCAGTCTTTGCGGCGCGGCGATGGCCGGCGAAGCCAAAGATGCCGAGCAGATTCCGGTTGAACAGTACAGTTACTCGCAGCACCTGGACATTGCCCGCGTCATTTCCATGAGCGAAGTGCCCAATGTGTGCGAAGTCGTGCCAGCCCGCATGACCTACGAGGACTCCAAGGGCCAGAAGCACATTCTCGAATACCGCGTGATGGGGAACGGCTGCTCGAACGGCTGACACCTTGTGAATTGGGGGCCCTGCGGGCCCCATTCGCGGGCTTGCCCGCTCCCACAGGTACAGCGCCTGCCTTGAATTTGGCGCGGTACTTGTGGGAGCGGGCAAGCCCGCGAAGAATATTGCACCTGATTAACAGGTTATTGACCAACCGCTTATTAATCTACCGACTTGCCCAACGAATAATCCCTCAACTTGTTGGCAATAGTCGTATGCGAAACACCCAGTCTTTTACCTAAAGCCCGACTACTCGGGAATTCCCCCATCAAACTTTCCAGCACCGCTTTTTCAAAGCGCCCGACAATCTGCGAAAGATCCCCGTCCAGCGAAAACTCACCCAGCGGTTGGCGCACGCCGTAATCCGGCAAACGTATATGTTCACTTTTGACCACGCCGCCTTCGCATAACGAAACCGCCTGGAACAACACGTTTTCCAACTGCCTTACATTACCCGGCCAATGATACTGGCCAAGTTTGTCCATCGCCGCCGGCGCCAGGCGCGGCATGGCGCAGCCGATCTGTCGGCTGGCCTGGTCGAGAAAGTGCTGCACCAGCCCTTCCAGACCATCCATGCATTCGCGCAATGGCGGAATGTGCAGCGACAACACATTGAGCCGGTGATACAGGTCCTGGCGAAACTCGCCACGGGCACACAATTCGGACAAATCCACCTGGGTCGCGCAGATCACCCGCACATCCAGGTATACCTCTTCATCGCTGCCGACACGACGGAAGCAGCCATCCTGCAGAAAACGCAGCAGCTTCACCTGCAGGCGCGGGCTCATCTCCCCTACCCCGTCAAGGAACAGCGTGCCACCGGCGGTCAGCTCCAGCAGCCCCAGCTTGCCCTCGGCCCGCGCCCCTTCGAATGCCCCGGGGCCGTAACCGAACAGCTCGGTCTCGGCCATCGACTCGGGCAACCCGGCGCAGTTGAGCGCCATCAGCGGCGACTGGCCGCGCGGGCTGGCCAAGTGGCAGGCACGCGCCAGCAACTCCTTGCCGGTGCCGGTCTCGCCCTCGATCAGCAATGGTGCGTCCAGCGGCGCCATGCGCCGCGCCTCGCGCACCACCGCAGCCATCACCCGCGAGCTCTGGAAGATACTGTCGAAACCGCGCAGCTCCTGCTTGCGCACGTTGTAGATGCGCTCACCGATACGGTCGGCGCGGTGCAGGGTCAACACCGCGCCAGCCAGCGCCTCGCTGTCGTCGTGCTCGGACTGCAGCGGCGCGATATCGGCCAGGAACACATCGCCCTTGACCTTGATGCGCAGGCCATTGATGCGCGACTTGTTGGCGCGCACCAGCTCTGGCAGGTCGAAGTCCTCCACATAGCGCGCCAGTGGCATGCCCGGCACCTCGTCCACCCGCACCCCCAGCAGCTGCGCAGCGGCACGGTTGGCGGCGACGATGCTGCCGCCCATGTCGATCGACAGCACCGGGAAGTCCAGCGCCCCCAGCAGCGCATTCAGCTCCATGTGCCGGCGCTCGCTGGGCATCAGCCCCACGCGCTTGACGCCGAATACCCCGGCAATCGCCTCGAACTTCGGCCGCAGCGCCTGGAACTGCAAATTGATCAGGTTCGGGCAATGCAGGTAGATGGCGTTGCCATGGTCACCGCCCACCTCGCCGCGCAGCACGTTGATGCCGTACTCCACCAGCAGGTTGAGGATGTCGCGCAGGATGCCAATACGGTTCTGGCAATGCACTTTGATACGCATGAGGGCTCTCGAAGCGCCAATGTTTTTCAACACCGCGCGGAAAAGTCGTAAAGATAAGCTGACAAAAACAGCCGAAGCCTCAGCCAGATGCCTCGGATTTTCCGACACCTGCGCCTTTTTGTAAAATTATCGTTACGAAAACGTCGCCCAAAGCCAGCCCCGCCCACTGGCCCACCCAGTGCAAAGCGGTCAGTGAAGGGATATTCCTAAGGCATGTCCTGCACATAACAAGAAAAGCCCTCACCAGGAGAGCCACATGAAACAGACGCAATACGTGGCACGCGAGCCCGATGCGCATGGTTTTATCGATTACCCGCAGCAAGAGCATGCGGTATGGAACACCCTGATCACCCGTCAGCTGAAAGTGATCGAAGGCCGCGCGTGCCAGGAATACCTGGACGGCATCGACCAGCTCAAGCTGCCTCATGACCGTATTCCGCAACTGGGCGAGATCAACAAGGTGCTGGGCGCCACCACCGGTTGGCAGGTTGCCCGGGTCCCTGCGCTGATCCCCTTCCAGACCTTTTTCGAACTGCTGGCCAGCAAGCGCTTCCCGGTGGCCACCTTCATCCGCACCCCGGAAGAGCTGGACTACCTGCAAGAGCCCGATATCTTCCACGAGATCTTCGGCCACTGCCCGCTGCTGACCAACCCCTGGTTCGCCGAATTCACCCACACCTACGGCAAGCTCGGCCTGGCCGCGACCAAGGAACAACGCGTGTACCTGGCGCGCCTGTACTGGATGACCATCGAGTTCGGCCTGATGGAAACCGCGCAGGGCCGCAAGATCTATGGCGGCGGCATCCTCTCGTCACCAAAGGAGACCGTCTACAGTCTGTCTGGCGAGCCCGAGCACCAGGCCTTCGACCCGATCGAGGCCATGCGCACACCGTATCGCATCGACATCCTGCAGCCACTGTATTTCGTGCTGCCGAACATGAAGTGCCTGTTCGACCTGGCCCACGAAGACATCATGGGCATGGTTCACAAAGCCATGCAGCTGGGCCTGCACGCACCGAAGTTTCCACCCAAGGTCGCTGCCTGAGCGACCTTGCCGATAACAACTCGAACCGGAAAACACCACATGAATGCCTTGAACCAAGCCCATTGCGAAGCCTGCCGCGCCGACGCACCAAAGGTCACCGACGAAGAGCTGGCCGAGCTGATTCGCGAAATCCCGGACTGGAACATCGAAGTACGTGACGGCCACATGGAGCTGGAGCGCGTGTTCCTGTTCAAGAACTTCAAGCACGCCCTGGCGTTTACCAATGCCGTGGGCGAGATCGCCGAGGCCGAAGGCCACCACCCGGGCCTGCTGACCGAGTGGGGCAAGGTTACCGTGACCTGGTGGAGCCACTCGATCAAAGGCCTGCACCGCAATGACTTCATCATGTGCGCACGCACCGACAAGGTGGCGGAGACGGCTGAAGGCCGCAAGTAAGCACAGAGAAACTGGGGCCGCTTCGCGCCCCTTCGCGGGCACGCCCGCTCCCACAGGGACCGCGTAATCCTTGATTTTCGCGGTCCTTGTGGGAGCGGGCAAGCCCGCGAAGGGGCGCGAAGCGGCCCCATTTTTTATGGGAAAAATGTCCGCTGTTCGCCCGCAAAACCGACAAGCGACCGCCAAAAAAACCCAAACTGTCATCCAGACTTGTGTATCCTGCCCCAGCTTTGCGAAGCTTCAAACGCGCCTGGCGCAGACTTTTCACTCACACTTGCGAGGAACGACGAGATGCATGAAATCCCGAATCTTCCCTTCCCAAGCCTGAACCCAGAAGAGCCAACCGTTACCGTTCACGCCGAACCGGCAACTGCCGTCGAGCAGGATGGTGACGATCAATCCAGCGCTGACCAGGAATAACCGCGCATCCCCGACTGTGTGAAAACGGCTGACCTGCGGGCTACCCCCGTCATCACGTTTTCACACCGTCCAGAACCCACGTAGGCCCTCATGCCCCACTCACCGCGCCCCCTTGCGGTCACCCTGCAAGTCGTCTCCATCGTCCTCTTCACCTTCATCGGCTACCTGAACATCGGCATCCCGCTGGCCGTATTGCCCGGCTATGTGCACAACGATCTGGGCTTCAGTGCCGTGGTCGCGGGCCTGGTGATCAGCGTGCAGTACCTGGCCACCCTGCTCAGCCGGCCCACCGCCAGCCGCATCATCGACAACCACGGCAGCAAGAAGGCGGTCATGTATGGCCTGGTCGGCTGCGGGCTCAGCGGGGTGTTCATGCTGGCCTGCGCCTTCCTCACCCACCTGCCCTGGCTGAGCCTGGCCTGCCTGCTGGTCGGCCGCCTGGTACTTGGCAGTGCGGAAAGCCTGGTGGGCTCCGGTGCCATTGGCTGGGGCATTGGCCGCGTAGGTGCCGAAAACACGGCCAAGGTCATTTCCTGGAACGGCATCGCCAGCTATGGCGCGCTGGCCATCGGCGCTCCGCTGGGCGTGCTGATGGTCAAGAGCCTGGGCCTGTGGAGCATGGGCGTGAGCATCATTCTGCTGTGTGCGCTCGGGTTGCTGCTGGCCTGGCCCAAACAGGCCGCACCGATCGTCAGTGGCGTGCGCCTGCCGTTCCTGCGGGTGCTGGGCAAGGTGTTCCCGCACGGCTCGGGGCTTGCCTTGGGCTCGATCGGCTTTGGCACCATCGCCACCTTCATCACCTTGTATTACGCCAGCCGTGGCTGGGCCAATGCAGCACTGACCCTGAGCCTGTTCGGCGCCAGCTTCATCAGTGCGCGACTGCTGTTCGGCAACCTGATCAACCGGCTTGGCGGGTTCCGGGTGGCGATTGCCTGCCTGTCGGTGGAAACGCTCGGGCTGCTGATGCTGTGGCTGGCGCCCAGCGCCGAACTGGCGTTGGCGGGGGCCGCGCTGGCCGGGTTCGGCTTCTCGCTGGTGTTCCCGGCACTGGGGGTGGAGGCGGTGAACCAGGTGTCGGCGGCCAACCGCGGGGCGGCGGTGGGGGCTTATTCGCTGTTCATCGATTTGTCGCTGGGGGTGACCGGGCCGCTGGTGGGCGCGGTGGCGGCGGGGTTCGGGTTTGCTTCGATGTTTCTGTTTGCGGCAGCGGCGGCGGCTTGCGGGCTGGTGTTGAGTTTGTATCTGTATCGGCAGGCGCAGCGAAGGCGGGATCGCGCACAGGAAACCTGATTTATGTACTGCCTGCACTGGCCCATCGCCGGCAAGCCAGCTCCCACAGGGTCCGCATGAACCAAGGCTGACGCTACACCTGTGGGAGCTGGCTTGCCGGCGATGGGCTGCAAGGCAGCCCCCGGGGCCCTGAAGGTCAGCGCTGAGCGTACTGCAGCACCACTTCCAGCGGGTGGCGCATCTGCCGCTCGGTCATGCGCTTGACCTGGCTGCGGCACGAGTAACCGGTCGCCAGCGGCTCGCCTTCCTTGTCCAGCTTGGTCGCCCACGACTGCTCGAAGATGGTCCGCGAAGTGTCCTGGTTACGCGCCTCGTGCCCATAGGTACCGGACATACCGCAGCAGCCAGTCGCCTCGGTCACCAGCTTCAGGCCAAGGCGGGCGAACACCTGCTCCCACTGCCTGGTGCTGGCCGGCACGTTGGTCTTCTCGGTGCAATGCGCCATCAGGCGGAAATTGCCCGGCGCGGTCGGTGCCTGCTCCGGCAGCACATCCATCAACCACTCCTGCGGCAACAGCACCTGCGGGCAGCCATCCAGGCCCGGCACCTTCTGGTATTCCTGGCGATACACCAGGGTCATCGCCGGGTCCAGGCCCACCAGCGGCACGCCGCACTCGGCCAGGGCCTTGAGCTGGGTGGCATTGCGGATCGCCGCCTTGGCGAACGCACCGAGGAAGCCCTGAACGTGCAGTGGCTTGCCGTTGGCACTGTACGGCGCCAGGAACACCCGGTGGCCCAGGCGGTGCGCCAGGTCGATGAAGGCCGACAGCAGCGGTGTCTCGAAGTAACGGGTAAAGGCATCCTGCACCAGCACGATGCTGCGCTCGCGCTGGGCCGGGGTCAGTTCACGCAGGGCCGGCACGCTGGCCACGCCGACACGGCAGCGGGTCAGGGTGGCCTGGAAGTTGAAGCGGCTGATCAGCGGGCTGTCGACCATGCCGACCTTGTCGGCCAGCAGCTTGCTCACCCACTTCGAGCCCATCACCGCGTTGTACAGCCCGGGCGCGTGGGCCAGGTACGGGATGGTGAACTCGAGCGAACCGATCAGGTAGTCACGCAGCGGGCGCTGGTAGCGGCCGTGGTACAGCTCGAGGAAGCGCGAGCGGAAGTCCGGCACGTTGACCTTGATCGGGCACTGCCCGGCGCACGACTTGCACGCCAGGCAGCCGGCCATGGCGTCATACACCTCATGGGAGAAGTCTTCCTGGCCCTGGCTGCGCGCACGGTTGTTACGCAGGCGTGCCGGCAGGCCCTTGAGCCACGACACCTTGTTGCGCGCCGCCGCCAGCACGTCGATGTTGGCCTCGCCCTGCAGGCGCAGCCATTCGCGCATCAGCGAAGCACGGCCCTTGGGCGAATGCTGGCGTTCACGGGTGGCCTTCCACGACGGGCACATGGCGTCGTTGGGGTCGTAGTTGTAGCAGGCGCCGTTGCCGTTGCAATGCACGGCGCTAGGGAAGTCCTGCCACACGCGTTCGTCGATGGTGCGGTCGAGGTCGCCGCGCAGGGTTACGCCATCGACCTTGGTCAGGCCTTCGGCGCTGCCTGGCGGGGTGCAGATCTTGCCCGGGTTGAGCTGGTTGTGCGGGTCGAAAGCGCCCTTCAGGCGCTGCAGCGCCGGGTACAGCTCGCCGAAATACTCCGGCACGTATTCCGAACGCAGGCCCTTGCCGTGCTCGCCCCACAGCAAGCCGCCATAGCTTTTGGTCAGCGCCGCCACGGCGTCGGAAATCGGCTTGACCAGTGCGGCCTGGGCCGGGTCCTTCATGTCCAGTGCCGGGCGCACGTGCAGCACGCCGGCATCGACGTGGCCGAACATGCCGTAGGCCAGGCCGTAGCCATCGAGCAGTGCACGGAAGTCGGCGATGTAGTCGGCCAGTTGCTCCGGCGGTACCGCGGTGTCTTCCACGAACGGTTGCGGGCGTACTTCGCCCTCGACGTTGCCCAGCAGGCCCACCGAACGTTTACGCATGGTGTAGACGCGGGTCACCGCCTCGGCCCCCTCGGCCAGGGTGTGGCCCAGGCGCTCGACGCTGGTGTCGTTCTGCAGGTGCTGGATGAACGCTTGCACCTTGGCATTGACCTCGGCCGGCTCGTCGCCGCAGAACTCCACCAGGTTGATGCCCAGGGTCGGGCGCTCGGGGTCGGCCGGGAAGTATTCGGCGACGCTGTGCCAGACGATGTCCTTCATCGCCAGCATCAGTACCTTGGAGTCGACGGTCTCGATCGACAGCGGCTTGTGCGCCATCAGCGCGTTGGCGTCACGCAGAGCATCCATGAAGCTGGTGTAACGCACGTTGACCAGCACGGCGTACTTGGGGATCGGCAGCACATTGAGCTTGGCTTCGACCACATAGCCCAGCGAGCCCTCGGCACCGCACAGCACGCTGTTGAGGTTGAAGCGGCCCTGCTCGTCGCGCAGGTGCGCCAGGTCGTAGCCGGTCAGGCAACGGTTGAGCTTGGGGAAGGTGGTTTCGATGAGGTCGGCCTGGGTTTCCTGGATTTCCCGCGCCATGCGGTACACCTCGCCGACCCGGCCGGGCGCGGCACAGGCCTGTTCCAGCGCGGCATCGTCGATCGGCAGGCTGTGCAGGCGCTCGCCACCGAGCAGCACGCTGTGCAGCTCCAGTACGTGGTCGCGGGTCTTGCCATAGGTGCAGCTGCCCTGGCCACTGGCATCAGTGTTGATCATGCCGCCGACAGTGGCGCGGTTGGAGGTGGACAGCTCGGGGGCGAAGAACAGCCCGTGCGGCTTGAGCGCGGCGTTGAGCTGGTCCTTGACGGTACCGGCCTGCACCCGTACCCAGCGTTCCTCGACGTTGATTTCGAGGATCTTGTTCATGTGCCGCGACAGGTCGACGACGATACCGTCGGTCAGCGACTGCCCGTTGGTGCCGGTACCACCACCGCGCGGGGTCAGCTTGACCTGCTGGAAGCGCTCCTCGGCCATCAGCATGGCGACCCGCGCCACATCGTCGGCGTCCAGCGGGAACACCGCCGCCTGTGGCAAGCGCTGGTAGATCGAGTTGTCGGTGGCCAGCACCGTGCGGGTACCGTAGTCGGCACTGATCTGGCCACGGAAGCCGCTGTTGCGCAGGGCTTCGAGGAATTCGGGGTAGTTGGCGCTCGGGGCAACGGTCGGCAGCTGGGCGATCATCGAAGGATGGCCTCTTGATATTGGCTAATTCACGGGATTCCTGTCGTTCCGGCATGGGTGATGGCATGCGGAGGTGACGTGCAGGCCAATGTTCCTGTAGTTTCGCTTCAGGGGCAAACGGATAATCCTGCCGCTATTGATGACTTTCATGAATGAATTACCGCCATCTGACCCCATCCATGTCGCTGCTACTGGCTTTCGAGGCTGCCGCCCGGCATGAAAGCTACACCCGCGCCGCCGCCGAGCTGTCACTGACCCAGAGCGCGGTCAGCCGCCAGGTGCAGGCGCTGGAGCAGCAACTGGGCCTGACCCTGTTCCGCCGCGAGGGGCGCCAGGTGCAACTGACCGACGTCGGCCGCCTGTACCAGCGCGAGCTCAGCGAGGCACTGGGGCGCATTCGCAGCGCCACCTTGCAGGCACTGGCCTACCAGTCGGGGGTGGGCACCTTGCGCCTGGCCACCCTGCCCACCTTCGGCTCGAAATGGCTGCTGCCACGGCTGCACGCCTTCTACAGCGCCCACCCGGGCATGCTGGTGCACATACATTCACGCATCGAAGCCATCAACTTCGACACCAGCGAGATCGATGCCGCCATCGGCGTGGCCAGCCACGACCTGCCGGGGTTGATCTGCCATCGCCTGCATGCCGAGGAACTGGTGGTGATATTGCCGCCGGAGGCTGGCGCGGACAGCCAGGGCTGGAGCCCTGCACGCATCAGTGAAGAGGTGTTGCTGAATGTGGCCAACAACCCGCATGCCTGGGGCGAGTGGTTCTCGCACCATGGCCTGGCGCACCGGGCGATGCGCCTGGGGCCGAGCTTCGAGCTGACCTCGCACCTGATCCAGGCGGTACGGGCCGGGATCGGCATCGGCCTGGTGCCGCGCATACTGGTGGAGGAAGAACTGGCCAAGGGTGAGCTGTACAGCCCTGGGGTGGCATTTGCCAGTCAGCGCAGTTATTACCTGATCTACCCACCGCGCAATGAGGCGCTGCCGTCGCTGCGGGCGTTTCGCAGTTGGTTGCTGGAGCAGATCTGAATGTCTGGGCTGCCTGTACCGGCCCTTTCGCGGGCACGCCCGCTCCCACAGGGACCGCGCTGAGCTGGAACCTGTGGTGATCCTGTGGGAGCGGGCGTGCCCGCGAAAGGGGCGGCACAGGCAACAAAAAACCCGAAGCCAGTCACCCGGCTTCGGGTTTTTCTATCGCCGCAGCGCCTTACTTGGCCACGCTACCAGCAGCCCCAAGCGCCTGCGCCCTGCGACGCGGCTTGACCATGTAGACCACGAACATGGCGAACAGCCACACCGGGATCGCATACACGGAAACCTGGATACCCGGGATCATCGCCATGATGCCCAGGATCAGCACCACGAACGCCAGGCAGATGTAGTTGCCATAGGGGTACCACAGCGCCTTGAACAGCGGCTTCTGGCCAGTGCGGTCCAGGTGCTGGCGGAACTTCAGGTGCGAGTAGCTGATCATCGCCCAGTTGATCACCAGGGTGGCCACCACCAGCGACATCAGCAGCTCCAGCGCGTTTTGCGGCATCAGGTAGTTGAGCAGCACCGCGATCAGCGTCACGCCTGCCGACACCAGGATCGAGCGCACCGGTACACCACGGCTGTCGACCTTGGCCAGCGACGCCGGGGCATCGCCCTGCTCGGCCATGCCCAGCAGCATGCGGGCGTTGCAGTAGGTGCCGCTGTTGTACACCGACAGCGCTGCAGTCAGGACCACGAAGTTCAGCAGGTGCGCAGCCACGTCACTGCCCAGCAGCGAGAACACCTGCACGAACGGGCTGCTGCCATAGCTGCCGCCGGACGCATCGATGCTGGCGACCAGGTTGTCCCATGGGGTCAGCGACAGCAGCACCACCAGGGCACCGACATAGAAGATCAGGATACGATAGATGACCTGGTTGATCGCCTTGGGAATCACGGTCTTCGGCTTGTCGGCCTCGGCGGCGGTGAAGCCGAGCATTTCCAGGCCACCGAAGGAGAACATGATGAAGGCCAGGGCCATCACCAGCCCGCTGACACCGTTCGGGAAGAAGCCGCCGTGCGACCACAGGTTGGCCACGGTGGCTTCAGGGCCGCCGCTGCCGCTGGTCAGCAGGTAGGCACCCAGGCCGATCATGCTGACGATGGCCACCACCTTGATGATGGCAAACCAGAATTCGGCCTCACCGAAGAACTTCACGTTCATCAGGTTGATGGCGTTGATCAGCACGAAGAACGCTGCCGCCGTGACCCAGGTAGGGATCTCCGGCCACCAGTAGTGGACATACTTGCCGACCGCCGAAAGCTCCGACATGCCCACCAGGATGTACAGCACCCAGCAGTTCCAGCCCGACAGGAAGCCGGCGAAACCACCCCAGTAGGTGTGGGCGAAATGGCTGAACGAGCCGGCCACCGGCTCTTCGACGATCATTTCGCCGAGCTGGCGCATGATCATGAAGGCGATGAAGCCGCAGATGGCGTAGCCAAGGATCATCGACGGGCCAGCGGATTTCATCACGCCTGCCGAGCCGAGGAACAGGCCGGTACCAATCGCACCGCCGAGGGCGATCAACTGGATATGGCGGTTCTTCAGGCCCCGCTTGAGCTCGCCTGAATGCATGTTTTGTCCACTCATGAACGAAGTCACCTGCATTGTTTTTATCTGTGACGGAATCGGACCCACCGCGCTCGTGGCGCAGCGGAATGGGCAAGGTGGTTACCTTGGGTTTCCTGACCTCAGGTGCCGCCGGGGCGGGTCAACCAGGCGTGATCAAGAGTGCGCGGTACGCAAGGGAGTCACAGGTAAAACGCGGCGCACTGTATACCCCTGCAAACGCGCAGGCGTCAACGCGTTGCATCGTTTCCTCGGGAAAAAACGCAGCGATCCTGTGGTGTGGGCCTTGAAAGGCGAAGTGATCGGCGTACATGGCGCCTCCATTTGTTGTTTTGTCAGCCTGGCTCTGTGGACAGGCTTTTGCACACGGCAATGGCGGCTATAACACCGTGGGGCGGGGCTTTGGGCAAGAGTGGGTGGGGCTAGGCTGGCTGTTTTGACCGGGAGTCGGCGGCAAGGTTTGTTTACACGATTCGACCTAATCTGAAATCCGGGCTGAAACCGACCACATTCGTACAATTTTCTTTACAGGGTGGTTCGGGAACTTGCCAGTCGTCCGAAAATTCTTTTTGTTCAATATCTTGGGGCCGCTTTGCGGCCCATCGCCGGCAAGCCAGCTCCCACAGGATGATCACAGGTGCGGCCATTGTGGTGACCCTGTGGGAGCTGGCTTGCCGGCGATGGGCTGCAAAGCAGCCCCAAAATCTGACAGGCATAAAAAACCAGCCCGAAGGCTGGTTTCTCGATTACCACACAGGCCAATCAGCCACGCGGTTTGCCGCGGCCACGCCCTGCCGGCTTGTCACCTTCAGGCTTGGCCGGACGCTTGCGCATCTCGCTCGGGCGTTCGGCCACGGTGCTGCCACGGCCGGTCTTGCGCGGGGCCTCTTCACGCGGCTGGCGCGCCGGGCGTTCGCCAGCAGCAGCACCTTCGTGAGCCGGGCGCAGGTTGCGCACGCGCTCGCCACGGCCCAGCGGGCGGGTCGACTTGCGCTGCAGGCGCTCCATCTTGTCCTTGGCCTTGAGCTTCATGGCTGGCAGCGCCACCGGCTGCAGGCCCACTTCAGCAGCGAGGATGTCGATTTCGCCCTGACTCATTTCACGCCAGCGGCCCATCGGCAGGTCGGAGTTGAGGAACACCGGGCCGAAACGCACGCGCTTCAGGCGGCTGACCACCATGCCCTGAGACTCCCACAGGCGACGCACTTCACGGTTGCGGCCTTCCATCACCACGCAGTGGTACCAGTGGTTGAAACCTTCGCCACCTGGTGCCTTCTGGATGTCGGTGAACTTGGCCGGGCCATCTTCCAGCATCACGCCGGCCTTCAGGCGCTCGATCATCTCGTCGTCGACCTCACCACGCACACGTACCGCGTATTCACGGTCCATCTCGTAGGACGGGTGCATCAGGCGGTTGGCCAGTTCACCGTCGGTGGTGAACAGCAGCAGGCCGGTGGTGTTGATGTCGAGGCGGCCAATGTTGATCCAGCGGCCTTCTTTCGGCCGTGGCAGGCGGTCGAACACGGTCGGGCGGCCTTCCGGGTCGTCACGGGTGCAGATTTCGCCATCGGGCTTGTTGTACATGATCACCCGGCGGGTGGCCTCGGCGGCCTCTTCGCGCTTGATCAGCTTGCCATCCACGGCAATGGCGTCGTGCAGGTCGACGCGCTGGCCGAGGGTGGCCTCGACGCCGTTGACCTTGATGCGGCCCTGGCTGATCCAGGCCTCGACGTCACGGCGCGAGCCAACGCCAATGCGCGCCAGCACTTTCTGCAGCTTTTCGCCGGATGGAGGGGTGATTTCGGTATCTTGCAGGTCTTGCTCACTCATCTGGGCACCTCCCGGTGTAGGAATGAAATAAGGGTTCTGGCGACGAACGCGCCAAAAGGTCGCGCATCATACGCGGTTCGGCGGGGGAACGCACTGGAGGGTAGAGGGTTTTGTGGGCTTTGCGAGGGGTTTCTGCCTAATGGTGGTGTGTGGGCATGGCCGGCCCTTTCGCGGGCACGCCCGCTCCCACAGGGATATCACAGGTCCTGAGGGCTGCGCAGTACCTGTGGGAGCGGGCGAGCCCGCGAATGGGCCGGTACAGGCAACGAAGGAATCAGGGCAGTGACTTGCCCTCTTCTTCCAACGAGGCCTCAGCCTCTACCTCGCGCAAATCATCGAAATCGGTCTTCAGCCCCTCTTCCATCGCATCCAGCTCCACCAGCAGGCTACGGAAGCTGGTCTCCTCCTTCGGCTCGGCAACCTCTTCCTCTTCCCCAAGGCTGGCATCCGCCAATGCCTGCAGGTGCGCCGGCACTGGCGCATCATCCGGGTCGAGCAGCGGCTCGGGCTCCATCTCCCGCAGCTCGGCCAAGGCTGGCAGCTCGTCCAGGCTCTTGAGGTTGAAATGGTCGAGAAACGCCTTGGTAGTGGCGAACATCGCCGGCCGCCCGGGCACTTCGCGGTAGCCGACCACGCGGATCCACTCGCGCTCCATCAGGGTCTTGATGATGTTGCTGTTCACCGCCACGCCCCGCACATCCTCGATTTCGCCACGGGTGATGGGCTGGCGGTAGGCGATCAGGGCCAGGGTTTCCAGCAGCGCGCGCGAGTAGCGCTGCGGGCGTTCTTCCCACAGGCGCCCGACCCACGGCGCAAAGTCCTCGCGAATCTGCAGGCGGTAACCGCTGGCCACCTCCTTGAGCTCGAAGGCGCGGCCATTGCACGACTTGCCCAGCAGCTCCAGAGCCTGCCTGAAGACCTTGGGCTCCGGTCGCTCGGCTTCCTCGAACAGTTCGTACAGGCGCTCCAGGGATTGCGGCTTGCCCGAAGCCAGCAGGAAGGCTTCGATCAGCGACGCCAGGTCGCGGGGTTCATTCAGGTTCATCAGGTTCTTCAACAAGCGCGGGGCGAAGCCGCACGTGGATGGCGGCGAAGGGTTCATTCTGCACCAGTTCGATCAGCGATTCCTTCACCAGCTCGAGAATCGCCATGAACGTCACCACCACACCCAGCTTGCCCTCCTCGGCGGCGAACAGCTCGACGAACGGCACGAAACCGCCGCCCTTCAGGCGTTCCAGCACCTGGCTCATGCGTTCGCGAGTGGACAAGGTCTCGCGGGTGATCTGATGGCTTTCGAACAGGTCGTTGCGGCGCATCACCTCGGCCATCGACACCAGCAGCTCCTCCAGGCTGACCTGGGGCAACAGCTTGCGCACCTTGGCCTGCGGCGCCTCCAGGCGCGGCACCACCACCTCGCGGCCAACCCGTGGCAATTCATCGATACCTTCGGCGGCGGCCTTGAAGCGCTCGTACTCCTGCAGCCGGCGGATCAGTTCGGCGCGCGGGTCGCCCTCCTCCTCCTCGACGTCGGCCGAGCGCGGCAGCAACATGCGCGACTTGATCTCGGCGAGCATGGCAGCCATCACCAGGTATTCGGCGGCCAGCTCCAGGCGCACGCTCTTCATCAGCTCCACGTAGCCCATGTACTGGCGGGTGATTTCCGCCACCGGGATGTCGAGGATGTCGATGTTCTGCTTGCGGATCAGGTACAGCAACAGGTCCAGCGGGCCTTCGAAGGCTTCGAGGATGACTTCCAGGGCGTCCGGCGGGATGTACAGGTCCAGCGGCAGCTCGGTCAGGGCTTCGCCATAGACCAGTGCCAGCTGCAGCTGCCGAGGCGTTTCGGCCTGTTCGGCCGGAGCCTCGGGCGTTTCCACCTGGCTCACGCGTTGACCAGGAACGGCGTGGGGTCGCCGCAGCCTTCACGGACCAGTTCCGGTTCATCGCCGGACAGGTCAATGATGGTCGATGCCTTGAGGTCACCGAAACCGCCGTCGATCACAAGGTCGACATGGTGCTCCAGGCGCTCGCGGATCTCGTAAGGGTCGGTCATCGGCTCGGTGTCGCCCGGCAGGATCAGGCTCACACTCATCAACGGCTCGCCCAGTTCGGCCAGCAGGGCCAGGGTAATGGCATGGGCCGGCACCCGTAGCCCGATGGTGCGGCGTTTATCGTGCAACAGCAGGCGCGGCACTTCGCGCGTGCCGTTGAGGATGAACGTGTAAGGTCCCGGCACATGTGCCTTGAGCAGCCGGAACGTGCCGGTGTCGACCTTGGCGTACAACCCCAGCTGCGACATGTCGCAGCACATCAGGGTGAAGTTGTGGGTCTTGTCCAGCCCGCGCAGGCGCCGCACCCGTTCTATGGCCGCCTTGTCACCCATCTGGCAACCCAGCGCATAGGCCGAATCCGTCGGGTACACCACTACACCGCCCTTGCGGATAATCTCGACGGCCTGCTTGATCAGGCGCTGCTGCGGGTTCTCCGGATGAATCTGGAAAAATTGGCTCACGTAGTCGTCCTGTTCATACCGCCAAAGGCTGTTCATGGCTGAATCGGCGCCACAGAGGTGGCAGGTCCTCGGGCAAAGGCCGGTAGGCACCGATCTCGCCCCAGGTGCCGGGGCCGTGGAAGTCACTGCCAGCGCTTGCCAGCAGGCCGAACTCACGGGTGAGGATGGACATGGTGCCCACCTGCTCGGCAGGCATCAACCCGTTGACCACTTCAAGCGCCTGCCCGCCTGCCTGAATATAGTCGGCAATCAGCCTTCTGCGCTTGCTGCGGGTCAGATCGTAGTGCATGGGATGCGCCAGGCTCACCCAAGCGTTGGACTGGCGCAGGGTGGCGACGGTTTCATCGAGGGTAGGCCAGTGCTGCTTGACGTCCCCCAGCTTGCCGGCGCCCAGCCATTTGCGAAACGCCTCGCCGCGGTCCTTGACGTGCCCGGCACGCACCAGGTACTCGGCAAAATGCGGGCGCGCCGGGGCGTTGCCGCTATCGCCCAGTTCGTGCTGCACGGCGCGGGCGCCGTCGAGGGTACCGGGCATGCCCTTGGCCGCCAGCCGTTTGTCGATTTCTTCGGCGCGCAGCCAGCGGCCGCGGTGCAGCGCTTCGATCGCCGCCAGCAGGGGCGGTGCGTCGAGCGGGAAGTCGTAGCCCAGCACATGGATGGTCGCGCCACCCCAAGTGCACGACAGCTCCACCCCGCTGACCCAGTGCATGCCCTTGTCGCGGCACGCCTGGCGCGCCTCGGGCAGGCCTTCGATGGTGTCATGGTCGGTCAGTGCCAGCGTTTGCACCCCATGCTCATGGGCCCGGGCGACCAGTATCGAGGGCGACAGGGCGCCGTCGGAGGCCGTGCTGTGACAGTGCAGATCAACATTCATGGAGGAGCGCTTTCGCTGGAATCGATGTTTGTTATTATGCCGTCACATCCCGATTCTGGCTGCCATTGTGAAACAATTCATCGATTTCATTCCGCTGCTGCTGTTCTTCATCGTCTACAAGCTCGACCCGCGCCCCATGGAAGTCGCCGGCCACAGCTTCGAATTCGGCGGCATCTACAGCGCCACGGCCATGCTGATCATCAGCTCGCTGGTGGTCTACGGCGCGCTGTTCCTGCGCCAGCGCAAGCTGGAAAAGGGCCAGTGGCTGACCTTGGTGGCCTGCCTGGTGTTCGGCGGCCTGACCCTGACCTTCCACAGCGAAACCTTCCTGAAGTGGAAGGCGCCGGTGGTGAACTGGCTGTTCGCCCTGGGCTTCGCCGGTAGCCACTTCATCGGCGACCGGGTGCTGATCAAGCGCATCATGGGCCACGCCCTGAGCCTGCCCGATGCCATCTGGACCCGCCTGAACCTGGCCTGGATCGGCTTCTTCCTGTTCTGCGGCGCGGCCAACCTGTTCGTCGCCTTCACCTTCCAGGACTTCTGGGTCGACTTCAAGGTGTTCGGCAGCCTGGGCATGACCGTGATGTTCCTGGTAGCGCAGGGCGTGTACCTGTCGCGCCACCTGCACGACGACCCTTCTACCTCCAAACCCAAGGATTGACATGCTCTACGCCATCATCGCCAGCGACGTCGCAAACTCCCTGGAAAAGCGTCTGGCCGCCCGCCCGGCGCACATCGAACGCCTGCAGCAGCTGAAGGCCGAGGGCCGCGTGGTACTGGCCGGCCCGCACCCGGCCATCGACAGCAACGACCCGGGTGAAGCGGGTTTCAGCGGTAGCCTGATCGTTGCCGAGTTCGACTCCCTGGCCGCGGCGCAGGCCTGGGCCGATGCCGACCCTTACATTGCCGCGGGCGTGTACGACAAGGTGGTGGTCAAGCCGTTCAAGCAAGTGCTGCCTTGATCTGAGACCGCGTGGGCTTCTTCGCGGGCTTGCCCGCGAAGAAGCCCACGCGGTACCGGCAGTTATACTGTTGCCATCAGTCTGCGGTATCTTTGCCACTGGCGGGCCGAATAGCCGCCGTCAATGGTTGAATTGAGTGAGTCATGAGCGAGCTGTTACTGATAGATGATGACCAGGAGCTGTGCGAGCTGCTCGGCAGCTGGCTGACCCAGGAAGGGTTTACCGTGCGCGCCTGCCACGATGGCCAGAGCGCACGCCAGGCCCTGGCCACGCATGCCCCGGCGGCCGTGGTGCTGGACGTGATGCTGCCCGACGGCAGTGGCCTGGAACTGCTCAAGCAGTTGCGCAGCGAGCATGCCGAACTGCCGGTGCTGATGCTCTCGGCCCGCGGCGAGCCGCTGGACCGCATCCTCGGCCTGGAACTGGGCGCCGACGACTACCTGGCCAAACCCTGCGACCCGCGTGAACTCACCGCTCGCCTGCGTGCCGTGCTGCGCCGCAGCCACCCCACCGCCACCACCAGCCAGGTGGAACTGGGCGACCTGGTCTACAGCCCTGCCCGTGGCGTGGCCAGCATCGATGGCCGCGAAATGACCCTGACCCTGTCCGAAAGCCGCATTCTCGAAGCCCTGCTGCGCCAACCCGGCGAGCCGCTGGACAAGCAGGAACTGGCGCAGATCGGCCTGGGCCGCAAGCTGACCCTGTACGACCGCAGCCTGGACATGCACGTCAGCAACCTGCGCAAGAAAATCGGCCCCCACGCCGATGGCCGGCCGCGCATCGTTGCCCTGCGCAGCCGTGGTTATTACTACTGCCTCTGAACATCTTTACCGAGCCTTTACCATCCACTGACCGCGCTTGACGGTGATCTTCCTAGACTGTGCTCATCCGGTAACCACCGGCCCATGAAAGGAGAGACACCATGCGCAAGACCCTTATCGCCCTGATGTTCGCCGCCGCCCTGCCGACCGTGGCCATGGCCATGCCTGAAGGCGGCCCGCGCCACGACGGCCCACATCATCGCGGTGATGCGCCTTTCCACCAGCTGGACCTGAGCCGTGACCAGCGCCAGCAGATCGGCAAACTGATGGGCGAGCAGATGAAACAGCGCCGCGACATCACCGAGCGCTACCTGTCCAAACTGCCGGCCGCCGACCAGAAGGCGATGAAGGACGAACTGCAGGCCAACCGCGACAAGACCGACAGCGCGGTCCGTGCCCTGCTCAAGCCTGAGCAGCAGAAGAAGTTCGACGAACTGCAGAAGGAACGCGCCGCACAGAAAGCCGAGTGGCAGGAGTTCCAGGCCTGGAAAGCTGAAAAAGGCAACAAGGCCCAGTAAGCTGTCCGCCCGATGCCCGGCCCGCCTCAGTGCGAGCCGGGCTTTTCTTGTTTGCAGGAGGTGCACTTGCGTTCACTGTTCTGGCGCATCCTGGCCAGTTTCTGGCTGGCCATCACCCTGGTTGCGGGCCTGTCGATCCTGCTGGGCCATATGCTCAACCAGGACGCCTGGATCCTCAGCCGCCACCCGGGCCTGAATACCCTGGCCAGCAAGTGGGCCAAGCATTACGAACAGGAAGGCCTGGCTTCGGCACAGCACTTCCTGGAACGGCGCAAGGACCGCTACAAGATCGACGTGCAGGTGCTCGACGACAGTGGCGAAGCCGTGGTGCCCGGCACCTTCCCGCGCCGTGCGGCGGCCTTCGAGGCACGCCAGCACAATGACCAGCGGCGCCTGCCGTGGCGCCGGTTGACCGAGGAGTACACCAGCCCCGACACCGGCGAGACGTACCTGCTGATCTACCGCATCCCCCACCCGGCGCTGGATGCCTGGCACCGCGAAAGCCTGTTATGGCCGCTCAGTGCGCTGGGCATTGCCCTGGTGGTGCTGACCCTGTTCAGCCTGCTGGTGACCCTGTCCATCACCCGCCCGCTCAGCCGCCTGCGCAGCGCCGTGCATGACCTGGGCCAGACCACCTACCAGCAGAACAGCCTGGCGCAGCTGGCGGCGCGGCGTGACGAGTTCGGCGTGCTGGCCAAGGACTTCAACAAGATGGGCGCGCGCCTGCAAAGCACCATCGGCAGCCAGCGCCAGTTGCTGCGCGATGTGTCCCATGAACTGCGCTCACCGCTGGCCAGGCTGCGTATCGCCCTGGCCCTGGCCGAGCGCGCCGAGCCTGAGCAGCGTGAGGCGCTGTGGCCACGCCTGACCCGCGAATGCGACCGCCTGGAAGACCTGATCAGCGAAATTCTCGCCCTGGCGCGGGTCGATGCCGAACAGGCCCATGCCGAGCCGGTCGACCTCAACGCCCTGCTCGGCAGCGTGCGCAAGGACGCCCAGCTCAGCGCACCAGAGCAGGATGTGCGCCTGGAGGCACAGCCGGGGTTGACCTTGCAGGGTTGGCCAACGCTGATCGAGCGTGCCGTGGACAACCTGCTGCGCAACGCCCTGCGCTTCAACCCGCAGGGCCAGCCGATCGAAGTCAGCGCCATGCGCGAGCAGGACCGTATCGTGATCAGCGTGCGTGACCATGGGCCGGGGGCGGCGGCGGAACACCTGGCGCAGCTGGGGGAACCGTTCTTCCGTGCGCCGGGGCAGGATGCGCCGGGGCATGGGCTGGGGTTGGCGATTGCACGCAAGGCGGCGGAGCGGCATGGCGGCAGCCTGGTGCTGGAGAACCATCCACAGGGGGGCTTTGTGGCGCGGCTGGAGTTGCCTGTGACTGAAGCGACAGGCAGTTGATTTGATGCAAATGCTCCCGGCCTCTTCGCGGGTAAACCCGCTCCCACAGGTACCTGTGCAAGGCGTGAAATTTTCGCACCTCCTGTGGGAGCGGCGGGCGGTTGATGTGCTGTAAAGGCACCCGCCCTCTACCACAGGTACTGTGCAAGGCCTGAAATTTGCGCAACACCTGTGGGAGCGGGTTTACCCGCGAAAGGGCCGGATGCCTTGATACGGCAATCAGCCCAAGGCTGCGTTACTCGCCCCAGGCACTGACGAAATCAGCAGTTTCCAGAATCGGCGCGGTGCGCGGCTCGGTCAGCGGCGTACCCACATACAGATACCCGATCAGCTCCTCGTTCGCGGCCAGCCCCAGGCCCTTGTGCACATGGGCATCGAAAGCCATGTCCCCGGTGCGCCACACCGCACCGATACCTTGCGCATGCGCCGCAATCAGGATGCCGTGCGCCGCACAGCCTGCCGCCAGCCGCTGCTCGGACTTGGGCACCTTGAAGTGGTCCTGCAGCTTGGCAACCACCACGATCAGCAACGGCGCCCGCAGGGGCATGGCGCGGGCCTTGTCCAGGGCTGCCTGGGTGGCATCCCCCTTGTGCTGCAGCGCTTCGGCGAACAGCTCACCCAGCTTCTCGCGGCCCTGGCCTTCGATGGTGAGAAAGCGCCACGGCCGCAGCTGACCGTGGTCCGGGGCGCGCAGGGCGGCCTGGAACAGCGCCTCGCGCTGGGCGGCATTGGGCGCCGGGTCGGTCAGGCGTGGCACGGAAACACGGTTGAGCAATGCGTCGAGAGCCTCCATCGGCTACCCTCCTGGCAGGTAAATGTGCCGCCATTCTAGCGTTTACATCACCAGACCCATAGGTAGAATGGCGCCCTTCCGTTTCGAGTCAGAGCAGATCACATGGCGTTGCCGACCTTAAGGATCATTGGTTTCATCATCGGCATCTTCCTGATTACCCTCGCCGTCAGCATGGCCGTGCCCATGGCGACCCTGGTGATCTTCGAACGCACCCGTGACATGCCGTCGTTCCTCTGGTCGAGCCTGATCACCTTCATCGCCGGCCTGGCCCTGGTGCTCCAGGGCCGCCCCGAACATGTGCACCTGCGCCCGCGCGACATGTACCTGCTGACCGTCAGCAGCTGGCTGGTGGTGTGCGTGTTCGCCGCCCTGCCGTTCCTGCTGACCCAGCACATCAGCTACACCGACGCCTTCTTCGAAAGCATGTCGGGCATCACCGCCACCGGCGCCACCGTGCTCAGCGGGCTGGACAACATGTCACCGGGCATCCTGATGTGGCGCTCGATGCTGCACTGGCTCGGCGGCATCGGCTTCATCGGCATGGCGGTAGCGATCCTGCCGCTGCTGCGCATCGGTGGCATGCGCCTGTTCCAGACCGAATCGTCCGACCGCTCGGAGAAGGTCATGCCGCGCTCGCACATGGTCGCCAAGTCGATCGTGGGGGTATACGTCGGCTTCTCGATCCTGGGCGCGCTGGGCTTCTGGTGGGCCGGCATGAGCCCGTTCGATGCGATCAACCACGCCATGTCGGCGATTTCCACTGGCGGGTTTTCCACCTCCGACCAGTCGCTGGCCAAGTGGGATATCCCGGCCGTGCACTGGGTCGCGGTGGTGGTGATGATCCTCGGCAGCCTGCCCTTCACCCTTTACGTGGCGACCCTGCGCGGCAACCGCAAGGCACTGATCCGCGACCAGCAGGTGCAGGGTTTGCTGGGCATGCTGGTGGTCACCTGGCTGGTGCTTGGCACCTGGTACTGGGCCACCACCAACCTGCACTGGCTCGACGCCCTGCGCCACGTGGCGCTGAACGTGACTTCGGTGGTCACCACCACCGGCTTCGCCCTGGGTGACTACAGCCTGTGGGGCAACTTCTCGCTGATGCTGTTCTTCTACCTGGGCTTCGTCGGTGGCTGCTCCGGCTCTACGGCGGGTGGCATCAAGATCTTCCGCTTCCAGGTCGCCTACATCCTGCTCAAGGCCAGCCTCAACCAGCTGATCCATCCACGCGCGGTGATCAAGCAGAAGTACAACGGCCACCGCCTCGACGAAGAAATCGTGCGTTCGATCCTGACTTTCTCGTTCTTCTTCGCCATCACCATCTGCGTCATGGCGCTGCTGCTGTCGTTGCTTGGCGTGGACTGGATGACCGCCCTGACCGGCGCTGCCGGCACGGTCTCGGGTGTGGGCCCGGGCCTGGGTGAAGTGATCGGCCCGTCGGGCAACTACGCCACGCTGCCGGACGCTGCCAAGTGGATTCTCGCCAGCGGCATGCTGCTCGGCCGATTGGAAATCATCACCGTGCTAGTGTTGTGCATGCCGGCGTTCTGGCGTCACTGACCACCTCAGGCTCGGCACCCAGGCGGGCGCGGTACTCACTGGGTGTGGCATGGAACCAGCGGCGGAACGCCCGGTAGAAGTTGCTGGGGTCGGCAAAACCCAGCAGGTAGGCGGTTTCCAGCAGGGTCATGCCTGGCTGCGCCAGGTACTGTTCGGCCAGTTCGCGGCGGGTATCGTCGAGCAGGGTCTGGAAGCTGGTGCCTTCTTCCTGCAGCCGCCGCTGCAAGGTGCGCTGCGACAGGTGCAGGGCCTGGGCCAGGGTTTCGCGCTTGGGCTCGCCCTGCGGCAGGATGCGGCACAGTACCTGGCGCACGCGGTGGGTGACCCGGCTTTCCGAGAAACGCGCCAGGTATTCGCCGGCAAAGCGGTCATGCAGGATGGCCATGGCTTCGTTGGCGGTGGGCAGCGGCGCCTCCATGTCGGCGCGTTCGAACACCAGCGCATCGTGCGGCGCCCCGAACACCAGCGGCGAATGGAACGCCACCTTGTACGGCTCGATATTCTTTGGCTGCGGCCCCTGCACCAGCACCCGGCGCGGTTGCACCGGCCGACCGCTGAGCCAGCTGCACAGCGCCAGCGCGCAGGCCAGCGATGCCTCGGCACTGTGCCGGGTCGGTGGCAGATGGTCGCCGTGTACGGTCAGGATCAGCGAATAACCCTCGGGGCCGAGGACGAAGCTGAGGTCGGAGCTTTCGGCGATGATGCGCTGGTAACGCACCAGGCGCTCGAAGCCTTCGGCCAGGGTGCGGCTGGACATCAACGCATAGCCCACCACATGGAACGACGCCGGGCGCACCACCCGCGCCATGTTCAGGCCTATGGCCTCGTTGCCCGACAGTTCCACCGCCAGTTGCCACAGCCGGGTCATGGAGTCCTGGGGGAAGCGCGCGTCGGGGTCGTCGAGGGCAGCGAAATCCAGCCCCAGCTGCTTGAACATGGCCCGGCAGTCCAGCCCTTCCAGCTCGAGTGCCTTCACGATCCCTGATGCCCAGCTGGCTGACGTGGTTCTTTCGCTCATGAAAGGCATTTATGCTGACCGCTCCTGCGGTGAACCCCAAGGATATTCAATTGGCGCCTATTGTCACTGATAGGCCTCGCCAGTCACTCTAGACTCGATTCAGGCTCCACGCCGTACATCTTGTCCAGAAGTATTAATCCCGGAGCACTGTCATGAACCGCACAGCGCAGTTTCGCAGTTTTGCCGAGTTCTACCCTTACTACCTGGGGGAGCACAGCAACCCCACCTGCCGCCGCCTGCACTTCGTCGGCACCAGCCTGGTGATAGCCCTGCTGGCCTATATCATCGGCAGTGGCAAATGGTTGCTGCTGCTGGCCTTGCCCGTGTTCGGCTACGGCTTTGCCTGGGTCGGGCATTTCTTTTTCGAAAAGAACCGGCCTGCGACCTTTACCCATCCGCTGTACAGCCTGATCGGGGATTTCGTGATGTTCAGGGATATCCTGTTGGGCAAGATCAGCCTGTAGATTTTTTGGGGCCGCTTTGCGGCCTGTGGGAGCGGCCTTGTGTCGCGATGGGCTGCAAAGCAGCCCCCTTGGCCCTCAAACCCTACGCCGGTTCGCGCACCGCCGCCGCTGCCTGCGCCTCCCGCGCCTGTGCCTCGGCCAACCGGTACAGCTCGATCGTGCCATCCCAATGCTCGATCAGGGCCGTGCACGACTCCACCCAATCCCCGCAATTGAGGTACTCCACCTCCCCCACCTGGCGAATCTCGGCATGGTGGATATGCCCACACACCACCCCATGAAAACCGCGGCGGGTGCACTCGTGGGCAATGGCATCCTCGAAGTCGCTGATGAAGTTCACCGCGCCTTTGACCTTGTGCTTCAGGTATGCCGACAGTGACCAATAGCCGTATCCATAGCGGGCACGCCAGTGGTTGAGCCAGCGGTTGAGCACCAGGGTGAACTCGTAGGCACGGTCGCCGAGGAACGCCAGCCAGCGGTGGTAACGGGTAATCACGTCGAACTGGTCGCCATGGATCACCAGCAGGCGGCGGCCATCGGCGGTCAGGTGCTCGGCCTCGTCCACCAGCTGGATGTTGCCGAGGATCAGCTTGGAGTAACGGCGCAGGAATTCGTCATGGTTGCCGGTGACGTAGATCACCTCGGTGCCCCGCTTGCTCATGGTCAGCAGGCGGCGAATCACGTTGGTGTGGGCTTGAGGCCAGTAGATCCCGCCGCGCAGCTTCCAGCCATCGATGATATCGCCCACCAGGTAGATGCGGTCGGCCTGGTAGCCCTTGAGGAACTGCGACAGGTGTTCGGCCTGGCAGTCGCGGGTGCCCAGATGCACATCGGAAATCCACAGGGTACGCACGCGTTGCTTGCGCGAGGGACGGGACAGTTCGGCATGGGTCATGGGCAGGCTCCGGCGCAGTTTGCTGGAGACTGGCAGGCGCGGATGACAGCGCAGTGGCAAAACCGTTACGAGTGATGGACTGCAGGGAATGAGGCACAATGCGGTTCTGCCCTGCGAGGACGACTCTCCCCATGACCGCCGGCCCGATCCTCTCGCTGCGCCATTACCGCGACAGCCTGATCGCCCACAGCCACGAACACCCGCAACTGGTGTTCGGCCTGCGCGGTCGCCTGGAGTTCGAGGTGCAGGGGCATGGCGCCGGGATCGATCGACAGGGGCTGATCGTGGTACCGGCGGGCGCCCATCACACCTGCGCCAGCGATGGCGGCAGCGATTGCCTGGTGCTGGATGTACCAGGGGACCACTGGTTGCGCGAGCAACTGGGCGAACATGCCGATGCCAGCCGCCGCCTGCTCGACCGCCCCGCCGCCTTGGGCCTGGACGAGCGCCAGCAGCAATTGGTGGACTGGCTGGCGACCAGCCCCATGCACGACCCGCTGATTGCCCGGCAAGGGGCAGCGCTGCTGCTGGCCAGCCTCAACCCAACGGCGGCAGCCAGCGTCGCAGCCAGCCAGCGCCTGCCCTATGCCGCCTTCGATGCGCATATCGAGCGGCATGCCGCCTACCCGCTGCAAGTGGCTGACCTGGCGCGCATCGCCGGGTTGTCCAGTGCCCGCCTGCATGCGCGCTTTACCGCAGAATGCGGGATGACGCCGATGGACTACATTCGCCAGCGGCGCTTGCTCAAAGCGCGGCGGCTGGTGATGCAGACCTTGCTACCGATGGGGGAGATTGCGGCGCAGGTGGGGTACAGCTCGCAGAGTGCGTTTTCGGCGGCGATGTTGCGGGCGTTCGGGTGTACGCCGTTGGCATTGCGGCGAGAGTCTGGCGACAACTCACACTAGCCTTGCGACAGAATGCATCCTTCTGAGCCTATACACTGAGCCTGTGCCGGCCCTTTCGCGGGCGCGCCCGCTCCCACAGGTGTTGCACCGTTTTCAACACCTGTGCAGTACCTGTGGGAGCGGGCATGCCCGCGAAGAGGCCGGCACAGCCAGTAGAGATCTTGAGCAAGGACCACCCATGAACCACCGCACCGCCCTCGGCGCCCTGCACATCGGCGCGCTGTTCTTCGGCCTCACCGGCGTCTTCGGCAAACTGGCCGCCAGCGCCAGCCCGGCGATCATCGTCTTCGGACGCGCCGCCTTCGCCGTGCTCGCCCTGGCCCTGTTCGCCAGCCTGGCCGGGCCGGGCTGGCAACGCCTGAGCGGCCAGGACGCCCGCCGCCTGCTGCTCGGCGGCGTGCTGCTGGCCGGGCACTGGGTCAGCTTCTTCATTGCGGTAAAGGTCGCCGGCGTGGCCATCGCCACCCTCGGCTTCGCCAGCTTCCCGGCCTTTACCGTGATCCTCGAAGGCCTGCTGTTCCGCGAACGCATCCGCCGCAACGAGGCTTTGCTGGTGTTGCTGGTCAGCATCGGCCTGGTACTGGTCACACCGGCATTCGACCTGGCCAGTGAAGCCACCGGCGGCCTGCTCTGGTCATTGCTGTCGGGGCTGCTGTTCTCCCTGCTGTCACTCACCAACCGCGCCGGCTCCGGCCGCCTACCTGCAGTGCAGGCGGCGCTGTGGCAGAACCTGGTGGTGGGCTTGTGCCTGCTGCCGTTCGCGGCACCGGACCTGGCCGGCGTAGCCACCATGGACTGGCTGTGGATCGCCCTGCTCGGCATCTTCTGCACCGGCGTGGCGCACAGCCTGTTCGTCGCCAGCCTGTCGGTGATCAAGGCGCGCACCGCCGCCGTGGTGTTCGGCATGGAACCGGTCTACGGCATTGCCGTGGCCTGGGTGGTGTTCGCCGAAACCCCGACCCTGCGCATGCTGCTGGGCGGCGCGCTGATCATCTTCGCCATCGTGCTGTCCAGCCGCCTGGCCGCCGAGCAACCGCCCAGGCAGCGGCCCCTGGCCGAGGGCGCCTGATTCAGCGGTCGTTGTGGCCCAGGTCACGCTGCGGGTCGATCTGGTCGCGCACCCGCTGCTTCAGCACCTTGGCCTCGGGGAAGCCACCGTCGGCCTTGCGCTCCCAGATCTGCACGCCATTGCAGGTTATGCGGAAGATACCGCCGGTGCCAGGCTCCAGGGCCACCCGGCCAAGGTCGTCGGTGAAGGTGCTGAGCAGTTCCTGGGCCAGCCAGGCGGCACGCAGCAGCCATTGGCACTGCGTGCAATACGTGATGACGATTTCCGGTTTGCTGTCGGCCATGGTGAGGCATCTCCAGGTGAGGGGCCGCTTATACTAGCGGTCTTTAGCCCACGGTTTGAGACTCACGATGCGCCGTTTGCTGTTCTGTTTCCTGCTCACCCTCACCTCCCTCACGGTATTCGCCGCCGAACCGGCCAGGCTCAAGGTTGGCCTGGTGCTGTCGGGGGGCGCGGCCCGTGGCCTGGCCCACATTGGTGTGCTCAAGGCCCTGGAGGAACAGGGCGTGCGCATCGACGCCATCGCCGGCACCAGCATGGGCGCGGTGGTCGGCGGCCTGTATGCCTCGGGCTACAGTGTCGAAGAGCTGGAAAAGCTTGCCACCACCCTCGACTGGCAACAGGCGCTGTCCGATGCCCCGCCGCGCAAGGATGTGCCGTTCCGGCGCAAGCAGGATGACCGCGACTTCCTGGTCAAGCAGAAGCTCAGCTTTCGCGACGACGGCAGCCTGGGCCTGCCGCTGGGGGTGATCCAGGGCCAGAACCTGGCGCTGCTGCTGGAAAGCAAGCTGGCGCACACCGCCGACACCCGTGACTTCGACAAGCTGCCCATTCCCTTCCGCGCAGTGGCCACCGACATCGCCAGTGGCGAAAAGGTAGTGTTCCGCCGTGGCCACCTGCCCCAGGTGATCCGCGCCAGCATGTCGATCCCGGCGGTATTCGCCCCGGTCGAACTGGACGGCCGGCTGCTGGTGGACGGCGGCATGGTCGACAACATCCCGGTGGACGTCGCCCGCGAAATGGGTGTGGACCTGGCCATCGTGGTCGACATCGGCACCCCGCTGCGTGACCGCAAGCAGCTGGCCACGGTGGTCGATGTGCTCAACCAGTCGATCACCCTGATGACCCGGCGCAACTCGGAAGAACAACTGGCCAGCCTGCACCGCGACGACATCCTCATCCAGCCACCACTGACCGCCTTTGGCGTCACCGACTTTGGCCGCGCTCGGGAAATGATCGAGGCCGGCTACCGCGCCACCCGCCTGCTCGACCCGCGCCTTGCCGCCCTGCGCCAGCCCGAAGGTGACAGCAGCCTGGCCGTGGCCCGCTCGCCGCGCCAACGCACGCCGACGATCACCGCGATCAGGATCGAAAACGACTCCAAGGTCAGCGACGAGGTCATCCGCTCGTACATCCGCCAACCGATCGATGCGCCGCTGGAGTTAGGCCGCCTGCAGACCGACATGGGCACGCTGTACGGCCTGGACTACTTCGACCGGGTGCAGTACCGCGTGGTGCACAAGGGCGACGACAACACCCTGGTGATCAACGCCCGCGGCCGACGCGGTGGCACCGACTACCTGCGCCTGGGCCTGAACCTGTCGGACGACCTGCGCGGCGACAGCGCCTTCAACCTGGGCGCCAGCTACCGGGTCAACGGCATCAACAGCCTCGGCGCCGAATGGTTGACCCGTGGCCAGATCGGCGACCAGCAGGAGTTGTACAGCGAGTTCTACCAGCCGCTGGACGTGGGCTCGCGCTACTTCATCGCGCCGTACCTGGACTTCAGCTCGCAGAACATCGAAGCCACACTGGACAACGACCCGGTGGCCGAGTACCGCCTGGAGCGTTACGGCTTTGGCCTTAACGTGGGGCGGCAGATCGGCACCAACGGTGAAGTGCGCCTGGGTGTGGGCAAGGCCTGGGGCGAGGCCGAGGTACGCATCGGTGATCAGGACCTGCCCAAGGTCAGTTTCAACGAAGGTTTCTACGAGCTGAAGTACTCGTTCGACACCCTCGATAACCTGTACTTCCCGCACAGCGGCGAGGATATCGGCCTGACCTTGCGCAAGTATGACCAGTCGCTGGATTCCGACCAGGATTACCGGCAGTGGATGTTCAACCTGGACAAGGCCCTCAGCAGCGGGCCGAACACCTTCGTGCTGGGCGGGCGCTACGGGCGCACGCTGGATGATACCGAAGTGGTGACCTCGAGCTTCGTGCTGGGTGGCGCGCGGGAGCTGTCAGGCTTCCGCCAGGACTCGGTGTCGGGGCAGAACGTGAGCCTGATGCGCATGGTCTACTACCGCCGCCTGACACCACGGGCCTACGTGCCGCTGGACTTCCCGCTGTACATCGGCGGGTCGCTGGAGCGAGGGCGGGCGTGGAACAACGACAACGATTTCGACAGTGGCTACATCAATGCGGCGAGCATCTTCCTGGGGCTGGAGACGCCGCTGGGGCCGTTGAACCTGAGCTACGGGGCCAACAGTGCGCATGAGCAGGCGGTGTACCTGAACCTTGGGCATACCTTCTAGGTGCCGGACACATTGTGGGAGCGGCTTTAGCCGCGAACACCGGCGAAGCCGGTGCCATACACCGCGTTGCATTCTTCGCGGGTAAACCCGCTCCCACAGGCCGCAAAGCGGCCCCAGGCCCCTCAGGATTTCTCCAGGTTGGCCAGAATCTTGGCATGCACCCGCATGCACACCTGCAGCTCCGCCTCGTCCACCCCGGTGAACAGCTCAACCCGCAGTTGATTGGCAATGGTCTCGATCTGGTCGATCAGCGGTTTGGCCGGCGGGCACAGCATAATCTTCTTGGCCCGCCGGTCTTCCAGCACCGCCTGCCGGCGTACCAGCCCCTGCGCCTCCAGGCTGTCGAGCAGGCGCGCCAGGGTCGGGCCTTCGACGCCCACGCTCTGGGCCAGCTCACGCTGGGTCGGGGCCTCTTCGAAACGGGCCAGGTGCAGCAACACCAGCCAGCGCGCCTGGGACAGGTTGAGCCCGGCCAGGCGGCGGTCCAGCTCGGCACGCCACCCCCGGGACATCTGGGCCAGCTGCATGCCGAAGCGGTGTTGGTTGTCGGTCAGGGGCATAAGCAACTCATTGAACAGATCTAATTATTAGGCAGCTAACCATGGCCCGTCCCACGAGGCAAGGCTCGGGCACCCTGGAATGTTCGATAATCGTCAAAAAACATGACAAAGGTCAGCAGATGGCAGTTCTGCCTTCGATCCTGTCGTCACTTACAGCTCGAACTCGGCCGCCAGCGCAGCCCGCACGCAGTACAGCACGCCCTCCGGCACCCGCGCACCGAACAGCGGCGCAATTGCCGATACCGGTGGCAGCTCGCCCTCGCCATCGAGGAAGGCATCCTGCACTTCCATCAACAGATCTTCCGGCAGGTCCAGGGCCTGTTCCAGGCTCAGTTCCTGGCGGCCCAGCGCCTCGGCCAGCAGGCTGTAGACGTTCTTCTCGCTGCAGTTGAGCTGCCCGGCGATCTGCGCCGGGGTCATGCCGGCACGGGCCAGGCTGACCAGTTCGTGGCGCAGGTCGAGTACCACTTTCGGCGCTTCGTCGGTGCCGCCGCTGTTGTTCAGCACCTCGAGGAAGGCCTGGCCATAACGCTCCAGCTTGCGCGCGCCCACGCCGCTGACCTGGGCCATGTCGCTGAGGCTGGCCGGCTGGCTGCGCAGCATCTCCAGCAGCGTCGAGTCGGGGAAGATGACGTAGGGCGGCACGCTGTGCTCCTCGGCCAGCTTGCGCCGCAGGGTACGCAGCGCTTCCCACAGTTCGCGCTCTTCGGCACGCACCAGCTGGCTGGCCGGGCTGCCGCCACTGGACGACGAAGTCCTGGCGGTGGTCTGCGGCTTGAGGTCACGGCGCAGCTGCAAGGTCACTTCGCCACGCAGCAGCGGCCGGCAGCTGTCGGACAGGCGCAGGCCGCCGTAGCCTTCCAGGTCGATGTCGACCAGGCCACGCGCCACCAGCTGACGGAACAGCGAACGCCACTCGACTTCGGCCAGCCCCTTGCCGACGCCAAACACCGAGAGCTTCTCGTGGCCGAAATTGCGCACCTTCTCGGTGTCCTTGCCCAGCAGCACATCGACCAGGTGACCAACGCCATAGCGCTGGCCGGTGCGGAACACCGCCGACAGCGCCTGACGGGCCGGCTCGGTGGCGTCCCAGGTCTGCACCTGGTCGACACAGTTGTCACAGTGCCCGCACGGTTGCTCGAGGGTTTCGTCGAAATAGGCCAGCAGCGACTGGCGGCGGCAGCGGGTTTCTTCGCACAGGGCCAGCATGGCGTCGAGCTTGTGCTGCTCGATGCGCTTGTGGCGCTCGTCACCTTCGGAGTTCTGCAGCATCTGCTTGAGCATCACCATGTCCTGCAGCCCGTAGGCCATCCAGGCATCGGACGGCAGCCCGTCACGGCCGGCACGGCCGGTCTCCTGGTAATACGCCTCGAGCGACTTGGGCAGGTCAAGGTGGGCGACAAAGCGCACGTTGGGCTTGTCGATACCCATGCCGAAGGCGATGGTGGCGACCATGATCAGCCCTTCCTCGTTGAGGAAGCGGTGCTGGTTGGCTGCACGCGTCTCGGCAGCCAGGCCGGCGTGATACGGCAGCGCGGGGAAGCCCTGGTCACAGAGGAATGCGGCGGTTTCGTCGACTTTCTTGCGCGACAGGCAATAGACGATACCGGCGTTGCCGCGGCGCTCGCCGAGGAACGCCATCAGCTGCTTGCGCGGCGCCTCCTTGGGCACGATGCGGTAGAAGATGTTGGGCCGGTCGAAACTCGACAGGAAGCGCTCGGCGCCTTGCAGGTGCAGGCGCTGGACAATCTCCTCGCGGGTGCGCATGTCGGCGGTGGCGGTCAGCGCGATGCGCGGCACATGCGGGAACAGTTCGGCCAGCTGGCCCAGTTGCAGGTATTCGGGGCGGAAATCGTGGCCCCATTGCGACACGCAGTGGGCCTCGTCGATGGCGAACAACGAGATATCCAGGTCGCGCAGGAAGTCGAGCATGCGCGGCTGCACCAGGCGCTCCGGCGCCAGGTACAGCATCTTCACTTCGCCACGGCGCAGGCGCCCGGCCAGGTCACGCTGCTGCTCCGGGGTCAGCGTGGAGTTCAGCGCAGCGGCCGGCACACCCAGTTCGTCTAGCGTGGCGACCTGGTCGTCCATCAGTGCGATCAGTGGCGAAACCACCACCGTCAGGCCCGGGCGCAGCAGCCCCGGCACCTGGAAACACAACGACTTGCCGCCGCCGGTGGGCATCAGCACCAGGGCATCGCCACCATTGGCCACGCAGTCGATGATCGCTGCCTGGCGCCCGCGGAAACTGTCGTAGCCGAAGACGTCCTTGAGAACGCGCTGAGCCTGTTCGAGCATGTGCAACTCCACAAATCGCCGTACCATCCCGGATACAGGCTGGACGAAAAACCCGCCCCGCACACGCCAAATGCGTAAGCGGTTTTTGCCAGGTAGCCGGCAAACCCTGCCCCTGGATGAAAAATCGCGGAGTATACCGCAGCACCGCCCCGCGCAGGACACCACGGCGATAGACGTTCCCTTTACCCCGCCGCCGTCGCAAGGTGCTAGAATTCGTTATCGTTTATTCCCCAAGGTAGCCCTGTAATGTCCTTCGCCGAGCAACTGACCCGCCTGCAAGCCTTCCTCGACGCCGACGAGCTGCATGAGGAAGCGCTGGACTATGTCGCCGCCCACGGCTACCTCACCGCCCTTTCGATCAATGCCGAGGAAGTGCCCGAGCGCGAGTGGATCGACGCCCTGTTCGCTGAAGAGCCGCACTACGCCAGCGATGCTCAGCGCACCGAGATCGAGGCCACCCTGGTGGCGCTGAAAGCGCACATCGCCCGCCAGCTGGCCAGCGACGACGAGTTCGAGCTGCCATGCGACCTCGACCTGACCGACGAGCCGGACGATTCCGACCTGCGCGGCTGGTGCATCGGCTTCATGGAAGGCGTATTCCTGCGTGAAGAGGCCTGGTTCGAGAACGCCGAGGAAGAAGTCAGCGAGATGCTGCTGCCGATCATGGTCGGCTCGGGCCTGTTCGACGAGCAGCCGGAGTTCGCCGACATCGCCAGCAACGCCAACCTGCAGGACGACATGATCGTACAGATCCCCGAAGCGCTGACGGCGCTGTTCCTGCTGCTGCATGCCCCAGACGAAAAACCGGCGCTGCTCAAGCCACGCCACCACTAAGTCGCCTGTGCGCTACCTGCTGCTGGCCACCGGCTGGCTCAGCGTCGCGTTGGGGGTGTTGGGGATATTCCTGCCGGTATTGCCCACCACCCCGTTCCTGCTATTGGCGGCCGCCTGCTTTGCCCGCAGCTCGCCGCGCTTTCACCACTGGCTGGTCCATCACCCCAAGCTCGGGCCATGGATCCGTGACTACCTCAGTGGTGAGGGCATCCCCCTCAAGGGCAAGGTCTACGCCATCGGCCTGATGTGGGCCAGCATCGGCCTGTCGTGCTATCTGGTGCCTCTGTTCTGGGCGCGCGCCTTCATGTTGACCAGCGCCGTACTGGTAAGCCTGTACATCCTCAGCCAGAAAACTTTGCACAAGCCAAAGTGACAATATTCTGTCGCCAAATATCAATTTCGCCTAACGACTATTCTCCTTATCCGAAATGATTCTGGAACTCTGCTAAACCCCCGTATTAATTGGCTTTCATGGACTTTCCGCTGCCATTCCCCTGGGTCCTCCTGCGGGCCTATTAGACAATTTATATATTATATGGCAATTTGATATGAAGAAATCTTCTTATCTATCGCGTTGAATGTACTTAGCTGTGTTATTAAAAACCTGCAACACTATATGCAATAACTTTATCGTCATTTTTTTGGCGAGCAGCAGGATAAATTCCAGGATCAGGGAGATGTACCATGCGCGTTTTGAACCCCATCACCAGTGCATTACTGTTGGCCCTGGCGAGTGCCAACGTACAGGCGATGTCGATCACCGAGGCTGTCCAGAGCGCCGTGGACTACCACCCGCAGGTCAGCTCCAACCGCAACAGCAAGCTGTCGGCCGATGAAGATGTGAAGTTCGCGCGTGGTGGCTACTACCCTTCCGTGGATCTGGTCGCCGGCTATGGCCGCCAGCGTTCGGACAACACCACGACGCGTGCCGAGGGCAACCACAACAAGGAAACCCTCAACTACACCCAGTCCGAACTGCGCCTGCGGCAGATGATCTTCGACGGCTTCAACACCTCGAATGAAGTGGGCCGCACCGAGGCAGTCTCCACCTCCCGCGCCTACTACACCCAGGCCGTTGCCCAGGATGTCGCCCTGCGTGCAGTCGAGGTGTACCTGGAAGTGCTCAAGCGCCGTGAACTGGTGACCCTGGCCAGGAACAACCTGCAAGCCCACCTGCGAGTCAACGACCAGATCGGCCTGCGCAACGAGCGCGGCGTCGGCAGCACCGCCGACCTTGACCAGTCCCGCGCACGTCGCGCCCTGGCGGAAAACAACCTGGATACCGCCGAAGTCGACCTGGCCGATGCCGAGGCCAACTTCTTCAGCGTCGTCGGCCGCATGCCGGACGAGCTGGAAAGCCCGCAAACCATCAAGGGTGAGGTGCCTGGCACCCTCGACGAAGCCCGCGACGGCATGCGCCAGAACAACCCGTACATCAAGTCTGCCCAGGCTGACGTGAATGCTGCCGAGCAGCAATACGAAGTGGCCAAGTCGACCTTCTACCCTCGCTTCGACGCCATTCTGGCTACCGGTGCCAACAACAACACCAGCGGCGAGAAAGGCCACAACAACAACGACTGGCAAGCTGGCGTGGAGATGAACTACAACCTGTTCCGCGGCGGCAGCGACAAGGCTCGCCTGCAGTCCGACGCGCACAAGATCAACCAGGCCCTGGACATCCGCAACAACGCCCTGCGTGAGCTGACCGAAAACCTGAGCCTGGCGTGGAACGCCATGAACAACGCCAGCAAGCAGCTGCCGACCGCGCGTGAATACGCCGAGACCACCAAGCGCGTGCGTGCCGCCTACCAGGACCAGTTCGGCCTGGGCCAACGTACCCTGCTCGACGTGCTCGACAGTGAAAACGAGCTGTACAACGCCGACCGCCGCTACACCGAGGTGCGTTATACCGAGGAGTTCTCGCGCTACCGCGTGCTGGCGACCATGGGCGAGCTGTTGAGCAAGCAGCGTATTTCGCTGCCGCCGGAAGCGCTGGCTACCACTGAAGTACGCACCGAGGCGCGTTTGCCTGATATGCGTTGATCGGGTTCGAGATAGCCGGGGCCGCTTTGCGGCCCATCGCCGGCAAGCCAGCTCCCACAGGTACAGCACAAGCTTCACCCTTTGTGTTCCAACCGTAGAAACACAAACTTGAGCCCTGCCGCTGCACCTGTGGGAGCTGGCTTGCCGGCGATAGGACCCTCACTGCCACCTCACCCCGCACCATGGTTACGCTGGAACGTCTCCAAACCCATGGCCCTGATCTGCCCCTCGATCAACGCCTCGAACGGTGCCAGCAGCGCATCGAAACAGGCAGGCTGCTCCAACGCGTTCAGCGCTCCCACCACCGCCTCGATAGTCGATAACGCCCCCGCCTCCGGCGCCTTGCGCAAGCGGTAGCGTGAAGGCGCGACAGCCCCCAGCGTCACCCGCGGCAACGCCTCCAGCAACGGGTTCAGGTACAACAGCTTGCGCGCCTTGCGCCAGGTACCGTCGGGCACGATCAACAGCAAGGGTTGGTCGTCCGTCTCGCCATAGGCCACCAATTCCTGGGCGTCGTCACCCGGGAACAGCAGGGCTGGCCGGTAACCGGGGGTCGCCAGCAATTCATTCAGGTCATCGAATACCTCGCCTACCCGCAACTCGGCATTGTTCAGGCCAAGGGCGGCCAGGCGGGCGGTATTCAAGGCATGGGTGGTTTCACTGGGGTGCTGCAGCAGGATGACGCGGGTGCGGCTGTCGAGTGCGGGGATCAGTGGGCAGAGGCAATGGTCGAGCGGGCGCTGGCAGCGCTCGCAGCGGGGTCTGGGCATGGGGTTCTCCTTGGCGGGAACAGTTTGCCACAGAACCGGGGCCCGCTTTGCGGGCCATTCGCCGGCAAGCCAGCTCCCACAGGATCACCACAGACCTGGGCCTTGTGCAATACCTGTGGGAGCTGGCTTGCCGGAGAAAACAGGATCACCACAGGCCTGAGCCTTGTGCAATACCTGTGGGAGCTGGCTTGCCGGCGAAAGGGCCGCAAGGCGGCCCCGGCAATCTCAACGATTGAACCGCTCCGCCAGGCTATGCAGGTACTCCGCCATGCGCTCCAGGTCCTGGCTGATTTCCGCGCCCTGCCTGGCCTGCCCGGCACTCTGGTCGCACAGGTGGGCTATGCGCACGATCTGCTGGTTGATGTCCTCGGCCACATGGCTCTGCTGCTCCGACGCCGTCGCCATCTGCTGGCTCATGCCGGTGATGCGGCTGACCGCCTGGGCAATCCCGCTCAACGCTGCCTGCACCGCCTCGACACTGTGCACGCTGTCCCGAGAGATCTGCTCGCCACGGCTGGCGGTGCTCACCGCCCGCTCTGCCCCGGCGCGCAACGAGGCGATGATCTGGTGGATCTCCTCGGTCGAGGCACGGGTGCGCTGGGCCAGCGATCGCACTTCATCCGCCACCACGGCAAACCCGCGCCCCTGTTCGCCGGCACGCGCCGCCTCGATGGCCGCGTTGAGCGCCAGCAGGTTGGTCTGCTCGGCGATCGAAGTAATCACATCGACCACGCTGCCGATCGACTGGGTCTGCTCGGCCAGGGCATTGACCGCCTGGCCGATGTCGTTGACCGCATTGCTCATGCTGCCCATGGCCTGCAGGCTCTGCATCGCCAGCTCGCTGCCCTGCTGCGCCAGCTGGTCGGCATCGCCCGCTGCGTGCGCCGTGCTCTGCACGTTATGGGTAACCTGCTGGATGGTCGCCGCCATCTGCGCGATGGCGGCGGCGGACTGGTCGGTCTCGTTGCGCTGGCGGTCGAGCATCTGTGCCTGGGCATCGGACAAATCGGAGGACTGCGCCGCCCGCGACTTCACCCCGACCCCGGCATCCACCAGGCGGGTCAAGGCCGTCTGCAGGCGTGCTTCCTCGCTGATGATGGCAAGATCCAGCTGGCCTTGCAGGCCTGGGTTGTCACTGTAGGTCAGTGCCACCAGCGGGCTGGTGAAGGCCTTGGGGTGCTCGGCCAGCGTGCGGCGGATGGCCTGGTTCTGCCGGTGCTCGACCAGGTACCAGGCCAGCAGCAGGCTGGCCATCAGCACCCCGAGCGCCGCGTAGGGCGGTAGCCACAGGTAGCCCGCCGCCGACAGCAGGCCCGCACCGATCAATGGCCAACCGTGACCCAAGCCATGCCCCAGACGGGCCGCCCACGGCACCGGCGCGCTGCCAGCCCGCAAGCGCGCGTACAACGCCTCGGCGCGGCGGATCTGCTCACGGGTGGGCACCGAGCGCACCGACTCGTAGCCACTGATGCGGCCCTGCTCGTAGACGGCCGTGACATAGGCGCTGACCCAGTAGTAATCACCGTTCTTCGCCCGGTTCTTGACTACGCCCATCCACGGTTTGCCTTGTTTGATGGTTTCCCACATGTGGCCGAACACGGCCGGAGGCATGTCCGGATGGCGCACCAGGTTGTGGGGTTGGCCGACCAGCTCGTCGTAGGTGAACCCGCTGATCGCCACGAAAGCGTCGTTGCAGTAGGTGATGCGGCTGTTGAGGTCGGTGGTGGAAATCAGGCGCTGATCGTTGGGAAAGGTTCTTTCGTGCTCAGTGACGGGCAAATTCATGCGCATCTTGGGCAATCCTTGCAGGATGAAAGGGAGGTAGACAGCAGCACACACTGATTTGATATATAGCAGGGCGCCATTATGTTGTCGGTCAGCGGCACCAACAATTTAACGGGGGCCGACGAAATACAGCATGTGCCGGACTTCAACCCACGTTGAGCTGGCTTTTCAGCAGGTCGCGGAAAGTCTGGATCAACGGTTCGCGGCTGCGCCCGCGGCGAATGATCAGCGAGAACGGTGCCTGGTAGCCAAAGGTGGACGGCGACAGCACGCGCAAGTCGCCCTTGTCGACCCAGGCCTGGGCATAGTGCTCGGGCAGGTAGCCGATGTAGGCCCCGGAGAGAATCAGGATCAACTGCGCCTCCATGCTCTCCACCGTCGCCGCGCTGTGCTTGAAGCCATGCCGGGCCAGTTCGGCCTGGCTCCAGTAGCCGCGCCCGACCATGCGCTGCTGGGTCACCACCTGCTCGGGGATACGCCGTTCGGCATACAACGGGTGGCGGCTGCTGCAGTACAGCCAGTGCTGCTCACGGTACAACGGCTGGTAGAGCAGCCCGCTCATGCGCGAGGAAAACGCCCCGATCGCCAGGTCCAGGCGGTTGTCCTGCACGCCCAGTTGCAGCTCGTAAGGGCTGGACACCGACAGGTGCAGGTGCACCGCCGGGTGTTCCTGGCTGTAGGCGCCGATGGCTTCGGCCAGCGGCAAGGCCTGGTCACCGACCGTGGAGTCGATCACCCCCAGGTTGAGGGTGCCGCGCAACTCGCCCTTGAGGGCGGCGGCGTACTGTTCGAAACCGTCCAGCTCGGCCAGCAGGCGCAGGGTTTCCTGGTGGAACAGCTCGCCCTTGCTGGTGAGGCTGAAGCCGCCACGGCCGCGGTGGCACAGTACGATCCCCAGGGCACCTTCCAGCTGGCTCATGTAGGTGCTGATGGCCGAAGTCGACAGGTTCAGCTCGCGCTGGGCATTGGCAAAGCCCTGGTGGCGCACCACGCTGACGAAGATGCGCAGCAGTTTCAGGTCGGGCAAGGTCGAGGCCATGGGGCAACGGTTCCGCAAGGGTGTTTGCGCGCAGTCTAACCGCTCTGCCGGCCTTTAGTTCAGAAATTCCTGAACTAAGTATTTGCCGGTAGCGATTTTTCCCCGGCACTACCTTCAGCAGACTTGGCCGAAATGTCCCTGCCCGCCGGCAAGACCACACCTGGAAGGCGCGCGGCGGCACAGGTTCGAACAAACAGAACAATCGACCGACTGATGAGGCCCACCGTGGACAAGATCCTCCACCAACCACTGGGCGGCAACGAAATGCCGCGTTTCGGCGGCATCGCCACCATGCTCCGTCTCCCCCACCTGCAAAGTGCCCAAGGCCTGGACGCCGCCTTCATCGGCGTGCCACTGGACATCGGTACCTCGCTGCGCTCCGGCACCCGCTTCGGCCCGCGGCAGATCCGCGCCGAATCGGTGATGATCCGCCCGTACAACATGGCCACCGGGGCTGCACCGTTCGACTCGCTGTCGGTGGCCGACATCGGTGACGTGGCGATCAACACCTTCAACCTGCTGGACGCCGTGCGCATTATCGAAGAAGCGTATGACGAGGTCCTCGAGCACAACATCATCCCGCTGACCCTGGGTGGCGACCACACCATCACCCTGCCGATCCTGCGCGCGCTGCACAAGAAGCACGGCAAGATCGGCCTGGTGCACATCGATGCCCATGCCGACGTCAACGACCACATGTTCGGCGAGAAGATCGCCCACGGCACCACCTTCCGCCGCGCCGTGGAAGAAGGCCTGCTCGATTGCGAGCGCGTGGTGCAGATCGGCCTGCGCGCTCAGGGCTACACCGCCGATGACTTCAACTGGAGCCGCCGCCAGGGCTTCCGTGTGGTCCAGGCCGAAGAGTGCTGGCACAAGTCGCTGGAACCGCTGATGGCCGAAGTGCGCGAAAAGGTCGGCGGTGGCCCGGTGTACCTGTCGTTCGACATCGATGGCATCGACCCGGCCTGGGCGCCTGGTACCGGCACCCCGGAAATCGGCGGCTTGACCACCATCCAGGCGATGGAGATCATTCGCGGCTGCCACGGCCTGGACCTGATCGGCTGTGACCTTGTCGAAGTCTCCCCGCCTTACGACACCACCGGCAACACCTCGCTGCTCGGTGCCAACCTGCTGTTCGAGATGCTCTGCGTGCTTCCAGGCGTAGTGCGCCGCTAAACGAGAGCAACACCGTTCCCTGTGGGAGCGGGCAAGCCCGCGAAGGGGCCAGCACTGACAACCCCTGTGCATGGCAAGGGCTGTGCCCTTGTTCGCGGGCACGCCCGCTCCCACAGGGGACCAGTGCAAGCCTCTAGAAAGTACCCCGGCAGGAGCCATATGGGAGGGCCATTGAGGCCCGCCAACAACACGACAAGACCGCCGGGCGCCGTGAACCCGCCCGCGTGGTCGATCTCGCCATAATAAAGATAATCGGGAGACCCCCAATGGCCTTGGACATCATTGTTGTAATGATCTATACCGCCGGCATGCTCGGGCTTGGCTGGTATGGCATGCGGCGCGCGAAAACCCACGAGGACTACCTGGTGGCCGGGCGCAACCTCGGCCCGGTCCTGTACATGGGCACCATGGCCACCACCGTGCTCGGTGGCGCTTCCACCGTCGGCACCGTGCGCCTGGGCTACGTCCACGGCATCTCCGGCTTCTGGCTGTGCGCAGCCCTGGGCCTGGGCATCATCGCCCTCAACCTGTTCCTCGCCAAACCCTTGCTGCGCCTGCGCATCTTCACCGTGACCCAGGTGCTGGAGCAGCGCTACAACCCGGCCGCACGCCAGGCCAGCGCCGTGATCATGCTGGCCTACGCACTGATGATCGGCGTCACCTCGACCCTGGCCATGGCCACCGTATTGCAGGTGCTGCTCGACCTGCCGTTCTGGGCCTCGCTGCTGCTGGGCGGTGGTGTGGTGGTGCTGTACTCGACCATTGGCGGCATGTGGTCGCTCACCCTGACCGACATCGTCCAGTTCGTGATCAAGACCGTCGGCCTGATGTTCATCCTGCTGCCAGTGTGCCTGTACAAGGCCGGTGGCTGGGACACCCTGGTGGCCAAGCTGCCGGCGGCCAGCTTCCAGCTGACCACCATTGGCTGGGACACCATCATCACCTACTTCCTGATCTACTTCTTCGGCATCCTCATCGGCCAGGACATCTGGCAGCGGGTGTTCACTGCCCGTGACGAGAAGGTCTGCCAGCGCGCCGGCACCACCGCCGGTGTGTACTGCGTACTGTACGGCCTGGCCTGCGCCGCGATCGGCATGGCCGCGCATGTGCTGATGCCCGACCTGGCCAACCCGAACAATGCCTTTGCCGAGATGATCAAGACCACCCTGCCCGATGGCATCCGTGGCCTGCTGATGGCAGCGGCGCTGGCCGCCATGATGTCCACCGCCAGCGCCGGCCTGCTGGCTGCGTCGACCACCCTGACCGAAGACCTGCTGCCCAAGCTGCGTGGCGGCAAGGCGTCGAGCCTGGGCGTCAGCCGCCTGTTCACCCTGCTCACCGGCCTGGTGGTGCTGGGCATCGCCCTGGTGGTGAACGATGTGATCAATGCCCTGACCCTGGCCTACAACCTGCTGGTCGGCGGCATGCTGATCCCGCTGATCGGCGCGATCTTCTGGAAGCGCGCTACCACCGCCGGGGCTATCGCCAGCATGTCGCTGGGCTTTGCCACCGCGCTGCTGTTCATGTTCAAGGATGGGCTGGAGGCCAATACGCCGATCTACTACAGCCTGGCGGTTGGTCTGGTGAGCTTTGTGGTGGTCAGCCTGATGTCGCGTAAATCGGTGGCGGCGGTGAAGCTGGCCTGACCTACAGCCTGAACTGGCCTCTTCGCGGGCTCGCCCGCTCCCACAGGGATACCACAAGCCTTGAAATTCATGGGGTACCTGTGGGAGCGGGCAAGCCCGCGAAGAGGCCGGTACAGGCAACACACAACTGGCAGACACAAAAAGGCCGCTGCACCCACCCAGGTGCAGCGGCCTTTGTCTGTATCAGCGACGACGCGGTTGGCGTTTGCGCTGCTCTTCATCAGTCGGGATCGGCACCGGCTGCAAGGGTGGTGGAATCAGCCCCAAGGCGACAGCCAGGTCGTGGAGCCAGTTGGACAGTGGTTTATTCATAATGCCCCCTTGACGGGTCAGCCTCACGGCAATTCAATCCTGCGATGTTTCATACAGATCATAGCCCTATGTCCTGTATTACGCATGCCTCTAAACCTACAGATACGGGCCATTTTGATACGGATCAAGCCGTAACGGCGCATTCCGACGACTGGTTAATCGTTTCGCTTTGTTGCAGGTCGATCCAGGCCTGCAAATTTGCCCCACGCATGCCCTGGCGCCACATCAACCAGGTGACCGCCTGATCGAACGGCGCCTGCAACTGGTGCACCCGCACCCGGTCGCGCCCGGGCAGGCTGTCGAGCATCGACCTGGCCATCATCGCCACACCCGCGCCGGCGATCACGCAGGCCAGCATGCTCTGGTACGACTCGATTTCCATCACCCGGCCCATTGGCGTATGGGCATGGGCATACCAGGCCTCCAGGCGCATGCGGTACGAGCAGCCCTGGCGGAAGGTGAACACCGCCTTGCCGGCCACATCCTTGGCAGTGTGTACCGCCGGGTGCTCGGGGCTGGTGATCAGCACCAGTTGCTCATCGCACAGCGGCACGCCATCGAGCCCGGCCAGGCTCGGTGGCCCGTCCACCAGGGCCGCGTCCAAGGTGTGGTTGAGCAGGCCTTCCAGCAGCTCGCCACTGGGCGCTGCACGCACCTGTAGGTTAACCGCCGGATAGGCCTGGTGATAACGCGCCAGCAACCCCGGCAAACGGGTGGCCGCCGTGCTGTACATGGTCCCCAGCACGAAGTCCCCTGCCGGTTGGCCGCCACGCACGGCGGCCAGCGCCTCGTCGCGCAAGGCTGACATGCGGTTGGCGTAATCCAGCAGCACCTTGCCCGCCGGCGACAGCTGCAGGCGCTGGCGTTCGCGCAGGAACAGCTCGACACCCAGTTGCTCCTCGAGCTGGCGCAAGCGCGTCGACAGGTTCGACGGCACCCGATGCAGGCGCTCTGCGGCACGGGTGACCGAACCTTCCTCGGCCACGGCCTGGAAGATACGCAGTTGGCTGAATTCCACGGCATTCTCCAAAACAGAACAACTTGATCATCATTATTCAATTTTATTGAAAAAGAAACCGCCCTAACCTGCCAGCCATCGCTTACATCCGTTCAGGAGACTCGTCATGTCGCCACTCATTCAACTGCTGGCCAGCGCCGTGGCGCTGATGATGGCCATGGGCATCGGCCGTTTCGCCCTGACCCCGCAGCTGCCGCAACTGATCGCCGAAGGCCAGTTCGACCTGACGGTCGCCGGGCTGGTGGCCGCGGCCAACTACCTGGGTTACTTCATCGGCGCGGTCGATGCCATGTTCGCCCGCTCGCCGGGCCAGGTCCGCCTGCGCCTGCACGGTGGGCTGTGGTTGTGCGTGCTGTCGACCCTGGCCTCATGGGCCGCAGACGGGTTCTGGAGCCACCTGCTGCTGCGCTTCGGCACCGGCGTGGCCAGCGCCTGGGTGCTGGTGATGATCACCAGCCTCAGCCAACAGGTGGCCAATGCCGACAACCGCCAGCGCCTGGGTGCCCTGGTGTTCGCGGGGCCCGGTCTGGGCATCGCGCTGACTGGTTTGCTGGCGCTGGTGGCGCATTTGTGGGGGCTGGGCTCGGCAGCACTGTGGCTGATCTATGCCGTGGCCGCGCTGGTGATGCTGCTGGCGGTCCGGCCTTGGCTGCCAAGGGCGCTGCAAGCGGCGCCGGTGCCGTCGGCTGCACGCCAGGGCCCGACGCGCAGTGTCGGCATCGGCCGCCTGGGGCTGGTGTATGCGCTGTATGGCGTGGGTTACATCCTGCCGGCCACCTTCCTGTCGCAAATGGCCAACCAGCAGTTCCACGGGCAGTGGCTGGCCGACCTGTTCTGGCCGGCGTTTGGCCTGGCGGCGGCGCTGGGGGTGCTGCTGGTGAGCCTGCGGCGTGGCGGCCGCACCTCGGCCTGGCTCACCGCCACCCTGTGGCTGCAGGGGCTGGGTGTACTGGCCTGCCTGATGGGCGGGGGTGTCGGGCTGGCGTTGGGCGTGGTGCTGTGTGGCGGGCCGTTCCTGGCCTGCATGCAGCTGGTGATGCAACGTTCGCGGGAGCTGGCGCCGCATGCCACGCAGCGCAATGCCGGGCTGCTGACGGCCTGTTTTGCCCTGGGGCAGTTGAGTGGGCCGCTGCTGGCGGCGGTCAGCAGCCATTACAGCGGCGGGCTGCAGCCGGCGCTGATGGTGGCTGCGGGTGGGTTGGTGGTGGCTGGGGGGCTGGTGCTGTTTGGCAGCTCTGCACAGCAGGGCAGCGCCTGTCAGGCCAAGGCAGCATCCTGAATCGTAGCTGCCTGTGCCGGCCTCTTCGCGGGTAAACCCGCTCCCACAGGTACTGCACAGGCCTTGAAGATTGTGCGGCCCCTGTGGGAGCGGGTTTACCCGCGAAGAGGCCGTAACAGGCTAAAACTCACCCCACAAACTTACGCAACTGCTGCTTCACCCAGGGCTCGGCACTCACCAGGATCACCCCCAGCAGCACCATCAACGCGCCAACCACAAAGTTCAGGCTCAGCGGCTCATCCAGCAACAACACGCCGAAGGTCACCCCGAACAGCGGGGTGATGAACGAGAACACTGCCAGGTTCGACGCCAGGTATTTGCGCAGCAACCAGAACCAGGTCAGGTAGCTGATGAACGACACCACAATCCCCTGGAACAGCACGCTGCCCATCGCCAGCGGCGTCAGCGTCACCGCGCCGATCTGGCCGCTGAGCAAGGCAATCAGCAGCAACCCGGCAAAGCCCACCGCCAGCTGATAGAACAGGGTCAGGGTCGCCGGTGCTTCCGACAGCCGCGAGCAACGCACCACCACCGTGGTCGCCCCCCAGGCCAGCCCGGCGATCACGCCAAAGGCATCCCCCAGCAGGGTGCGGCCATCCATGTGCTCGAACGACATGCCGCCGGCAAACGCCATGGCAATGCCGCCGAAGGCCAGCAGGATCCCCAGCCATTGCAGCAGCCGCAGACGTTCGCTGGGCAACCTGAAATGCAGGCCCAACGCGGTAAACACCGGCGCGGTATAGAGGAACACCGACATGTGCGCCGCCGAGGTCAGCTTCAGCCCCTCGGCAATGAACAGGAACTCCAGGCCGAACAGCCCGCCCGCCACCACCCCGGCACGCCAGGTGCTGCCGACCTGCTCCCAGCCCCCGCGCCAGCACAGCATCAGGCCCACCAGCACGGCGGCGATGCCGTTGCGCAGGGCCGCCTGCATCACCGGCGCGATATCGATGGCGGCAGTCTTGATCAACACCTGCTGGCAGCCCCAGATCAGGCACAGCCCCAGCATCACCTGCAAGGCAAAGGCATCGGGGTTCTTGCGGACCGCGCTCATAGGCGGGCCTCTGCGGTGGTCATTGGCATGGGCAAGGGCTCGGCAGTGTTCAGGAACTACCGATTATCGGGTTTCCATGGCCGCCCTTGCCAGCCTCAAAACGACCTTAGGCGATCTGTGCCTTCGCCGACACCTGCTCGAAGGTGGTTTCGTCCAGCGCATCCTCCTGCTCGTCCAGCACCTGGCGCGGGTGTTCGAAGCCGGGAATGCTGCTGTCGATCAGGCTCATCAGCCGCGAGCCGCGCTCGGTCAGCACGAAGTTCTCGCCATTGCCGCCATCGTCTTCGGGCCGGGTTTCGATGAAACCACGCTCGAACAACAACCTTTCGTACTCGCAGGCACGGGTTTTCAGGTGGTCCAGGTCGCCCACCGGCTCCCCCTTGGCAGCCAGTGCCGCAGCGTGCTGCTCGGCATAGGGGCGTGGCGTGAAGCTGTGACCGGCGCCGTTCTGCACCTCGTGCAGCAAACGCTCGATCAGGTCCCAGTCGTAGGCGATGCTCATGGCTACGGGCTCCTGCTGTGGACGGAAGGGGTACACAGGTTGGGACCTGTCGAGGTTGCCCGGCGTTCCGAAATATCTCAGCACGCCATGAGCGAGCTGGCTGATAAACGAACACGCCGCCTCTCAGCTGATCGGTTACCGCGCTCAGGTGTAGGAGCGGCCTTGTGTCGCGAAAGGGCTGCGAAGCAGCCCCGGGGTTTCAGCGTAAATGCACAAATTGCTGGGGCTGCTTTGCAGCCCTTTCGCGACACAAGGCCGCTCCTACAAGGGCCCGCACAGGCCGGGAGAAAAGATGTTAGCGCTGGCGCCCAGGCAACCGGCCTGCGCGGCTCGGTTACTGCTTGACCAGATAGTTGATGAACAATCGAAACAGCTCCGCATTACCGGCAATCCCCAGCCGCTGCCAGATGTTGTGCCGGTGTACTTTCACCGTGCCTTCCGAGATGCCCAGCTCGCGGGAGATCGACTGGCTGCTGTGCCCTTGCAGGATCAGCTTGGCCACATGCCGCTGGGTTTCGGTCAGCTGGCCCTGGAGGATATCGACGAAAGCATCTTCCAACTGGCTGTCGGACTCCTGCGGGTCGGCCAGGTCATCGGCATGTGCCAGGCGCAGGTGCTGGCTGAAAATGGCATCGATGACCGGCGTCAACGCTGCCAGCCGCTGCGCTTCCTCGGCCTCGAACGCGCCCTTGTCCAGGCCACGCATCAACGAATACACCAGGGCGGTCCGTGGCCTTACCGGCACGATGAAACCGATCTCTTCGATCAGGCTGCCGTGGTGCGACGAGACGCAGGGGTGGATGTCGTGGGAGATGGAAAAGCCCGAGGCGAAGAAGCTGTCCGGGGCCAGTTCGCGCATCCGCCACAGGCCACCCGGGTGGTTGTTGGTACAGGCGACGTAGAACGGGTCGAGCAGATAGCCGCCGCGCAGGTAGGCTTTCAGCGTACGTTCGGCGACTCGCTGGTTGTAGCCGTCATGAATCAGCAGCGCGGGTTGGTTGAAGCGAAACAGGTAGGCGCAGCTCATGTCGAAATCGACCACGCCCTTGAGCGCGGTGTCGAGGGCCGGGCCCAGTGCATCGCTGCCGATGCTGCGAATGACCGCACCCAGGCGGTTGGCGTTGTCGCTGTTCATTGCGGAGGCCCGTGCGGTGTGGGAGAAGGCGCAAATGCCGCCCGGCTGTGCAAGCCCGAACGGCATTGAACGATGCCTGGCCCTGTCAGTGCAACGGTGCACTGGCGGGCAGCAGGCCGGCCTCTTCTTCCTGGCGGCCCAGCTCCAGCGCCTTGGGCACCGCCAGCCAGTAGGCCAACAGCATGCCCAGCAGGCCACCGGCGAGCTTGCCGATGATCAGCGGCCCGATCAGCGTGGGCTGGAAGTTGGCCGAGTAGGCCAGGTGATCACCAAAGGTGAAGGCGGCGCACACGGCAAAGGCAATAACCAGCACCTTGTCTTTCGGCGGCATGTCGGCCACCAGGCGGAACATCGCCAGGATGTTGGCCGAGGCCGCGAGGATACCGGCCGCGCCCACCGGCGACAGGCCGAGTTTCGACGCCACCTTCTCGATCGGCTGCGACAGGAAACGCTTGATCAAGTAAACCATCGGGAACGCACCGCACAGCATGATGCCCACGTAGCCGGCAATCTCCAGCGCCCGGAATTGGTCGTCCTTGTCGGCGATGATCGGGGCAAAGCCCCAGCCACCGAACAGCGAAGTGAACGCACCGGTGAAGTACTCGACGATCGACGCCACCAGCACCAGCGTCACGGCGGCATACATCAACTGCCCCAGCTTGAGGAACAGGCTGACCATGAGGTTGGGGAAGTAGCGCAGCGCCGCCGCCAGTGCCACGCAGAACAGGATCAGCGGCGACAGGTTGCGCAGCAGGGTCGGCAGGGTGAAGTGCAGCGCCTGGGTCGCAGCGCCCGCCGTGGCGATGTCCGGGCGCACGCCCAGGCCCATGGCCTGCATGCCCATGGCGATCAACACGATGCTGATCGGGATGCTCAGCAACCCGGCCATGATGCCCAGCGCCATGTACTTGTGGTCGGCCTTGTTGAGCATTGCCAGGCCCACCGGGATGACGAAGATCACCGTCGAACCGCACTGGAAGCCAGTGATAAGGCCGAGGATCCAGCCTTCGGGGCTGTGCGACAGCGCCTGGGCCAGCTGGTAACCGCCCAGGTCCGAGGCGATGAAGATCGGCCCGGCAATGCCGGCATCGGCGCCCATGGCCAGGAACAGCGGGCCGATGAACTGGCTGATGAAACTGGAAATGAACGGGATGGCGGCCATGATCCCGGCCACCGGGATGAAGATCGGGCCAATGCTGTGCAGGCCGGCGGTGAACTCCTTGGCCAGCTCGGATTCCGCATTGACGATCGATGCGATCGCGCCGATCACGGCGCACACCATGATCACGTAGATGACGTAAGTGCCTATGTTTTCCATCTGCTGCCTCTGTCTTGTTGGAATTGGCTTTGTGGGCAGAATTGAAGGGTGCTGCGTGTTGTTCTTGTTGGTGCCGGCAGGGTACTGCCGGCCGGGCATTACATGGCGGTGTAGGCGTTGTCGACGAACAGGTGCGAGCCGCTGACGAAGCTCGACTCGTCACTGGCCAGGAACAACGCGGCGTTGGCCACTTCGACCGGGTCGCACAGGCGCCCCTGCATGGTCTTGATTGCTTCGTCGGAAGCGTCCACGCCAAAACCGCGCAGCAGGTCGAGCTCGCGGCGGCCATGGGCGGTGCCGATGAAGCCTGGGCAAATGGCGTTGCTGCGGATGTTCTGGTCGCGGTATTCCACGGCCAGGGCGCGGGCGAACATGTGGCAGGCGCCCTTGGTGGTGCAATACAGCACCTCCATTGGCGTGCCGACCACCGCCGAGATCGACGAGGTGCAGATCACGCTGCCGCCGCCGGCGGCGAGCATGCCAGGCAACACCGCCTTGGTGACCAGGAACATGCTTTTCACGTTGACGCTCATCAGCCGGTCCCATTCCGCTTCGCTGGTTTCGAGGAACGGGCCGGCGGCGATGATCCCGGCATGGTTCATCAGCACGGTGATCGGGCCGAAGTGCGCCTGGGCCTGGGTTACAGCGCGGTGCACCTGGTCGGCTTGCGACACATCGGCGGCGACGAACAGCGCCTGGCCGCCGTCCGCATTGATGCGCGCCGCCACGGCTTCGCCCTGGCTGGTCGGCAAGTCGAGGATCACCACCTTGGCGCCCTCGGCGGCGAACAGTTCCGACGCGGCCAGGCCACAACCGCCTGCGCCGCCGGTAATCAGTGCCACCTTGCCTTTCAATCGATCCATGGGTGTGTTCCTCGGTTGTCATGTTTGTGACTTCAAACTAGAGCCGAGGATGAGCGCGGTAAATATACCCAGGGGTATAGCCACCGGTCGAAGGCGCTGAACTAACGGCCAGGCACATGCCTCCACCGGGCATCACCACCGCCGGAGGTAGGAAGGATGAAACTGCTGCTGCCCATTGCCTGCGCCACTGCCCTGTTCTGCGCCCTGCCCGCCTGGGCATGCACACCAGAAGAAGCGACGCAGAAACGTGAAGAACTGGCCGGGTTGGTCACCCAGTTGACCGAGCAGAACCCGCAGAAGGCCAAGGAGATCAATGACGAGCTTCAAGGGATGGAGCTGGGGACGGCGAGCGAGGATTTGCCCGACAAGTGTCAGCTGATCGACAAGCGGATCAAGGAGTTGAAAGAGGCGGAGAAAAAGGCTGAATAGTGGTCGCCTGTGCTGGCCCCTTCGCGGGCACGCCCGCTCCCACAGGGATAACACAGCCTTCGATATCTGTGATTATCCTGTGGGAGCGGGCGTGCCCGCGAAGAAACCAACAGCGCTACTGAAGGTTACTCAGCCGCAGGCTTGCGCTTCTTCAGCGGCGCCAGGCCGTCGGCGCTGGCCAGCGGTGCATTGGCCTTCGGCTTGGCGGTTGGCTTGCGCTTGGCGGCCGCCTTCTTGTCACCGGTCTTCTTCTCGACCTTTTTCTTCTTGCTGCCAGCCGCCTTGCCCGAGGCCTTGACCTTCTTCGGCCCGTTGTAGGTGCCCTTCACTTCCTTGATCACCCGGCGCTCGAACTGCTGCTTGAGGTAGCGCTCGATGCTCGACATCAGGTTCCAGTCGTTGTGGGTGATCAGCGAGATCGCCAGGCCTTCGCCACCGGCACGGCCGGTACGGCCCACGCGGTGCACGTACTCGTCACCGCTGCGCGGCATGTCGAAGTTGATCACCAGGTCCAGGCCGTCGATGTCCAGGCCACGGGCCGCAACGTCGGTAGCCACCAGCACCTTGGAGCTGCCCTGCTTGAAGCGGTCCAGGGCCAGCTTGCGGTCCTTCTGGTCCTTCTCGCCGTGCAGCACGAAGGCCTTCACGTCCTTGGCCACCAGGTGGCCGTAGATGCGGTCGGCCAGGGCGCGGGTGTTGGTGAAGATGATCGCCTTGTCGAAGGTTTCGTTGGCCAGCAGCCACTGCACGATCTGCTCTTTGTGCTGGTCGTGGTCAGCGGTGATGATCTGCTGGCGGGTGCCTTCGGCCAGCTGCGAGACGCTGTTGAGCATCAGGTGCTCTGGGTCTTTCAGCACCTTGCCGATGATGTCGCGCAGGGCTGCACCACCGGTGGTGGCGGAGAACAGCAGGGTCTGCTGGCGGTTCTCGCACTCCTTGCACAGGCGCTCCATGTCTTCGGCGAAGCCCATGTCGAGCATGCGGTCGGCTTCGTCGAGGATCAGCACCTGTACGTGAGACAGGTCGAGGTTGCCGGCATTGAGCTGCTCGAGCAGGCGGCCCGGGGTGCCGATCAGCACATCCGGCACCTTGCGCAGCATGGCGGCCTGTTCCTTGAAGTCTTCACCGCCGGTCACCAGGCCCGACTTGATGTAGGTGAACTGCGAGAACAGCTGTACCTGCTTGAGGGTCTGCTGGGCCAGTTCACGGGTCGGCAGCAGGATCAGCGCGCGGATCTCGACGCGGCGTTCGCGCAGGTCGACCAGGCGGTTGAGCAGTGGCAGCACGAAGGCCGCGGTCTTGCCGCTGCCGGTCTGCGCGGTCACGCGCAGGTCACGCCCTTGCAGGGCCAGGGGGATGGCCGCGGCCTGCACCGGGGTTGGCTCGACAAAGTTAAGCTCGGCCACGGCTTTAAGCAGGCGTTCATGCAGGGCGAATTGGGAGAACACGGAAGTAACCTCAGGCAAGTGCGGAAAATTCAGTTGCATAGGGTAACGTTTTCTGCCGCCTTAGCCGAATTTCTTTTGGCAACTTTGTCGCCATCCGCGCTCTAATGGCGTTTGGCAACAAGACTGTACGCAAGCCCATGGATATCCAACGAATCTGGCGTGACTCCCTCGACCTGTGGGGCACACTTGACCAACATCCGATGCTGCACGCGGCCATTGGCCTGGCGGTGCTGCTGCTCATTTCCCTGGTCATCGGCCGCCTGGCACGCTTCCTGGTGCTGCACGGCGCCCGCCTGCTGGCCCGCCAGCCAGCGCTGAAGTGGCTGGACGACCTGCGCAACAACAAGGTTTTCCACCGCCTGGCACAGACCACGCCGTCACTGGTGCTGCAGTTCGGCCTGAAACTGGTGCCCGAGCTGTCCGACACCGCCCAGCACTTCCTCGGCAATGTCGCCCTGGCCTTTACCCTGCTGTTCATGACCATGGCGCTGTCGTGCCTGCTGGATGCCCTGCTCGACATCTATGCCCGCACCGAACACGCCCGCACCCGCTCTATCAAGGGTTACGTGCAACTGGCCAAGATGATGCTGTGGATCTTCGCCTCCATCGTCATCGTCGCCACCCTGATCGACCGCTCGCCGCTGTTGCTGCTGTCGGGCCTGGGCGCCATGTCGGCGGTGCTGCTGTTGGTGTACAAGGACACCCTGCTGTCGTTCGTCGCCAGTGTGCAGCTGACCAGCAACGACATGCTGCACGTGGGCGACTGGATCGAAATGCCCCAGGTGGGCGCCGATGGCGACGTGGTGGACATCACCCTGCACACGGTGAAGGTGCAGAACTTCGACAAGACCATCGTCTCCATCCCCACCTGGCGCCTGATGAGCGAGTCGTTCCGCAACTACCGCGGTATGCAGCAGTCTGGTGGCCGACGCATCAAGCGTAGCCTGTTCATCGATGCAGCCGGCGTACGGTTCCTGACTCGCGAGGAAGAACAGCGCCTGAGCCAGGTCAGCCTTCTGCGCGATTACCTGGCGGGCAAGCGCCAGGAACTGCAAAGCTGGAACGAAGCCCTGGGGCCGGTGGCCGAGCTGTCGGCCAACCGCCGCAAGCTGACCAACATCGGCACCTTCCGGGCGTTTGCCCTAGCCTACCTGAAGAACCACCCCAACGTGCACCCGAACATGACCTGCATGGTGCGGCAGATGCAGACCACCGCCGAGGGTGTACCGCTGGAAATCTACTGCTTTACCACCACCACGGCGTGGGCTGAGTACGAGCGGATTCAGGGGGATATCTTCGACTACCTGCTGGCGGTGTTGCCGGAGTTTGGCTTGAGCCTGTATCAGCAGCCAAGTGGCAACGACATGCGGGTAGGGTTGAGCGGGCGTGTATCGCAAGAGCCTGTGCCGCGTCGGCTGGAAGACATGAGCGAGGCTTGATATTGCCGGGGCTGCTTCGCAGCCCATCGCCGGCAAGCCAGCTCCCACAGGTACTGCAAACGTCTCGAATTTTGCGCGGTGCCTGTGGGAGCTGGCTTGCCGGCGATGGGCCGCAAAGCGGCCCCTTTCCGTGTCAGGACCGAGTCAGGGGTGCGCATTCATGGTTGTCGAAAGCCGGTTGCTCTCGCGCCCATGGACCATGCAATACAGCGCACCGGCCAGGATCAACCCCATCGCCCAACTGATGTCTGCCCCCAGCCACTCGGCCACGAAGCCCGTGTAGAACGACAGCTTCATGAACGGGATGGTACCGATGATCGACACGGCGTACACCGCCAGGCTTCGACGATTGAAGCACCCATAACGCCCCTTGGAGTCATACAGCGCCCCCACATCATAGTGGCCCCTGCATACCCAGTAGTAATCCACCAGGTTGATCGCGCTCCATGGGATCAACAGGTACAGCTGGCCAATCAGGATGTCGGCAAAGAACGTATCGAAATTGTACTGGGTGGCGATGGCGATCAGCGTTGCCGCTGCGGTCAGCCCAGCCATCACCAAGGCCTTGGCGGTCGCGGTCACGCGCCGGATGGTCTTGAAGGCGCCAAAGATCGTGACCGACGACATGTAGGCGCTGTACAGGCACAAGACGTTGTACTGGATCACCCCCAGTGCAATCACTGCCAGCGCCAACGGCGCCCACGGGCCAAACAACGCGGCAATGGCTGTGGCCGGGTCATGCCCCAGTGCCGAGGGCAATTCCACCGCCACCAGCGCGCCGAGCGCCATCATGGCGAAGGAGCCCAGCGCACAACCGCAATAGGTGGCCCAGAAGGTGGCGCGTGGGTTGACGTTGGCCGGGAGGTAGCGCGAGTAATCGGCTACATAGGGGCCATACCCCAGCGTCCAGGAGGCCGACTGGGCCACGATCAGGTTGAAGGCGGTGAACGAGAAGCCGGTACTCACTGCCGTTGTGGTTGCCATGTCGCCGGGGTGCAGCAGGATCAGCACCAGGGCGCCAGCAAAAACCAGTGTGGACAACAGGCTCATCCACGCGCCCAGGCGGTGGATCAGCTCGTAGCCGACAAAGCCGATGACAAAAGTCAGCAAGCCGACCACCACGATCGCCTGGTCATCGCTCATGGGCACCAGCGCCTGCAGGGCATTGCGCATCAGCACGCCGCTGGCGGCGAGAAACAGGACTGCGGCCGTGACCATCACCAGCAGAGGGAGCGCGGCACCATGGACACCGAACTGGGCCCGGCTCTGGATCATCTGTGGCACGCCCAGGTGAGGCCCCTGGGCAGAATGCGCGGCCATGAACACGGTGCCGATCAGGTTGCCGACCAACAGGCCCAGCAAGGTCCAGCCCAGACTTAGCCCCGACGCAGCGCCCAGGGTGCCGACCATCAGCGCGGTTATCTGGAAGTTTGAGCTGAACCAGATGGTGAACAATCGTTTAGGCGTGCCATAACGCTCGGCGTGTGGGACAAATTCGATACTTCGCGTTTCTAGCTTCACGCCGGTCTCCCGATTTTGTTTTCATGATTATCGGGTAGGTACCGGCGGGATCTGGGTTCAGTAACGAACGCGTCATAGCTGACTGCGCCATGGCTTGCTTGATAACGTCAGGGTACCCAGGCGGCTCATCCATACCGACGCCAGGATCACCGCCGCGCCGATGAACAGCCTGCCCAATGGCTCGTCCTGGTTCCAGATCAGCAAATTGAGCAGCAACCCTACCGGCACATGAAGGTTGTTCATCACCGCCAGCGTCCCGCCCGAAACCATGCAGGCGCCCTTGTTCCACCAGTACAGCCCCAGCGCCGTCGGGCACAGGCCCAGGAACAGCAGCACCAGCCACTGCACATCGGTAGTCGGCAGGTGCTGGGCGTTGCCAAACAGCAGGAAGGCCGGCAACACCACGATCAACGCACCCAGGTAGAAGTAGCCAAAGCGCTTGTAGTGCGGCAAGTCGCTGGGGTGGCGTGCTACCAGGTGGCGGTACAGCACCTGGCCGGCGGCGTAGGTGAAGTTGGCCAGTTGCAGCAGCAGGAAGCCGATGAAGAACTCGCCGCTGATGGTGTCGAAGCGGATCACCGCCGCGCCGGCCACCGCCACCAGCGCTGCCAGCAGCGCCCACGGGTTGAAGCGCCGGTTCATGGCGTCTTCGATCAGCGTCACGTGCAACGGCGTGAGAATGGTGAACAGCAGCACCTCCGGCACGGTGAGCACGCGAAAGCTCAGGTACAGGCAGACGTAGGTGATGCCGTACTGCAGCGCGCCGATCAGCAGCATCGAGCGCATGAAGCGCGGCTCGACCTGGCGCCAGCGGGTCAGCGGCAGGAACACCAGACCAGCCAGCACCACGCGCGCGAGCACGGCAAAGTAGCTGTCGACGTGCCCGGCCAGGTACTCGCCGATCAGGCTGAAGGAAAACGCCTGGATCAGCGCGACGATTATCAGGTAGCCCATGGTTGCCTCTCGTGGATCAAGGCCGCGACCTTAGCGGGTTGCGGCAAATGAGTTCAACCATGAGGAATGTGGGGCTGTGCCGGCCTCTTCGCGGGCTTGCCCGCTCCCACAGGGACATCACAGTACCTGAGACCTGCGGTGTACATGTGGGAGCGGGCAAGCCCGCGAAGAGGCCGGCACAGACACCCATGAAATTCCAGGCATAAAAAAACCCGGCCATGCAGGCCGGGCAGGTACACCCAAAGGAGCAACAACAGGTGTCAGGGTTGGGAATTCGATAAGCCTCAGGCCACCGCCGCCAGCTTGGCCTTGGCCTGGTTGACGCCCTTCTCGTGGAAGTCAGGGCTCATGTTCAGGCCTTCGGCATGGATGAAGTCGACATCGTGAATGCCGATGAAGGCCATTACCTGGCGCAGGTACGGTTCCTGGTGGTCGCTGGTGGCGCCGGCGTGGATGCCGCCACGGGCAGTCAGGACGATGGCGCGCTTGCCGGTCAGCAAGCCCTGCGGGCCGGTGGGGGTGTACTTGAAGGTGATGCCGGCACGCAGTACGTGGTCCAGCCAGGCCTTGAGGGTGCTGGGGATGGTGAAGTTGTACATCGGCGCAGCCATCACCAGCACGTCGGCGGCGAGCAGCTCATCGGTCAGTTCGTTGGAGCGGGCCAAGGCGTCCAGTTCGGCAGCACTGCGCTGTTCTTCGGGCTTCATCCAGCCACCCAGCAGGTTGGCGTCCAGGTGCGGCACCGGGTTCACGGCCAGGTCGCGCACACTGATCTGATCGGCCGGGTGGGCGGCTTGCCACTGCTGGATGAAATCACGGGTCAGCTGACGGGAAACGGAATCCTGCTGGCGGGCGCTGCTTTCGATGATCAGTACGCGGGACATGGGGGCCTCCATCGGCAAAAAGGGTTGCGATTCGATGGAGGTGAGATTACGGCTTGACCTATCGATAAAAAAGCGTAAAAAGTGGGTTCAATCTATCGATTTATCAGTTTATTCTGCACTGCAGTTCAAGGCGATCCGTAATTTGATGATCTGCCGGTTGAACTTGGCAGTGACATCGACGCTTTTACCGGCCGGTACGTTCACCCGGCGCACCCGTGGTGCCTCGGGGCCATTGCGGAAAGTCACCTTGCACGCGGCCGGTACCTGCCCATAGTTGTTGAGGGTGATGGCGCCAATGTCATAGGCCGTGTCATAGGCGGTGTAGTCGAGCTTTACCCCGGTCAGTTCCTTCTCAACGTCGATGGGATAAGCCATGGCCCCGAGGGGCAGGCACATCAGTATTGCCGCACAACATTTCTTCATGGGCCGCTCTCCTTGAAAGAGCGCAGCTTAGGACAACAGGAGCGAAAGATGAAAGCGCCGCGCGTAACCCTTGACCAGTGGCGAACCCTGCAGGCAGTGGTCGATCACGGTGGGTTTGCCCAGGCCGCCGAGGCACTGCACCGCTCGCAGTCATCGGTCAGCTACACCGTGGCCCGCATGCAGGAGCAACTGGGCGTGCCGCTGCTGCGCATCGACGGCCGCAAGGCGGTGCTCACCGAGGCCGGCAATGTCCTGCTGCGCCGTTCGCGCCACCTGGTCAAGCAGGCCAGCCAGCTCGAGGACCTTGCCCACCACATGGAACAGGGCTGGGAGGCCGAGGTACGCCTGGTGGTCGATGCCGCCTACCCCAGTGCCCGCCTGGTACGCGCCCTGGCCGCGTTCATGCCGCAGAGCCGTGGCTGCCGGGTGCGCCTGCGTGAAGAAGTGCTGTCTGGCGTCGAGGAAGTGATGCACGAAGGCATCGCCGACCTGGCCATCAGCAGCTACAGCATCGGCGGCTACCTGGGCGCCGAACTGAGCGCGGTGGAGTTCGTCGCCGTCGCCCACCCCGAACACAGCCTGCACCGCCTGGGCCGCGAACTGACCTTCCAGGACCTGGAAAGCCAGTTGCAGGTGGTAATCCGCGACTCCGGCCGCGCCCAGCCGCGCGATGTCGGCTGGCTGGGTGCCGAGCAACGCTGGACCGTCGGCAGCCTGGGCACCGCCGCTACCTTCGTCAGCAGTGGCCTGGGCTTTGCCTGGTTGCCCCGCCACATGATCGAGCGCGAGCTGCGCGAAGGCGTGCTCAAGCCGTTGCCGCTGGATCAGGGTGGCAGCCGCCACCCACTGTTCTACCTTTATTCGAGCAAAGAGAAGACCTTGGGCCCGGCTACGCAGATTCTCATCGACCTGCTGCGCAATTTCGACACCGCGCCACTGGACGTGCCCTTCGCAGCCCCCCCACAAGCCTGAGAGGACCGCGCCCATGGCCTATTTCGAACACGAAGGATGCGCACTGCATTACGAGGAATATGGCCAGGGCGAACCCCTGGTATTGCTGCATGGCCTGGGCTCCAGCTGCCAGGACTGGGAGCTGCAGGTACCGGTGCTCAGCCGCCACTACCGGGTAATCCTCATGGACATCCGCGGCCACGGCCGCTCCGACAAGCCACGCGACGGCTACCAGATCGCCACCTTCAGTGCCGACCTGCTGGCCCTGCTCGAACACCTGCACACCGGCCCGGTGCACTTCGTCGGCCTGTCCATGGGTGGCATGGTCGGCTTCCAGTTCGCCGTCGATCACCCGCAGTGGCTGCGCAGCCTGTGCATCGTCAACAGCGCCCCCGAGGTCAAGCGCCGCACCCGCAGTGACTGGGCATGGTGGCTCAAGCGCTGGGGCCTGGCGCGCCTGCTCAGTGTCGAAACCGTCGGCAAGGGCCTGGCCGAGCGGCTGTTCCCCAAACCGCAGCAGGCCGAACTGCGGCAGAAGATGGCCCAGCGCTGGGCACGCAACGACAAGCGCGCCTACCTCAAGAGTTTCGACGCCATCGTCGACTGGGGCGTGCAGGAACGCATCGGCCAGATCCACTGTCCTACCCTGGTGATCGCCGCCGACCACGATTACACCCCGATACAACTGAAAGAACGCTACGTCGCACTGATGCCCCACGCCAGGCTGGTGGTCATCGACGATTCCCGGCACGCTACACCCCTCGACCAACCCGAGGTCTTCAACCAGACCCTGCTGCAGTTCCTTGCAGCCGCTTCCACCTCTCAAGGATCTTTGAGCCCATGCTGAAAAAACTCCTGCTCACCGCCTGCTCGGTCGCCTTCGCCACCAGCGTCATGGCCTCCGACAAGACCCCGCACGTACTGCTGGACACCAGCTTCGGCCAGGTCGAAATCGAACTGAATGCCGAGAAGGCGCCGGTCAGTACCAAGAACTTCCTCGAGTACGTCGACAGCGGCTTCTACAACAACACCATCTTCCACCGGGTAATTCCGGGCTTCATGGTCCAGGGCGGCGGCTTCACCGAGCAGATGGTACAGAAGCAGACCCGTGACCCGATCCAGAACGAGGCCGGCAACGGCCTGCAGAACACTCGCGGCACGCTGTCGATGGCGCGCACCTCCGACCCGAACTCGGCCACCAGCCAGTTCTTCATCAACGTCGCCGACAACGACTTCCTCAACCCGGGCCGCGACCGTGGCTACGCGGTGTTCGGCAAGGTCACCAAGGGCATGGAGGTGGTCGACCAGATCGTCAACTCGCCAACTACCATCAAGAAAGGCATGCGCGATGTCCCGGCAGACCCGGTGTTCATCAAGTCCGCCAAACGCATCGACTGACCGCAGGTTTCACAGGGACGTGAAACCTTCCGGGGTCGGGTAGCACAGGAGTCTTGTCACCCATGCTGTACCGCCGTTTCGAGCAACTGATCGACATCTTCCGCGACGCGCCCAGCGAGTCGCCACCCGGCCAGGTGTGGCCGTTCTACCTGTATTACCTGCGCCAGGTGTGGCCGAGCTTTGTCGCCCTGCTGGTGGTGGGCCTGGTCGCCTCGCTGATCGAGGTGGCGATGTTCAGCTACCTCAGCCGCATCATCGACCTGGCCCAGGGCACGCCCAATGCCAGTTTCTTCAGCGAACACAGCGGCGAGCTGATCTGGATGCTGGTGGTGATCCTGCTGCTGCGGCCGGTATTCTTCGGCCTGCACGACCTGCTGGTGCACCAGACCATCAACCCCGGCATGACCAGCCTGATCCGCTGGCAGAACCACACCTATGTGCTCAAGCAGAGCCTGAACTTCTTCCAGAGCGACTTCGCCGGGCGCATCGCCCAGCGCATCATGCAGACCGGCAACTCACTGCGCGACTCTGCGGTGCAGGCGGTGGATGCGCTATGGCACGTGCTGATCTACGCCATCACCTCGCTGGTTCTGTTTGCCGAGGCCGACTGGCGCCTGATGCTGCCGCTGCTGTTGTGGATCGCCGGCTACATCGCCGCGCTGTTCTACTTCGTCCCCCGGGTGAAGGAGCGTTCGGTGATCTCCTCCGACGCCCGCTCCAAGCTGATGGGGCGCATCGTCGACGGCTACACCAACATCGCCACCCTCAAGTTGTTCGCCCATACCGACTTCGAGCAGCAGTACGCCCGCGAAGCGATCCGCGAACAGACAGAGAAAACCCAGCTGGCCGCACGCGTGGTCACCAGCATGGACGTGGTCATCACCACCCTCAATGGCCTGCTGGTGGTCGCCACCACCGGCCTGGCGCTGTGGCTGTGGAGCCAGTCGCTGATCACTGTCGGCGCCATCGCCCTGGCCACCGGCCTGGTGATACGCATCGTCAACATGTCGGGCTGGATCATGTGGGTGGTCAACGGCATCTTCGAGAACATCGGCATGGTCCAGGACGGCCTGCAGACCATCGCCCAGCCGGTCACCGTCACCGACCGGCCCAACGCACCGGCGCTCAAGGTAAGCCGCGGTGCGGTGCGTTTCGATGACGTGGACTTCCATTACGGCAAGGCCGCCAACGTCATCGAAGGGCTCGACCTGGACATCCGCCCGGGCGAGAAGATCGGCCTGATCGGCCCGTCCGGGGCAGGCAAGTCGACCCTGGTCAACCTGTTGCTGAGGCTTTATGACGTGCAGGGCGGGCGCATCCTCATCGACGGCCAGGACATTGCCGAAGTGAGCCAGGCCAGCCTGCGCGCGCAGATCGGCATGATCACCCAGGACACCTCGCTGCTGCACCGCTCGATCCGCGACAACCTGCTGTATGGTCGCCCCGGTGCCAGCGAGGCGGCGCTGCATGAAGCGGTGCGCCGGGCCCGCGCCGACGAGTTCATCCCGCAGTTGTCGGACGCCCAGGGGCGCACCGGTTTCGATGCCCATGTGGGCGAGCGCGGGGTCAAGCTGTCGGGTGGCCAGCGCCAGCGCATCGCGATTGCCCGGGTGTTGTTGAAGAATGCACCGATCCTGATCATGGACGAGGCCACTTCGGCGCTGGACTCGGAGGTAGAGGCAGCGATCCAGGAAAGCCTGGAGACGCTGATGCAGGGCAAGACAGTGATCGCCATTGCCCACCGGCTTTCCACCATTGCGCGGATGGACCGGCTGGTGGTGCTGGACAAGGGGCGGATTGTCGAGAGTGGCAGCCACAGTGAACTGCTGGAGCAGCAAGGCTTGTATGCCCGGTTGTGGCATCACCAGACCGGGGGGTTTGTCGGGGTCGACTGATTTCCTGTACTGGCCTCTTCGCGGGCTTGCCCGCTCCCACAGGATCACCACAGGCCTTGAAAACTGTGCCGTACCTGTGGGAGCGGGCAAGCCCGCGAAAAGGCCGGCACAGCCAATATAAATGGATCAGTCCCGGCGATAGGGCAACATCCCTCTGGCCTCCTCGGCATACGCCCGCACCCCTTCCCGCTCCTGCGCCAGAAAATCCTCCACCGCCCGCCGCAGCCCCGGATGCAGCAGGTAGTGCCACGACCGCGTCAGCACCGGCTCGAAGCCGCGAATCAGCTTGTGCTCCCCCTGCGCCCCGGCATCGAAACGCTGCAGCCCTTCGGCAATGGCAAAGTCCATGCCCTGGTAGAAACAGGTTTCGAAATGCAGCCGGTCGAATTCATCCAGGCAGCCCCAGTAGCGGCCAAACAGGCTGTCGCCCCCCACCAGGCTCAGGGCCATGGCCACATCACGGCCACCCTGCCGCGCCATCACCACGCGCAAGGCCTCGGGCATGCGCTCGGCCAGCAGGCTGAAGAACTCGCGTGTCAGGTAGGGCGCACGGCGGCGCACCGCGTAGGTATTGGCGTAGCAGCGGTAGACGAAATCCCACTGCGCCTCATCCAGTTCACCCCCACGGTACCAGCGGAATTCAATACCGTGCCCGGCCACCTGTTCACGCTCCTTGCGCATCTGCTTGCGCTTGCGCGAACTCAGGCTGTCGAGAAAATCCTGGAAGTCACGGTAGCCGTGGTTGCGCCAATGAAACTGGCAGCCCAGGCGCTCCATCCAGCCCGGCTGGCCGGCCAGCTGTTCGTCCAGCGCCGGCTCGGTGAAATTGATGTGCGCACCAGACAGCCCGCCCTTGCCCAGGTACTCCGGCAACGCCTGCAGCACCAGCAGGCCATCGGCTGGGTCGGCGGCGAGCAGGCGCGGGCCGCTGACCGGGCTGAACGGCACGGCACCGAGCAGCTTGGGGTAGTAGGCAATGCCGGCCCGCTCACAGGCATCGGCCCAGCCATGGTCGAACACGTACTCGCCAAACGAGTGCCATTTGCGGTACGCCGGCAGCAGCGCCCGTACCTGCCCGTCACGTTCCAGCACCAGGTGCTCGGCGGCCCAGCCGGTGTTGCGCGCGACGCTGCCGCTGTCCTCCATGGCGCTGAGAAACGCATGGCGCAGGAACGGTTGGCCGGCCGGCACCAGGGCATCCCAGGTGGCCGCCGGTAGATCACGCAAATGGGCAAGGCTGTACAGGCTGGTCACGGTTTCGGCTCGCTGTTTCAAGGTACCCAGTATCCCCAAGGAAGGCCCGCCACTCAAATCACGATAGCCGGGACAGATCCTTTTATTCTCAATTACTTAACCGCAGTGCCACTAATTCGACATTAATCTGTCATTCGCCCCCGCAATACTTGCGCCTGTTTTCCGGAACCCCAGAACCTGTCTATTCAGGCCCTTTCCGAAGACATGCCAACACAGGGGCGGGCGCTTGAGCCTCCCCCATCTTATTCAACAGGGAGAACCTTATGCGTCTTGTTTCTACACTTACCGGAGTGAGCCTCACCGGCATGATGCTGGCTCTGAGTACTCCGGCCAGTGCAGCTGTCGACGCCAAGCTGCTCGAAATGCTCCGCGCCAATGGCTCGATCAACCAGGCGCAGTACAACGAACTGCAGGCGGACCTGGCTCAAGAAACCAAGGAAAAGGCCGCTCAGAAAGCTCAGTCCGAACGGATGAGCTCCTTTGAACAGAAAGTGGCATGGGCCGCCAAGACCCAGATCAAGGGTGATGTGCGCCTGCGTTACGAAGACGTCAACGTCGACGACCCGATCGCTCGCAGCGGCAACCAGGACCGTGAACGTGTACGTGCCCGTGTCGGCTTCTACAGCGAGATCAACCCGCAGGTCGACGCCGGCGTGCGTGTGGCCACCGGCAGCAGCGCCGATGCCCGCTCGACCAACCAGAGCCTGGACAACTACTTCGAGAAGAAATCGCTGTGGGTCGACCTGGCCTACCTCGACTGGCACCCGACTGCCGTCCCGAACCTGCACCTGATCGGCGGCAAGATGCTGCAGCCATGGGTGAGCATGGGCGACATCATCTGGGACAGCGACATCAACCCGGAAGGCCTGGCCGCTACCTACAAGACCAACCTCGGCCCGGCCGAAGTGTTCGGCAGCATCGGCCACTACAACCTGAAGGACAACGTCGACGGCGACGGCGTGCAGTTCAAGCACGACGCACAGCTGTACGCGGCCCAGCTGGGTACCAAGTTCAACGCGGCTGACACCGTCAAGGTCACCGTCGGCGGCAGTATCTACGGCTACGACAACGACAAGGAATCTGCTGCCCTGCGTTCACTGGGCAACACCACCAACGAGTTCCAGCTGGTAGAAGGTTTCGGCCAGGTCGACTTCACCGGCTTCGCCATCCCGCTGTCGGCCTACGGCCAGTTCGTCAAGAACACCGAAAGCACCGATGGCAAGGACAAGGCCTGGCTGGCTGGTTTGAAGAGCAAGATCGGCGCCTGGAGCCTGGACTACAACTACCGCGACGTGCAGCGTAACGGTGTAGTCAGCCTGTTCACCGACTCTGACTTCGGTAACGGCTTCACCGGTTCCCGTGGCCACAAGTTCAAGGTGGGTTACGAAATCGACAAGAACTTCGCCCTCGGCGCGGCCTACATGATGGCCAAGACCGACTTCTCCAACCTGCCGAACAGCGATGCTGACGTAGACACGCTGCAGGTAGACCTGGAAGCCAAGTTCTAAGCGACACCCTGCACTGCTTCACCTGAAGCGGGAAATGCCGACCCCATCCGGCATTTCCCGCTTTTTTTGCCTGTGAAAAATGCACCGGCCTCTTCGCGGGCTCGCCCGCTCCCACAGAATCACCACAGCTCTTGAAAACTGTGCAGTACCTGTGGGAGCGGGCAAGCCCGCGAAGAGGCCGGTACAGACTCCAGATAAATCAGCGCTTGCGCAGGATCACGCTACCAATCGAATACCCCGCACCAAACGAGCTCAACACGCCCAGCGAGCCCTTGGCCAGGTCGTCCTGGTACAGGTGGAAGGCAATCACCGAACCCGCCGAACTGGTGTTGGCATAACGGTCGAGAATCACCGGTGCGTCTTCCTCGGCCACTTCACGCCCCAGCAGCTTCTTGACGATCAGGTGGTTCATGCTGAGGTTGGCCTGGTGCAGCCAGAAGCGCTTCACATCGCTTGGTTGCAGCCCGTTTTCCTGCAGGTGCTCACCGATCAGCTCTGCCACCTTCGGGCATACCTCGCGGAACACCTTGCGGCCTTCCTGGATGAACAACTTGTCCGCCGCGCCCTCGCCCTCTTCCGCCGCGCGGTTGAGGAAACCGAAGTTGTTACGGATATTGTTGGAGAACTCGGTCCACAGCTTGCTGCTGACGATGTCGAACTGGTGCGTCGAGGTGGCCTTGTCGGCACGCTCGAGCAGCACCGCAGTGGCAGCATCACCAAAGATGAAGTGGCTGTCGCGGTCACGGAAGTTCAGGTGGCCGGTGCACACCTCCGGGTTGACCATCAGCACCGCGCGCGCCTGGCCCAGGGCCACGCTGTTGGCGGCGGTCTGGATGCCGAAAGTGGCCGACGAGCAGGCCACGTTCATGTCGAAGGCAAAGCCCTGGATGCCCAGCGCCTGCTGCACTTCGATGGCGATGGCCGGGTACGGGCGCTGCAGGTTGGAGCAGGCGACGATCACCCCGTCGACATCGGCCGCCGTGCGACCGGCGCGCTCCAGGGCCTGGCGGGCAGCGGCCACGGCCATTTCGCAGAGCACCGACGGTTCCTCGTTGGAGCGCTCGGGCAGGCGCGGCTTCATGCGCTGCGGGTCGAGGATGCCGGCCTTGTCCATGACGAAGCGGCTCTTGATGCCCGAGGCCTTTTCGATGAACGCGGCATCGGACAGCGGTGCCGCCTCGACTTCACCGCGCTCGATGGCGGCGGCGTTGTCCTGGTTGAACTGCTGCGACCAAGTGTTGAAGGACGCCACCAGTTCTTCGTTGGAAATGCTCTGGGCCGGGGTGTACAGGCCGGTGCCGCTGATCACGACGTTATGCACGGTCGTTCCTCTGGTCAAAGGCCATCGCCACGGGGCGCTGGCTGGAAACATGACAGGTTAATGGCACTTTAGTGCCAATTTATAGGCGAGGGCTGCGCCCTCGTTCGCGGGCTCGCCCGCTCCCTCAGGGGTTGCACCGCTCCCGAGGACACTGCTGTACCTGTGGGAGCGGGTTTACCCGCGAAGGGGCCGCCAGGCGACCCCAAATTGCATCAATATTGCCACAACTGTGGAAGTTTAGCCCTCCACCTGGCTCCATTGCTTGCTCAATCGCTTGTCGGAAATCGGCACCTTGGTCCCCAACTGCTGGGCAAACAGCGAAACCCGATATTCCTCCAGCCACCAGCGGTATACGGTCAGCTGCTCGTCGCGCTTGCCTTCCTGGGCATGCTTGTCGGCACGGGCCTTGTACTGCGCCCACAGGTTGGCCAGCTCACCGCTCCACACCCGGTCCTTCTGCACCTGCGAACCCAGCTTCTCCAGGCGCAGTTCCACCGCCTTGAGGTAACGCGGCAGCTCCTTGAACCAGCCCCCGGGGGTTTCGCGCACGAAGCCTGGGTACACCAGGTTGCCGAGCTGTTGCTTGATGTCGTTCAGCGCCACCGCCTGGCTCAGGTCGATCTTGCCCTTGAAGCGCTTCTGCAGCCCATGCCACAGCTTCAGCACTTCCAACGTCTGCCGTGCCAGGCGTTCGGCATGCTCGGCCCAGCTGCCGCGCTTGCGCTCGGCCAGGCCTGCCAGGGCCGCACCATCGCGTGGCAGCGGCTGTTCGCCTTCGAGGATGCAACTGTCCAGGCTGGCCAGCAGAATGTCCTCGACCAGCGCCTCGACCCGGCCCATTTCACGGTACAGCAGGCCCAACTCGGTCAGCCCCGGCAGCTTGCCGCGCAGGTACTTGGCCGGCTCGGCCAACTGCTGCAGCAACAGGCGCTGCAAGGCGCGGCGGTGCTGGAACTCGGCCTCGGCCTGGGTCGAGAAGCGCCCTTCGCGCACGGTGCCGCCCTCTTCCACCAGCGCCGGGTACACGGTCATCGACAAGCCGGCGATCTTCTGCTGCGCGGTCTGCTTCACCTCGCTGAAAGCCTTGGCCTGCACCGGCTGCTCGCTCTTGGCGTCACGCGGCACGGCCAACGCTGCCTGGCTGGCTGCTGCAAAGCGCGCGGTCAGCTCGGCCAGGTCGCGGCCTTCACCCAGGAACTTGCCCTGGCCATCGACCACTTCGATGTTCATGCGCAGGTGGCCTTCGACCAGGTTGACCGACTCGTCCCAGGCCTCGTCGGGCACACGGGCGCCGGTCATGCGCAGCAGTTCCTGGCCCAGGGCTTGCGGCAATGCGCCCTGGCCGAAGGTCATGCGTGCCAGCGAGGCCTTGACGAAGTCCGGCACCGGCACGAAGTTCTTGCGCAGGGCCTTGGGCAAGTTGCGCACCAGCGCCACGCACTTGGCTTCCAGCAGGCCGGGCACCAGCCACTCCAGGCGCTCGCCCGGCAGGCTCGGCAACAGCGGTGCCGGCACCCGCACGGTCACGCCATCGCGGGGGTGGCCGGGCTCGAAGTGGTAACTCAGCGGCAGGCGCAGCTCGCCCACCTGCATGCTGTCGGGGTACTGCGCGGCGGTGACTTCGCTGGCCTCGCGGGCCAGCACGTCTTCCTCGCGCATGATCAGCAGGTTGGCGTCCTTCTGGCTGCCCATGCGGTACCAGCTGTCGAAGGTCGCCGTCTGGTGGATTTCCGCCGGCAGACGCGCTTCGTAGAAGGCGTACAGCGTCTCTTCGTCGGCAAGAATGTCGCGGCGGCGGGCCTTGGCCTCCAGCTCGTCAAGCTCTTCCAGCAGGCGCTTGTTGGCCGTCAGGCACTTGGCCCGCGACTGGATTTCGCCACCCACCAGGCCTTCGCGGATGAACAGCTCGCGCGAGGTGACCGGGTCGATCGGGCCGAAATGCACCGGCCGACGGCCGACCAGGATCAGGCCGTACAGGGTGATCTGCTCGTAGGCCACCACCTGCCCGCGCTTCTTCTCCCAGTGCGGCTCGAAGTGGTTCTTCTTGACTAGGTGGCCGGCCAGCGGCTCGATCCAGTCCGGCTCGATCCTGGCCACCATGCGTGCGTACAGCTTGGTGGTTTCGACCAGTTCGGCCGCCATCACCCACTGCGGGCGCTTGCGCCCCAGGCCCGACGACGGGTGCACCCAGAAGCGCCGCTGACGGGCGCCCTGGTAGTCACCCTCTTCGGTCTTCTGGCCGATCTGGCTGAGCAGGCCACTGAGAATGGCCTTGTGCATTTTCGGGTAGTCGGACGGTTCCTTGTTAACTGTCAGCTGCAGGTCACGGCAGATCAGTGCCAGCTGGCGATGGGCATCGCGCCATTCGCGCAGGCGCAGGTAGTTCAGGAAGTTCTTGCGGCACCAGTTGCGCAGCGGGTTGGCGGTCAACGCCTGGCGCTGTTCCTCGAAGCCACGCCACAGGTTGACCAGCGCAGCGAAGTCGGAATCCACATCCTTCCATTGCGCGTGCGCCTGGTCGGCGGCCTGCTGGCGCTCCGGCGGGCGCTCGCGCGGGTCTTGCACCGACAGCGCACTGGTGACGATCAGCACTTCCTGCAGGCTGCCCAGGCGGGCGCCTTCGAGCAGCATGCGGCCCAGCCGCGGGTCGATCGGCAGGCGCGCCAGCTGGCGGCCGATCGGCGTCAGCTGGTTTTCGCGGTTGACCGCCGACAGCTCCTGCAGCAGGTTGAAACCATCGCTGATGGCCTTGCCATCCGGCGGCTCGATGAACGGGAAGGCGTCGATTGCGCCCAGGCGCAGGTGCAGCATCTGCAGGATCACTGCCGCCAGGTTGGTGCGCAGGATCTCCGGGTCGGTGAACGCCGGCCGGCTGTTGAAATCCTCTTCGCTGTACAGGCGCACGCAGATGCCCGGCTCGACCCGGCCGCAGCGGCCCTTGCGCTGGTTGGCACTGGCCTGCGACACGGCCTCGATGGGCAGGCGCTGCACCTTGGCGCGGTAGCTGTAGCGGCTGATGCGCGCGGTACCGGTGTCGATCACATAGCGGATGCCCGGCACGGTCAGCGAGGTTTCCGCAACGTTGGTGGCCAGCACCACACGGCGCCCGGTGTGTGGCTGGAAGATGCGCTGCTGCTCGGCCGGCGACAGGCGCGCGTACAACGGCAGGATCTCGGTGTGGCGCAGTTGCGCCTTGCGCAGGATCTCGGCGGCATCACGGATCTCGCGCTCGCCTGGCAGGAAGATCAGCACATCGCCGGGGCCTTTGCCCTCGCTTCGTTCGTGGTGCGCAAGCTCGTCCAGCGTGGCGAGGATGGCCTGGTCGACGGTGAGGTCGTCCTCGATCTGGTTGCCCTCCTCGTCCTGCTCGCTGGTTAGTGGGCGATACCAGGTTTCCACCGGGAAGGTACGCCCGGACACCTCGATGATCGGCGCGCCGTCGAAGTGTTTGGAGAAGCGCTCCAGGTCAATGGTCGCCGAGGTGATGATCAGCTTCAGGTCCGGGCGGCGGTGCAGCAGGGTCTTCAGGTAGCCGAGCAGGAAGTCGATGTTCAGGCTGCGTTCGTGGGCTTCGTCGACGATGATCGTGTCGTAGCGCTCGAGGAAACGGTCGTGCTGGGTTTCGGCCAGCAGGATGCCGTCGGTCATCAGCTTGACCAGGGTGTTGGCATCGCTCTGGTCCTCGAAGCGCACCTGGTAGCCGACCAGCCCGCCCAGGGGCGTGCCCAGCTCTTCGGCAACCCGCGCGGCAACGCTGCGGGCGGCGATCCGGCGTGGCTGGGTGTGGGCGATCAGGCCATGGCTGCCACGGCCCAGTTCAAGGCAAATCTTCGGCAACTGGGTGGTCTTGCCCGAGCCGGTTTCGCCGGCGATCACCAGCACCTGGTGCTCGGCCAGGGCCTTCTTGATTTCGTCACGCTTGGCAGCGATGGGCAGGCTGTCGTCGTAGCGCACGGTCGGCACGCTCTGCTGGCGCGCGGTGACCTGGGCGCAGGACGCCTGGACCTTTTCCACCCACTGCGCCAGCTTGGCCTCGTCGGGGCGCTTGCGCAGTTCGTGCAATTGCCGGCGCAGGCGATGGCGGTCGGCGATCATGGCGTGGTCGAGGTTTTGCAGCAGTTTGTCGATGGCGTGGTCAGTCATGGGGCTTTTTAGTGATGCAGGTGAGCCTGCTTTTTCATGATCGGCATTCGAAGGATGCGCGATTGTCGCAGATTTGCCGGTTCTCTGCTGCCTGTGCTGGCCTCTTCGCGGGTAAACCCGCTCCCACAGGGACCGCACAACACCCAGCCTTGATGCAATCCTGTGGGAGCGGGTTTACCCGCGAAGAGGCCAGGTGCAACGGCACAAATGTTTAGCCAGGTGCGATGTAAAGGTTGCCATTCACTGCTTTAATCAACCTTACGCCGCATGTGAGTATCAAAGGCATGACTCCCGTCCAGCCCATCGCCCCACCGTCGTCCCGCCCTTCGCAAGCGAAGGCCCGGCGCCGTGCCGGTGAGAATCCGCTGGTCCACATCATCCTCGCCTTCTGGGCCCTGTGGCACTGCCGTCACGCACGCCCACCGGATTTCTCGCTCACGCCTTTGTGACCAGACCCGGCCGTCTTCCGGCCGTTTGACTCAGCCGGGCCGCCAGCATGCGCGGTGGCCCGTGCGCCCGTGAGCGAATCCATCATGCACTTTGCACCTGTAGAGCAGGCCAGCCGTTTTCTGGCCGACAACCCCGATATCGAGCTGTTCGAACTGTTCATCCTCGACGCCAACGGCGTGCCGCGCGGCAAGCTGCTGCACCGCGAGGAACTGCTGGCCGTGTACCAGACCGGCCGGCCGCTGCCCAGCACCATTCTCGGCCTGACCCTGAACGGCGACGACGTGGAAAACTCCGGCCTGGTGTGGGACGTGGGCGATATCGACTGCCGCGCCTACCCGCTTGAAGGCAGCCTGGTACGCCTGCCCTGGCGCCGGGTGCCGACTGCCGCGGTGCAGGTGAGCATGCACCCGAACGAGGGCCTGCCGGCCAGCATCGCCGACCCGCGCCATGTGCTGCTGCGTACCATCGAGGCGTTGAAGGCCGACGGCTACCATCCAGTGATGGCCTGCGAACTGGAGTTCTACCTGCTCGACCAGCAACGTGATGCCCAGGGCCGCCCGCAACCGGCGCTGGACAACGACGGCGGCCGCCCACGCACCACCCAGGTGTATGGCCTGCGCGAACTGGAGCAGATCGAGCCGTTCCTCGCCGACCTCTACGCCGCCTGCAAGGCCCAGGGCATCCCGGCCCGCACGGCGATTTCGGAATACGCCCCCGGCCAGGTGGAAATCACCCTCGAGCACGGCGACGCCCTGCAGGCGATGGACCAGGCCGTGCGCTACAAACGCTTGGTCAAAGGCATTGCCCACGCCCATGGCATGCAGGCCTGCTTCATGGCCAAGCCGTTCGCGCAACTGGCCGGTACCGGCATGCACATGCACCTGAGCCTGGCCGACAGCGCCGGCAACAACCTGTTCGCCAGTGAGGACAAGGCCGGCACCCCGCTGCTGCGCCAGGCCGTGGCCGGCATGCTGCGCCACCTGCGCGACTCGCTGTTGCTGTTCTGCCCCAACGCCAACTCGTTCCGCCGCTTCCAGGCCAACAGCTATGCCCCGCTGGCACCAACCTGGGGCGTCGACAACCGTACCGTGAGCCTGCGCATACCGGGCGGCCCGGCCAACAGCCGGCATGTGGAGCACCGCATCTGTGGCGCCGACGCCAACCCCTACCTGGCCGCTGCGGCGATCCTTGCCGCCAGCCACCGGGGCATCCGCGAACAGCTGGACCCGGGGGCACCGGTGGAAGGCAACGGCTATGCCCAGGCCACCGAACACCTGCCCACCGACTGGCTGACTGCCCTCGACGCCCTGCAGCATTCCAGCTGGGCTCGCGAAGCACTGGGCGAGGACTTCCTTGGCGTGTACCTGAAGGTCAAGCGCGCCGAGTACCGCCAGTTCATGGCCGAAGTCAGCGAGCAGGACTGGCGCTGGTACCTGCACCAGGCCTGAGCCCCCAGATAACAAGGAACCCCCATGAACGCAGCATTGAACAAGGGCCCGGCGCAGCGCGCGCCGTCCTATTACAGCGCCACCCTCAACGACCACACCGAGTACCCGCAGCTCAAGGGCACGGTACAGGTGGATGTGGCGATCATCGGCGGCGGCTTCACCGGCGTGGCCACGGCGGTGGAACTGGCCGAGCGTGGCCTGAAGGTGGCCATTGTCGAAACCAACCGCATCGGCTGGGGTGCCAGCGGGCGCAACGGCGGCCAGGTCACCGGCAGCCTGTCGGGCGACGAAGCCATGCGCACGCAGATGCGCAACCGCCTGGGTGCCGAGGTCGATGACTTCATCTGGCACTTGCGCTGGCGCGGCCACCAGGTGATCGAGCAGCGCGTGGCGCGCTACGGCATCGACTGCGACCTCAAGCGCGGCCACCTGCACGCGGCCATGAAGCCCTCGCACATGGACGAGCTGCGCGCCTTCGAAGCCGAGGCCCGGCGGCGCGGCATGGGCGAGCAGGTGCAATTGCTGGACCGCGAAGCCATGGCCGAGCACCTGCAAAGCCCGCTGTACCTGGGCGCGCTGAAGAACCTGCGCAACCTGCACCTGCACCCGCTCAACCTGTGCCTGGGCGAGGCCCGTGCCGCCCATGGCCTGGGGGCGCTGATTTTCGAAAATTCCGAAGTGCTGGACATCGTCCACGGCCCGCGCCCGGCGGTGGTCACCGCCCACGGGCGGGTCGAGGCGCGCCAGGTGATGCTGGCCGGCGATGTGTACCACAAACTGGAAAAGCGCCAGCTCAAGGGCAAGATCTTCCCGGCCATGGGTGGCATCGTCACCACCGCACCGCTGGGGGAGCTGGCCGAACAGATCAACCCGCAGGACCTGGCGGTATACGACTGCCGCTTCGTCCTCGATTACTACCGCCTGACCGCCGACAAGCGCCTGCTGTTCGGCGGCGGCGCCAACTATTCCGGCCGTGATTCACGGGATATCGAAGGCGAACTGCGCCCGTGCATCGAGCGCACCTTCCCGGCGTTGAAAGATGTGCCGATCGAGTTCCAGTGGAGTTGCGCCATGGGCATCGTGGTCAACCGCATCCCGCAGCTGGGCAAGCTGTCGGACAACGTGTGGTATTGCCAGGGTTATTCGGGGCACGGCATTGCCACCAGCCACATCATGGGCGAGATCATGGCCGAGGCGTTGACCGGGACGCTGGAGAAGTTCGACACCTTTGCCCAGTGCAAGCATGTGCGGGTGCCGATGGGGGACTTGCTGGGCAACCCGCTGCTGGCGGCGGGGATGTGGTACTACCAGATGCTGGAGAAACTGCGCTGAAGCATTCGCGGGCACGCCCGCTCCCACAGGTACAGCGCAGCCCTCTGGCTCGGCGCTATACCTGTGGGAGCGGGCGTGCCCGCGAAGAAGCCAGTGAGGTCGATCAGGCGATCTTCTTCAAACCCTGTTTCTTCAGCTCTTCATCGCGCAGCTCGCGGCGCAGGATCTTGCCCACGTTGGTGGTCGGCAGCGCGTCGCGGAACTCGATCTGGCGCGGGACCTTGTAGCCGGTGACGTTGGCACGCATGTGCTCCATCACTTGTTCCTTGGTCACGGTCATGCCCGGCTTGACCACGATGAACACCTTGATCACTTCACCGGACTTCTCGTCCGGCACACCGATGGCCGCGCACTGCAGCACGCCCGGCAGGGCCGCCAGCACATCTTCCAGCTCGTTGGGGTACACGTTGAAGCCCGACACCAGGATCATGTCCTTCTTGCGGTCGACAATGCGCATGTAGCCGTCCGGCTGGATCACGGCGATGTCACCGGTCTTCAGCCAGCCATTGCTGTCGAGGATCTCGGCAGTGGCCTCTTCGCGCTGCCAGTAGCCCTTCATCACCTGCGGGCCCTTGACGCACAACTCGCCCACCTCGCCCAACGGCAGTTCGTTGCCGTTGTCGTCGATGACCTTGCACAGGGTGGACGGCACCGGAATACCGATGGTGCCGACCTGGTTGGCCTCCGCCGGGTTCACCGCAGCCACCGGGCTGGTCTCGGTCATGCCATAGCCTTCGCAGATGGCGCAGCCGGTCACGGCCTTCCAGCGCTCGGCCACGCTCAGTTGCAGGGCCATGCCGCCGGACAGGGTGATCTTCAGCGCCGAGAAGTCCAGGGCACGGAACGCCTCGTTGTTGCACAAGGCAACGAACAGGGTGTTGAGGCCGACGAAGCCGCTGAACTTCCACTTGCCCAGCTCCTTGACCATGGCCGGCAGGTCACGCGGGTTGCTGATCAGCACGTTGTGATTGCCGATCAGCATCATTGCCATGCAATGGAAGGTAAAGGCGTAGATGTGATACAGCGGCAGCGGGGTGATGAGGATTTCGCAGCCTTCGTGCAGGTTGGAGCCCATCAGCGCCCGGCACTGCAGCATGTTGGCCACCAGGTTGCGGTGGGTCAGCATCGCACCCTTGGCCACGCCGGTGGTACCACCGGTGTATTGCAGCACCGCCACGTCGTTGGCCTGCGGGTTGGCCTCGGTCACCGGCTGGCCCTTGCCCAGCGCCAGGGCGTCGTTGAAGCGTACGGCACGCGGCAGGTTGTAGGCCGGCACCATCTTCTTCACGTACTTGATCACGCTGTTGATCAGCAGGCGCTTGAGCGGCGGCAGCAGGTCGGCCACTTCGGTGACGATGACGTGCCTGACCTGAGTCTTGGGCACCACCTTCTCGGCCAGGTGGGCCATGTTGGCCAGGCACACCAGGGCCTTGGCGCCGGAGTCGTTGAACTGGTGTTCCATTTCCCGTGCGGTGTACAGCGGGTTGGTGTTGACCACGATCAGCCCGGCACGCATGGCACCGAATACCGCCACCGGGTATTGCAGTACGTTAGGCAGCTGCACGGCAATGCGGTCACCCGGCTTGAGGTCGGTATGCTGCTGCAACCAGGCGGCAAACGCCCCCGACAGCGCATACAGCTCGCCATAAGTGATAGTCTTGCCCAGGTTGCTAAAGGCCGGTTTGTCGGCAAAGCGTTGGCAGGATTGCTTGAGTACCGCCTGGATATTGGGGAATTCGTCAGGATTGATTTCCGCCGTAATCCCGGCTGGGTACTTATCCTTCCAAAAATGTTCGATCATGGAAGCCCACTCCTTCAGCAACAGCGAAGTTCGATTCACGCGTCGATGCGCTTATTATTGATATGAGATGACGGCTCGTTGCAAACCGGATCATCTGAAAGCGGGCCGAGAGTAACAGCTTTGCCTGGGGTCGCCTAGAGGCCAAAACAGGCCTCACGGTCACAAAAATGACTCAATGAACAATACAGGTCATTTTTAGAGTAATTATCCAAAATGTCGCAGATCGGGCTATAAATAGCCTGTTAGAGCGGTTCACGGCGTTCGCGGGCTTGCCCGCTCCCACAGGGACCTCACAGTTCTCGAATGCTGTGCAGTACTTGTGGGAGCGGGCAAGCCCGCGAAGAAGCCAACCCGGTATCAAGCTATGTCGCGCAGCTCCCGCCGCAGGATCTTGCCCACCGGCGTCATCGGCAACGACTCGCGCAGCACGATGTGCTTGGGTACCTTGTAGCCGGTGAAGTTGGCCTTGCAGTAGGCCTTCAGCTCATCCACGCTCAGCCCGCCCTCGCGCGGCACCACGAACAGCTTCACCGCCTCGCCGGAGCGCTCGTCCGGCACGCCGATGGCCGCGCAGTTGGCAACCTTGGGATGGCCCATCACCACATCCTCGATCTCGTTGGGGTACACGTTGAAACCCGAGACGATGATCATGTCCTTCTTGCGGTCGACGATGCGGGTGAAGCCGTCCGGGTCGATCACCGCGATGTCGCCGGTCTTGAACCAGCCTTCCGTATCCAGGGCCTGGGCCGTGGCCTCGGGCTGCTGCCAGTAGCCTTTCATCACCTGCGGGCCCTTGATGCACAGCTCGCCCCGCTCGCCCAGCGGCAACTCGTTGCCGTCATCGTCGATCACCTTGAAGGCGGTGCCAGCCACCGGGATGCCCACCGTGCCCAGGCGCGCCAGCTGGCCATAGGGGTTGGTGCTGGCCACTGGCGAGGTTTCGGTCAGGCCGTAGCCTTCGACGATGCGGCAACCGGTAAGCGCCTCCCAGCGCTCGGCCGTGGCCTTGACCAGTGCGGTGCCGCCGGAGTTGGTGACCTTCAGCGCCGAAAAGTCGAGCTGGCGGAAGCCCGGGTGGTCCATCAGTGCGACGAACAGCGTGTTCAGGCCCAGCAAGGCGGAGAAACGCCATTTGCCCAGCTCCTTGATGAAGCCGGAAATATCCCGCGGGTTGGTGATCAGCACGTTGTGGTTGCCGGTGACCATCATGCACATGCAGTTCGCGGTAAAGGCATAGATGTGGTACAGCGGCAACGGCGCGATCATCACTTCCTGGCCGTCCTTGATCAGCTTCTGCCCGTCCGGCCCGTGCTGCGAGAAGCAGGCCAGCACCTGCAGCATGTTGGCCACCAGGTTGCCGTGGGTGAGCATGGCGCCCTTGGCCAGGCCGGTGGTGCCACCGGTGTATTGCAGCACGGCAGTATCGTCCAGGCTGAGCGGCACCGGCTTGTGCGACAGCTCGCGGCCCTGGCGCAGCACGTGCTTGAACGACACCGCCTGGGGCAGCTGATAGGCCGGGACCATCTTTTTCACCTTGTCGACCACGGTGTTGACCAGCCAGCCCTTGGCGGTGGGCAGCATGTCGCCCATCCTGGCCTCGATCAGGTACTCGATGCCGGTATCGGGCAACACCTCCTGCACGCGCTTGCCGAACATGTTCAGGTACACCAGCGCACGCGCGCCGCTGTCCTTGAACTGGTGGCGCATCTCGCGCTCGGTGTACAGCGGGTTGGTGTTGACCACGATCAGGCCTGCGCGCAGGGCACCGAACACGGCGATGGGGTATTGCAGCACGTTGGGCATCTGCACCGCGATGCGGTCGCCCGGCTTGAGGTCGGTGTGCTGCTGCAACCAGGCGGCGAAGGCCGCCGAGTGGCGCTCCAGCTCCGCGTAGGTCAGGGTCACGCCCAGGTTGCTGAAGGCCGGGCGGTCGGCGAAACGTTTGCAGGAGCGCTCGAACACCTCGACGACCGAGGTGTAGGCATTGATGTCGATGGTGGAAGGCACGCCCGCCGGGCGCTTGTCATTCCAGAAGTCGGCTTGCATTTATTATTGTTCCTCTGCCTGGACCTGCTGTAAGTCCTGTAGTCCTTTCACCTGCCCGCTTGAAAGCGAAAAGGCGTTGATCCGACGTTAGCAGGTAAGCCCAAGGCGGCATATACGCCAAGTGCCGCCATTAACATTGTGAATCTTATTTGTGCCCTTCCTGCAATCCGGTCGGTTGTGCATACACTGTTCGGGTACCTGTGCGCACAAGGACCCGCCATGCCTCACGACGCCTTCTGGCTGCCCGCCAGCGAGCACTGCAGCCTGTACGTGCACCAATGGTTGCCGGCCACACCGGTAAAAGCCGTGGTGTTGCTGGCCCATGGCATGGCCGAGCATGCCGGGCGCTACCAGCACCTGGGCCATGCCTTGAGCGAGGCCGGCTTCGCCCTGTTCGCCGCCGACCAGCGCGGCCATGGGCGCACCGCCGAACTGGGCAGCCTCGGCCTGTTCGCCCGCCATCATGGCTGGAATGCCGTGGTCAACGACCTCGGGCTGCTGGCCCAGCACATCGGCCAGCAATACCCGTGCACGCCGCTGTTCCTGTTCGGCCACAGCATGGGCAGCTACATCGCCCAGGCCTACCTGCTGCACCACAGTGGCAGCCTGCATGGGGCGATCCTCAGCGGCTCCAACTACCAGCCGGCGGCGCTGTACCACGTGGCGCGGCTGATTGCCCGGCTGGAAGCCTGGCGCCAGGGGCCGCTGGGCAAGAGTGCACTGATCGAGTGGTTGTCGTTCGGCTCGTTCAACAAGGCCTTCAAGCCCAACCGCACGGCGTTCGACTGGCTCAGCCGCGACCCGGCGCAGGTCGACCTGTACGTCAACGACCCGCTTTGCGGCTTTCGCTGCAGCAACCAGTTGTGGCTCGACCTGCTGCAAGGCTTGGCGCAGATCAGCCAGCCGAGTAACCTCGCGCAGATCGATCCGAACCTGCCGCTGCTGGTAATCGGTGGTGAATGTGATCCGGTCAGTGCCGGCAAGCGTCTCACCCACCTGGCCGACGCCCTGCGCGCGACCGGCAATCGACATGTACAGCTGCGCGTCTATCCTGAGGCGCGGCACGAAGTACTCAACGAAACCAACCGTGACGAGGTCACCGCCGATATTCTCGGCTGGCTTGAACAGGCGCTGGCTCTTGGCCGCCCTGTGCGCAGTGAATGACAGCCGCCCTCGCCTACCGCTTAAGGAAGCCCCGATGTCCCAGGTCACCAACACGCCTTACGAAGCCCTCGAAGTCGGCCAGAAGGCCGAGTACAAGAAGTCCGTCGAAGAACGCGACATCCAGTTGTTCGCCGCGATGTCCGGTGACCACAACCCGGTACACCTGGACGCCGAGTTCGCTGCCAAGAGCATGTTCCGCGAGCGCATTGCCCACGGCATGTTCAGCGGCGCGCTGATCAGTGCTGCAGTGGCCTGCACCCTGCCTGGCCCTGGCACCATCTACCTGGGCCAGCAAATGAGCTTCCAGAAGCCGGTGAAAATTGGCGATACCCTGACCGTGCGCCTGGAAATCCTGGAGAAGCTGCCCAAGTTCAAGGTGCGCATCGCCACCAATGTCTACAACCAGAATGATGAGCTGGTGGTCCAGGGCGAGGCCGAGATCCTCGCACCGCGCAAGCAGCAGACCGTCGAGCTGGTGTCGCCGCCGAATTTTGTGGCTAGCTGAAAAGTGATGTAGGCAGTACCGGCCCTATCGCCGGCAAGCCAGCTCCCACTGGATCACCACAATGTTCAAGCCTGTGGTGACCCTGTGGGAGCTGGCTTGCCGGCGATAGGGCCAGTAAAGCAAACATCATTCGATAGCCTGCAACCGCCGCTCGATATGCCTGCGCTCCGGCTCCTGCCGGGTCAGCGCCAGCGCCTGCCGCCAGGCCGCCCGGGCCTCTTCCATATGCCCCAGCTGGTAATGCAGTTCACCCCGCGTCGCATGCGCCAGGTGATAGTCCAGCAACTCTCCCCTCGCCAGAATCCCTTCCACTTCCCGCAGCCCAACCTCCGGCCCATCCCGCTTCGCCAGCGCCACGGCCCTGTTCAGTTCTACCACTGCTGACGGCCAATGCCGCTGCAGCACGTCATACAGCCCGACGATCTCCGCCCAGTCGGTCGCTTCGGCTGTCGCCGCTTCAGCATGCACCGCCGCAATCGCCGCCTGCACGGTATAGGCACCGAACGCCCGGCTTTGCAGGGCCTGGCGCACCAGTTCGCAGCCTTCAGCAATGCGTTGCCGGTCCCACAGGCTACGGTCCTGCTGCTCGAGCAATACCAGGTTGCCCCGGCCATCGGTACGCGCGCGCTGCCGGGACGCCTGCAGCAACATCAGGGCCAGCAGGCCGACCGCCTCCGGGTCGGGCAGCAACTGCACCAGCAGGCGCGCCAGGCGAATGGCTTCATCGCTCAGCTCCTGCTGCAACAACGCCTCGCCCGACGACGCCGAATAGCCCTCGTTGAACACCAGGTAGATCACCCGCAGCACACTCTCCAGGCGCTCGGGCAGTTCGTTCAGCTCCGGCACCTGATAAGGGATGCCGGCATCGCGGATCTTGGCTTTGGCGCGCACGATACGCTGGGCGATGGTGGCCGGGCTCTGCAGGAAAGCGCGGGCGATCTGCTCGGTGGTCAGGTCGCAGACTTCACGCAGGGTCAGCGGCACCTGGGCATCGGCGGACAAGGCCGGGTGGCAGCAGGTGAAGATCAGCCGCAGGCGGTCGTCAGCCAGCAGTTCTTCCTCGCTGGGGTCCTGCGCCTGGCCGTCGAGCAGCATGCTCAGGTCCGCCTGGGAACGGTCGAATCGGGCGCGCCGGCGCAGCGCATCGATGGCCTTGAAGCGGCCGGTGGACACCAGCCACGCCCGCGGGTTATCGGGGATACCGTCGCGCTGCCAGCGCTCGACGGCGATGAAGAAGGCATCGTGCATGGCCTCCTCGGCCAGGTCGAAATCACCCAGCAGGCGGATCAGCGTCGCCAGGATGCGCCGTGACTCGCTCCGGTAGACCGCCTCGACCTCGGCGCGCACCTGCGCCAGTGCCGTCATCAGTCGGGCATCCGCTGGGTCACCACCTCCACCAGGCGGTCCAGGCTTTCTCCCCACCCCTGGTGGAAGCCCATTTCCTCATGGGCGCGGCAATCGGCGGCATTCCAGTGCCAGGCGCGGGCGGTGTAGCGGGTTTTGCCCTGCTCCTCGTCAAAACTGATCACGGCAGTCATGAAGGCCTTGTCCGAAGGTACCCAGCCTGGGCCGAAGGCATCGGTGAACACCAGCCGCCGCGGCGCGGCGATCTCCAGGAACACGCCCTGGTTCGGGTACTCGCTGCCATCCGGCGCGCGCATCAGGGTGCGGAACAGGCCACCGATCCACAACTGCATCTCGCACTCCGGGGTGGTCATGCCGTGCGGCCCCCACCACTGCATCAGCCACTGGGGCTCGGTCCAGGCGCGGAACACCTTGGCCGGTGGCGCGTCGATCAGGCGGCTGATGGACAACTCGTGTTGCGCTTGCGCGGGGTGTGCAAGGCTCATGCTGGTAGGTCTCCATTGCTGTCAGGGTTGCAGTTCGCGCACCGGCCGCACCTCGACACTGCCGACCCGCGCGGCGGGGATGCCCTTGGCGATGTTCAGCGCCTCGTTCAGGTCACGGGCTTCCACCAGGTAGAAGCCCGCCAGTTGCTCCTTGGTCTCGGCGAACGGGCCGTCGGTCAGGCTCATGTGCCCGTTGCGCATGCGCACTGTGGTGGCGGTCTGCACCGGCTTCAGCGCCTCGGCCGCCAGCATTCGCCCGGAGCCTTGGATGGATTCGGCATACGCCATGCATTCGGCGTCTTCCGGGCTGTCGGGCAGGCTGTGCAGCAGCCCCTCGTCACAATAGACCAGGCACAGGTATTTCATGGTCGCCTCCAGGGCATTGACAAAGTGCGTTTGGCGATAACGGCTCAGGGCTTGAGATCGAACAGGGCTTTCTGGGTTTCCATGTCGAATGGCGCCGACCAGTGTTCGTGGATTACCTGCCACTGGCCTCCTAGACGACGATAGCCCACGGTGGCGCGCATGAAGCCGCACTGGCTCTCGTTGTCCGCGGGGCCACAGCGGTTCAGCCAGTGCGCCAGGGCCAGGTCGCCAGCGGCATGCACGGTAAGTTCGGCGAACTCGAAAACCATCGGGCCGGGGCACATGCCCATGCACGTTTCCCAGTGCGCCTGGTAGGTTGCCTTGCCTTTGAATTGCAGGGCCTGGATGGCATCGAAGGCGACGATGTCGTCGGCATAGGGAGCGACAATGTTGGGGATGTCGCGGTCGCGCACGGCCTGCATCCAGCGCTCGATCAATTGGCGAATCTCGGTTTCGGCTGCGGTGCTCATCGGGGGTTCCTCCGACAGGTCATGGGTGATTGGGCACGGGGTGCAACGTGCTCTCACCTATGGTCGAACGGGGGACGGAGGAATCGACAGGTCGAGGAAATTATTCTGGGTTGGGTGTGGTTTGAAATGCATATCGGGGGATTGCGTAGGGGCGACAAGGTGCATGCCTTGGGTGATGTGGCGCCTGTGAGACCGAGCGCCGCGCGGGCGGCGCTTCGCAGCACAAGGCTGCTCCTACATTTGTTTCGGGCCAATTAATCCTGAGGCAAAGGCGCGCGGTCCCTTGGCGTCCACCTCGATATCGTGTCGGACAAACAAGGCGTTCGCGTGCTCTGGCACAGGCGTTACTGGCCAGAAACAGATGTAGGAGCAGCCTTGTGCTGCGAAGCGCCGCGCGGGCGGCGCTCGATCTCACAGGCGCTGAAAATGCTGTGGCGGGCCCTTGGCGGGCTCAACCCTGTTGGCACCCCTCACCCATGGCCCGGTACTGTATGGTGTGCACCTGGCCCTGGTGGTCTTCGTAGGTCATGGTCGCAGGTACCACTTCGCAGACGTTGGGGATGGTCGACAGGTTGATCACCCGCTTGATGTCCAGGTTCATGGAGTAGTCGTACTGCTGGGCGACGGGCTCGCTGGAGACGGGTCTGGCCTCATCGGCGAGGGCGAACGAGGACATACCGACCAATGCAAGAATCAGTAATGGTTTCATGTGAGTTTGCCTTTTGAGCATTCAAGCTGATCGATTGACTTCTATTGCCGTGCCCGGCGCGGAGAAGTTGCCATCTGCGGTGAAGATGGCACGAAGTACCGATCCCGCTTCGTACTGCCAGTGGGGATGGCTAAAAGTCTACTCCCGGCCTGGAATAGTTGAACCCCGAACTCGGACATTCACCCTTGCCAGATATGCAACAATCTGCGACAAGTTCACCGCAAAACATCGGGCCAGAGCCTCTGGCCACCTTTCAGGGCAGGGCGCGCAATTTCTGAAAATTTGTACTGTTCGAAACTTTCGGCCCCGGAACGCCGGCTGCTGGACCACTTTTACCGCCAGCACGGCTCACGCATGCGTGCTGCGGGCGATGCTGAGCTGTGGGTGGCGCGGGGCCCCGGCATCATCGCGGGCTTGAGCCTGAGCCCGGTGGGCGATGGCTTCTGGCTGACCGGGTTGTTCGTCGACCCGCAGCGGCGCAGCCAAGGGGTGGCCGGGCGGTTGGTCGAGGCGGCGCTGGCGCAGGCTGGCGGGCCCACCTGGCTGTTCTGCCACCCGGACCTTGCGCCCTTCTACCAGCGCCTGGGCTTCGACATCGCCCAGCAGCTGCCGCAAGCCCTGGCTGGCCGCCTGCAGCGCTACCAGCGCAGCAAGCGCCTGGTGGCACTGCAACGGGGTCAGTCGTCGCTGGCGTCGAGCCCGGGGAACAGCACCTCGGTGTAGCCGAACCGGGAAAAGTCCTGGATGCGTGACGGGTACAGCCGACCGATCAGGTGGTCACATTCATGCTGCACCACCCGCGCATGGAAGCCGTCGGCAAAGCGATTGATCGGGTTGCCCTGGGGGTCGATGCCTTCATAGCAGATGTGCTTGAAACGCGGCACCACGCCGCGCAGGCCGGGTACCGACAGGCAGCCTTCCCAACCGTCCTCGATCTCGCTGGACGTCGGCGTGATGACCGGGTTGAGCAGGATGGTCTGCGGCACCGGTTCGGCATCCGGGTAACGCTCGCTGCGCTCGAAGCCGAAGATCACCAGCTGCAGATCGATGCCGATCTGTGGTGCGGCCAGGCCCACGCCGCCCACATGGCGCATGGTTTCGAACATGTCGTCGATCAATTGCTGCAGTTCGGCACTGCCGAGCATGTGCTCGGGCACTGGCGGGGCGATGCGCAGCAGGCGTTCGTCGCCCATCTTGAGAATGTCACGGATCATCGGGGGTTCGGCTCGGAAGATTGCTGCTCGCTCGGTACAGGGTGCTCATGGCCCAGCACGGTAATGGTTTCGCGGGCCTTGTGCTCATCGGCGTCCTTCTCGCCAGGGTTCTTGCCCTCGCTCGACATGTGCTCGATCACTGCGTTCATCTCCGCGCCCAGCAGCAAAACGGCGGCGGAGATATAGAAATACAGCAATAGCACGATGATTGCACCGATACTGCCGTACATGGCGTTGTAGTCGGCAAAGGTCTTCACATAGTAGGCAAAGCCCAGCGAGGCCAAGATCCACACCACAACCGCCAGCACCGAGCCCGGGGTGATGAAGCGGAACTGCTGCTTCACATCGGGCATCACGTAGTAGATCAGCGCCACCGCCACCATCATCAGGATGATGATCGCCGGCCAGCGCAGGATGGTCCACACCGTGACGATCACCTCCTGCATGCCGACCTGGGCGGCAATCCACTCCATCACCTGCGGCCCCAGCACCATCAGCGCCGCAGCCACCAGCAACATGCCGGCAATGCCCACGGTGTAGATGATCGACAACGGAATGCGCTTCCACACCGGGCGGCCCTCGGGCACATCGTAGGCGGCGTTCATCGCGCTCATCATCAGGCGTACACCGGCCGATGCGGTCCACAAGGCAATCACGATACCCACCGACAACAGCCCACCCTTGGACTGCTGCAACTGGTCGATCACCGGGTTCACCTGCTCCAGCGCCTGGGGTGGCAGCACCAGTTCCGATTGCAGGCGCAGCCAGGAGAAGAAGTCCGGCAGGTGCAGGAAACCGATCAGGGCGATCAGGAACAGCAGGAACGGGAACAACGAGAACAGCATCTGGTAGGCCAGTGCGGAAGCGTAGGTCGACATCTCGTCGTCGAGGAATTCCTTGACGGTGCGTACCAGCACGCGGTGCAGGGGCAGGCCGCGCAGGTCGGGGAAAATCATAGCGTCTCCTTTCGCCGCTCGATTCGTGTATACCACGGTAAGTCTAATAGACCATGCCGCTGCTGTGCTGATCCCGGCCATGCTGCAAGAATTTGCTTACACCAGTACCGACCTCTTCGCGGGCACGCCCGCTCCCACAGGTACTGCACAGTGCTTGAAATCTGTTCGGTACCTGTGGGAGCGGGCGTGCCCGCGAAAAGGCCGGGACAGGCCACTCACATCAAGGCTTTTTCACCGCGTCCTTCACGTTGCCCTTGATCTGTTGCCCCTCGCCCTTGAGCTCCTGCGCTTCACCCTCGGCCCGCAGCCGCTCGTTGTCGGTCACTTTGCCGACACCCTGCTTGACGTTGCCGATCGCTTCGTTGGCCAGGCCTTTCGCTTTGTCTTTGGTACCGCTCATGGCAAAACTCCTGCAATTGGGGGCACGTGGACCGTGCCGACAGTCGGTGGACCCGACGCCTTCGCCAAGCGTTCCAACAGTTTTTTCGCCCTCGAGCCGAACGGCAAGGCGGTTGGCAAAACCTTGCCCCGCTACCCGCCACCCCTCACAATGCAGGCCTTCATAGCGTCAACCCGCAGGAACCTGCATGAAACTCGACAAACCCGCCGCCATCGCCCGGCGTAACGAAGCACTGGCCCGCCCGGTGCTGACCAGCAGCAACACCCTGTTCGCCATCCTCGACCGCAAGCGCAACCTGTGGTGGTTCGAGGTGCCGGTGGCGCTGCTGCGCAAGGGCCAGCCCGACTGGGTCAACCTGCTGCTGCACACCCCGGAAAGCGACGAGCTGCAGCACCTGAAGGTGCCGACCAACTTCCTGCGCGCTCACCAGGAACAGATGGAAGTGCGCAACCCCGGCAAGCGCCGCTCGACCATCAGCCTGGCCCTCAGCGCCGACCGCGACTCGCTGCTGCGCGACACCCGCCCGGGTGGCGAGCAGCTGGACTTCCGTACCTTCGTGCAGGCCTGATCAGGCCTTCTCGATGCGATCGTCATGGATGACGATGCGGCCCTGCTTGAACAAACCGCCAATGGCCTTCTTGAAGTTGCCCTTGCTGACGTTGAACAGCTTGCTGATCAGCGCCGGGTCGCTCTTGTCGCACACCCCCAGCACCCCGCCTTCGGCCTCCAGGCGCGCCATGATCTGCTCCTGCAGGCTGTCGGCCAGGGCAGCACCCACCGGTTGCAGGCTCAAGGCGATCTTGCCGTCCGCGCGCACTTCCTTGATGAAGCCCTTCTCGTGCATGCCCGAGCGCAGGAACTTGAACACCTCGTTCTTGTGGATCAGGCCCCAGTGGCGGTTGTTGATGATCGCCTTGAAGCCCATCGGCGTCTCGCCGGCCACCAGCAGCTCGACCGGCTGGCCTACCTGGTAGTCCGCCGGGGTGCGGTCCAGGTAACGGTCCAGGCGTGAGGTGGCGGTGATGCGGCGGGTGCGCTTGTCGAGGTACACGTGCACCACGCAGTAGTCGCCGATCTTCAGCGGCCGCGCCTCTTCCGAGTACGGCATCAGCAGGTCCTTGGACAGGCCCCAGTCGAGGAAGATGCCGGCACCGTTGATGTCCTTGACCTTGAGGCTGGCGAACTCGCCAACCTGCACCTTGGGCTTCTCGGTGGTGGCGATCAGCTGGTCTTCGCTGTCCAGGTAGATGAACACGTTCAGCCAGTCATCCACTTCGGTTTCGGCGTTTTTCGGGATGTAGCGCCCGGGCAGCAGGATCTCGCCGTCGGCGCCGCCGTCCAGGTACAGGCCGAAGTCCACGTGTTTCACGATTTGCAAACTGTTGTAACGCCCAAGCAGAGCCATTTCCGATGTTCCTCAAGACAAGGCGGCTATTCTACACCTGAAGCCAGCGCGCCGCCCGACCGCTGATGCAGTGGAACCGTCAGCGTCCCTCTTGCGTCTACCGTCTGGCCAGCACCGCAAGGAACAGCCCATGCCGCTACGCCTGTCCAAAGCCCTGCTCGTCGCCATCGGCTGCGCCCTGGCCCTGGCCGCCTGCAGCCGTATCGACCTGGCCTACCGCAACCTCGACCGCCTGGTGCCGTGGTCGCTGGGCGACTACCTGGCCATGAACAGCGAGCAGAAGGCCATGCTTGACGACCGCCTGCGGGAGCACCTGGCCTGGCATTGCAAGACCCAGCTGCCTGGTTACCTCGACTGGCTGGACCGGGTACGCGGCATGGTCGCCGACGACCAGGTGACCGACCAGGCCCTGCAGCAGCGTACCCGCGAAGCCCGCGAGGCGATTGGCCGGGTAGCCGAGGAAATCACCCCTTCGGCCACCGAGTTGCTGCGCGGCATGAGCGATAGCCAGGTGGCGGAGATGCGCGAGGCGTTCCGCGAGGACATCAGCGAACGGCAGAAGAAGTATGTGGATACGCCGCTGGACAAGCAGATCGCCCGCCGTACCGAACGCATGGAGAAACGCCTGACGCCGTGGTTTGGCGAGCTGACCGCGGTACAGAAGCAGCGCGTGCAGGCCTGGTCCCAGGCGCTGGGCGACCAGAACCGCGAATGGATCGCCAACCGCGCGCACTGGCAGCAGCAATTGCTGCTGGCGATGAACCAGCGCAACGACGCCAGCTTCGAGCCGCGCCTGGCGACGTTGTTGCAGCGCAAGGAGAGTTTATGGACGCCGGAGTACCGGGCGGCGTATCAGAATACCGAGCAGCAGGCGCGCAGCTTGCTGGTGGACCTGGTGCACCAGAGTACCCCGCAGCAGCGGCGGTTCCTGCAGGAGCGGTTGAGCAAGGTTCGTACCGATTTCAGTGAATTGAAGTGTTTGAAGGGGTAACTGGGGAAAGCAGGCCCGGCCTCTTCGCGGGCTTGCCCGCTCCCACAGGAACCCACTGCCCTCGAGACCTGTGATGTACCTGTGGGAGCGGGCGAGCCCGCGAAGAGGCCAGGCCTGCCAAAGACAGTCACCGCCCCTTGCGCCGATACGGAAACACATCGATCACCTTCCCGTCACGAATCGCCGCCTGCAGCCCCTTCCAGTAATCCGCGTCGTACAACTCCCCATGCAGCCGGCTGAACAAGCGCCGCTGGCCGATATCGGCAAACAGGAACGGCGGAAACTCCTCGGGGAACACGTCATGCGGCCCGATCGAGTACCACGGCTCGCCCGACATTTCGTCTTCCGGGTAACGCGGCGGCGGGATATGGCGGAAGTTCACCTCGGTCAGGAAGCTGATCTCGTCATAGTCATAGAACACCACCCGGCCATGGCGGGTAACGCCAAAGTTCTTCAGCAGCATGTCGCCAGGGAAGATATTCGCCGCCGCCAGCTGCTTGATGGCCAGGCCGTAATCCTCCAGGGCCTCCAGCACCTGGCCCTCGCTGGCGTGCTCCAGGTACAGGTTCAGCGGCGTCATGCGCCGCTCGGTCCAGCAATGGCGGATCAGCACCGTGTCACCCTCCAGCGCCACGGTCGAAGGCGCCACCTCCAGCAGTTCGGCCAGGCATTCCGGCTCGAACTTGCTACGCGGGAAGCGAAAATCGGCGAACTCCTGGGTATCGGCCATGCGCCCGACGCGGTCGACGCTTTTCACCAGCCGGTACTTGTCGATCACCGTGGCCCGGTCGACCGTCTTCGACGGTGAAAAGCGGTCCTTGATGATCTTGAACACGGTGTTGAAGCCCGGCAGGGTGAACACGCTCATGACCATGCCGCGTACCCCGGGCGCCATGACGAAGCGGTCGTCGCTACTGGCCAGGTGGTTGATCAGCGCCCGATAGAACTCCGACTTGCCGTGCTTGTAGAAACCGATGGAGGTGTACAGCTCGGCCACGTGCTTGCCAGGCAAGATGCGCTTGAGGAAGTTGACGAACTCCGCCGGCACCGGCACATCGACCATGAAGTACGAGCGGGTGAAGGAAAAGATGATCGACACCTCGGCCTCGTCGGTGATCAGCGCATCGGCCTCGATACCGTGCCCTTCGCGGTGCAGCAGCGGGATTACCAGCGGCCACTGCTCGTCGCTGTTGAACAGCCGGCCGACCAGGTAGGCGCCCTTGTTGCGGTACAGCACCGGCACAAACAGCTCCAACGCCAGTTTCGGATCCTTGCATACCCAGTCCGGCAGGCACTCGCGCAGCTGATCCTCCAGGCGCGCCAGGTCGCCTTCCAGGTCGCCGTACGGCACTTCGAACGGGTAATCGCTGAACACCGCCCGCAGCAGGCTCTTGAGCCCAGCGTCAGGCCGATAGGTACGGGTTTGCGCGGCGCGCTCACGGCTGCGCATGGACGGTCGGGTGGTGTGGATGAACATGCAGCCGTCGCTGATCAGGTCATGGCTGAACAGGCTGCAGAACAGCGAGTTGTACCAGGTCTCGGACAGCTCGTCGTCCAGCCTTGGGTCGATCAGGTGGATATAGGCGTTCTTCACCAACGGCCATTGTTCCACATCCAGCAGCACGTCCTCGGCAAAGCCCTGGCGCAGCCAGCCATTGACCTCGGCGACCTTCTCTTCATAGAGATTGATGCGGGCGGCGGAGGCACGCTGGATATCCTGCCAGCGCGCCTGCTCGAAGCGCTTGCGGGCACCGAGGGTGATGCGCTGGAAGTGGTCGCGGTAGTTGTCGAAGCCGGCGAGGATCATCCGGGCGATTTCGACAGCGGGCCAGGGCTGGGGCATGCGAGGACCTCGGTGCGGTGTTGAGTTACAGAGCTTAGTCGCCTCTTGGTTTTTGCGGAGCCTGTGCCGGCCTCTTCGCGGGCTCGCCCGCTCCCACAGGATTACCACAGGGCCGAGCATTGCAGAGAACTTGTGGGAGCGGGCGTGCCCGCGAAGAGGCCGGCACAGGTTTACACCGCAAGAAAGCACAAGAATCCCCAGCCCCCCTGGCGTACACTCGCGCCCCTGCCCTGCCTCCGGAGACCGTTGTGAGCCCCATCGCCCTAGCCCGCCTGCTGACCCTTGCCGCCGTCTGGGGGGCGAGCTTCCTGTTCATGCGCATCATCGCCCCCGAGCTGGGCACGGTGCCGACGGCGTTCTTCCGTGTCTCCATCGCCTGCCTGGGCCTGGTTGCACTGCTCGCCGCCGCCCGCGTGCGCTGGGACTTCCAGGGCAAGCTCGGCGCCTGCCTGGTGCTGGGCATGATCAACTCCGGTATCCCCGCCACGTTCTACTCCGTGGCCGCCCAGGTGCTGCCCGCCGGCTACTCGGCAATCTTCAACGCCACCACGCCGCTGATGGGTGTGCTGATCGGCGTGCTGTTCTTCCGCGAACCGATGACCCTGGCCAAGCTCTGCGGCATCTTCCTGGGCCTGTTCGGCGTCGGCATCCTCAGCGGCGCCGGCCCGGTGGCCCTGGACCTGGCCCTGCTGCAAGGCGCCCTCGCCTGCCTGGCGGCCACCACCTGCTACGGCTTTGCCGGCTTCCTCGCCCGCCGCTGGGTCAGCGGCCTGGACAGCCGCCTGTCGGCACTGGGCAGCATGCTCGGCGCCACCCTGATGCTGAGCCCACTGTTCGCCTGGAGCGCGCTGAGCCAGCCACCTGCCAGCTGGGGCGGCTGGCAGGTGTGGCTGTCGCTGCTGGGCCTGGGCCTGCTGTGCACAGCGTTCGCCTACATCCTGTACTTCCGCCTGCTGGAGGAGATCGGCCCGGTCAAGGCCAGCACCGTGACCTTCCTGATCCCGGTATTCGGCGTATTGTGGGGGGCGTGGCTGCTGGACGAACCGTTGTCGATGGCGCACCTGTACGGCGGCCTGCTGATTGGCCTGGCATTGTGGCTGGTGCTGCGCCCGGCACGCAGCTGAAACGGGGTACAGGATGAACGACGCGTACAAGAAGGTCCTGTTCCGCCTGGAGCAGGACGAAAACGGCTACCCGCCCGCCTCGGTCGAGGGCCTGTGGGCCAAGGCCGTGGAAGGCGGCTATGCCGTCGACAACATTCCCTTCCATGTCTACGGCATCGCCCCGGGCGACGTGATCGACACCCGTGAGGAAGCCGGCGAAACCTGGTTCGCCGAACTGCGCCACAGCAGCGGCAGCTCGGTGTTCCGGGTTATCGTCAAGCCCCCGGAAACCCTGGACCAGGTACGCGCGGCCTTGCACGACTTCGGCTGCAACTGCGAAACCGAGCAGGCGGTGAAGATGCTGGCGGTCGAGGTCCCGCCGCAGCGCTCGCTCGACACCTTGCTCTACTACCTGCTCACCCAGCGCGAAGCCGGCCTGCTGGACTTCGAGGAAGGCGTATTGCGCCACGCCATCCCCGAAGAGTTCCGCTAGGGCCTACGCCTCGGCCAGGCGCGCGGCGGGCTTGCGGAACACGAACAGCAAGCCCACCACGATCAGCCCCATGCCCAGCAGGCTGAGCGGCGCCAGGCGGTTGCCGAAGATCAGCAGGTCCATCACCGCGGTCACTGCCGGCACCAGGTAGAACAGGCTGGTGACATTGACCAGGTTACCCTTGGCGATCAGCCGGTACAGCAGCAGGGTCGCCAGCAGCGAGACCACCAGCCCCATCCACAGCAGCGCGCCGACGAAACCGCCAGTCCATTCCACATGCAGCGGCTGCAGCGGCGCGAACAACGCGCACATGGCAAAGCCGGCCAGGTACTGCAGCGGCAGCGTGCCCATGGGGTTGTCGGTGATGCGCTTCTGCAGGATCGAGCCAAAGGTCATGCTGGCCAGCGCCAGCAAGGCGAACAGCATTCCCGCCAGCGACACCCCGCCCAGGTTGATGCCCTGGTAGACCACCATGATCAACCCGCCAAGCCCCAACCCCAGGCCGAACAAGCGGCTCCAGGAGCGCTGGCGCTCCATCAGCACCACGGTCAGGATCGGTTGTACCCCCATCACCGTGGCCATGATGCCGGGGGTGACATGGGTATCGAGCGCCAGCAGGTAGAAGATCTGGTAGGCGCCGAGCAGCACACAGCCGGTGCCCAGGGCCCGCAGGATGGCCCCGCGACTGCGCGGCCAGCGCAGCCCCAGCAACGGGCCGATCAGCAGCAGGCCGGCCAGGGCCAGCGCCGAGCGCAACAGCAGGAAGGCAAACGGGCTGGCATGCGCCAGGCCGAGTTTGGAGACGATTGCCCCGCTGCTCCACAGCAGGACGAACAGGCTGGTAGTGGCCGCCGAGGCCACGGATGCTTTGCTAAAGACAGACATGTATTGCCACCTGATTCAAGGCGAATAAGCCAGACGGACGGCGTGCGCTTCAGCGTGGGAAGTCGCCGACCGTGTTCAGTAGGTTGCGTGTGCGAAGGGATGCGGCCAGAAGCCGATCAGCCCAGCACGACCACGCAAGGAGGCGGAGCTACGCCGCCTACGACGCCACTGACAGGTGGTGGTGGATAGTGACTGATCATCGCCGGCTGCTGGCAGCCACGCACGACCATGCCCGCGACTGGCGCGATGGCAAAGCTTGTGGTGGATGGGCTGGCTGGCATGAACAGGTCTTCGGGGAGAATGCAGTGGGCTGGACTATAGCCCGGTGCCAGGCAGCTGGCAACCTCCCCAAACTCAACTTTGCGCATATCACAGTGGGGCAACTGTCCTGCTCAATCTCGAAGCTTCCGCGATCCCTGTGGGAGCGGGCGCGCCCGCGAACACCGGCGAAGCCGGTGCCATACACCGCGTCGCCTGCTTCGCGGGCATGCCCGCTCCCACAGGGGTTTACGCAACCTTCAAGTTTTGAGCAAGCCAGCCGCGACCATAGGGGCCGCGTCTCTATTGGTTAATTTCTCACCACCCCGATTCGTCTGAATGCGAAACGCAGCCCGCATTCACCCGTTTCGAGGACCACCGATGAACGTATCCGCCTGGCTCTACCGGCCAGCCCAGATCACCTGCCTGCTGCTGGTCAGCGCCTACGCCCACGCCGCCAAGCCCGGCGACGTGTTCAAAGACTGCAAGGACTGCCCCGAGATGGTCGTGCTGCCCGCCGGCAGCTACGTCATGGGGGCCCCCGACGACGAAGTCGGCCGCCAGCCCGACGAGGGCCCGCTGCACACCGTGACCTTCGCCAAGCCCTTCGCCATGAGCCGCTATCAGGTAACCGCCGGCGAGCTGGACGCCTATATCAAGGCCACCGGCACCGTCATCAAGAGCGGCGACGACCGCCCCGGCCGCTGGTGCGAAGCCAGCAAGCCCAGCTACAAGCAAGGCCCCCGCCAGCCGGCGGTGTGCGTCGACTACGACGAAGTGCAGGCCTATACCCGATGGCTGGCGAAAACCACCGGCAAGCCATACCGCATGGTCAGCGAAGCCGAACGCGAATATGCCGCCCGTGGCGGCTCCAGCGGCCCGTTCCCCTTCCCCTTCGACGAACCGGGCAAGTACGAGATCAGCAAGCACGCCAACACCTATGGCCCCAAGGACGGGCATACCTTCACCGCCCCGGTGGGCAGCTACCCGCCCAATGCCTTCGGCATGTACGACATGCACGGCAACGTCTACGAATGGGTCGCGGACTGCTACCACGACAGCTACGAAGGCGCCCCCACCGACGGCAGCGCCTGGATCCAGGACCCCAAGTGCATCCGCGCGCACATGCGCGGCAACGACTGGGGCGAGCCGCCGATCTTCTCCCGCTCGGCCAACCGCAACGACCGCCTCAAGACCACCCGCGGGGATTTCCTCGGCTTTCGCGTAGCACGCGAACTGTGAAGTTGTGACGCGGTTAACGCAGCACCGGCCAAAAAAATCGCCAATAAGAATCGTTCCGGTTTTTCACAGGTGCTGCGTCCTATAGCTGACATAGAAAAAAACCCTCTGCCAACGAGACCGCAATAGATGTCCAAGTCCCTCCCCGGCCCGCTCAACCCGCTTGCCAAAGCATTACTGATCCGTCATTCCCTTCGTCCCCAGCGCGCGTTCACACGCATCGGCCTGGGCCTGGCGATATCCGCTGCGATGGTTGCCCAGGTGCAGGCACAGGAGTGGACCCTGGATATTCCTGCGCAGTCGATGAATTCGGCGTTGCAGGCACTGGCCAGGCAGACCGATACCCAATTGCTGTACAGCCCGGAAGATATCGGTGGCCTGCGCTCCTCCGCACTCAAAGGGCGCCACGACCTCGCTTCGTCCCTGCGCATCCTGCTGGGCGGCAGCGGGCTGCGTTATCAGATCGACGGCAACACCGTGACGGTAACAGCGGGTTCAGCCGCAAAGGACGGCCAGGTCGAGCTTTCGGCGACCAACGTCAATAGCGTGGGCCTGGGGGCCACTACCGAAGGCACGGGTTCCTACACCACCGGCGTGACCAGCACGGCCACCCGCATGAACCTGTCGATACGCGAAACACCGCAAAGCATCAGCGTCATCACCCGCCAGCAAATGGACGACCAGCACCTGGCGACCATTACCGACGTGCTGAAGCAGAACCCGGGCATCACCATGTCCCAGGACGGTGGCGAGCGCTTTCATATCTATTCGCGCGGCTCGGAAATCAGCACCTACCAGCTCGATGGCGTGAACACCGCGCAGGACTACCTGACGCGCAACATGCCCAACACCCTGATGGACATGGCCATGTTCGACCGCATCGAGATCGTCCGCGGCGCCACTGGCCTGATGACCGGTGCGGGCGAACCCAACGGTGTGGTCAACATGGTACGCAAGCGCCCCACGCGTGAATTCCAGTCGTATGTGCAGGCCGGTGTGGGCTCGTGGGACTACTATCGCACCGAGGCCGACGTGTCCGGCCCACTGATCGAAAGCGGCAAGCTGCGCGGCCGCCTGGTGGCCGCCAAGCAGAGCAACCAGAGCTACATGGACTGGTACAGCCAGGACCGTGACCTGGTCTACGGCGTGCTCGAAGCAGACCTGACCGATACCACCACCGTGCGCTTCGGCATGGACTACCAGACCTACGACGCCAATGGCGCGCCAGGTGTGCCGCTGTTCTTCAGCAATGGCCAGCCCACCAACTTCTCCCGCTCGACCAGTTCCGGGCCGCGCTGGATGTATGAAGACTACACCACCAAGAACTACTCCTTCGGCCTGGACCAGGAGCTTGGCAATGGTTGGCAGTTGAAGATGGCCGGCAACTACATGGATGTCGATCGCGACTCGCTGTCGGCGTTCTACCGCACCGGTGCGGGCGTATCTACCCTCGATCAAGCCACCGGCAACGCCAAGTCCGACCTGCTGCAAGTCGATGCCCACCAGGTTCAGCGGGGCATGAACATCACGCTGCAGGGGCCTTTCGAGCTGTTTGGCCAGACCCACGAACTGGTTACCGGCTTCGACTACATGGATTACGAGAACAACCACTTCACCGGCAGAGCTGGGGAAGCCACATTCAACTTCTACACCTGGGGCAACCGCATACCGCAACCTGGCAACTATTCGCCACTGCTGGACTACGACCTGACCATCCGCCAGACCGGTTACTTCATTGCCACCCGGCTCAACTTCACCGACGACCTGCACATGATTCTCGGTGCCCGTACAACCAACTACCGTTCGGACTCGAACCAGGTGGTATTGACCACTGGCACTGGCAACCCCACGCAACTTAAGGAGCACGGAGAGGTAACACCGTACGCCGGCCTGATCTATGACCTGACCGATGAGCAATCGGTGTACGCCAGCTACACCGATATCTTCAAGCCCCAGACCAGCCGCGACCGTACCGGCAAGGTGCTGGACCCTGTGATCGGCAAGAACTATGAAATGGGCTGGAAAGGTGAATTCTACGATGGCCGCCTGAACGCCAACGCGGCGATCTACCTGATCAAGCGCGACAACTTCGCCGTGACCGACACCGATTTCGAGGCACCCCAAGAAGTAACCTGGACGGTTTCCAAGGCTGTGGACGGTGCCGAGACCAAAGGTATCGACCTTGAACTGTCCGGCGAAGTAGCGCCTGGGCTGGAAGTTCACACCGGTTATAGCCATTCGCGCACAGAGGACTCCAGCGGCACTCGCCAGACACCTCAGCTACCACTGGACACCTTCCGCCTGTGGACCACTTACCGCATGCCCGGCGAATGGGACCGCCTGACCGTAGGTGGGGGCGTGAACTGGAACTCCAAGCAATCCTTGGTCACCAGCTACAAGACTCGCATCACCCAGGAAGACTACGCCGTGGCCAGCCTGATGGCCCGCTACAAGATCAGCGAGCACCTGGCCGCCACGCTGAACGTGGACAACCTGTTCGACAAGAAGTACTACGCAGGCCTGGCCGGCAACTATGGCCACTATGGCGCGCCGAGAAACGCGACGCTGAACCTGCGCTACGATTTCTGATCAGCAGAACGAAAAAAGGCGACCCTGGAGGTCGCCTTTTTCATGCCTGCATGGTCTTCGCGTCGGTACGCGGTCCGTTGTAGGAGCGGCCTTGTGTCGCGAAAGGGCTGCAAGGCAGCCCCGGCAATTCCTGCATCACTGCTGAGCCCCCGGGGCCGCGTTGCGGCCCTTTCGCGACACAAGGCCGCTCCTACACAGAGTGAGCAGGTTTACTGGCTGATCGTATCTGCCAGCAACAGCCTGGCAATCATCCCCTCAAGGACATCCACCTGCTCAAGGATGTCATAGTGCCCGGCATCAACAGCAATGTCCTGGCAGCTACCCGAGATGCCACCCGCGTGCGCGCCCTCCCCCGCCCACCAGCAACTTGCCGCTGCCTCGGTAGACGGTAGCTGGCGCAACTGACGCGAAAGCGCCTTGAGTTTCATGGCCACGACAAAGGTCTGCGCCAGATCAGCGTTGCCGATTTCGGCATAGGCCGACTGTGCAGCCTGTGCGGTCCGTGCCGTTTCGATCACGCGCTCCAGGGCATCCTGAGTACTGCCTGCCGGCACGACCGGCAGCACCAGTGCATCGGCCGAAACCCCGAGAATCACCGCCAGGAAGCCACGCAGGTCGGCGCTCCAGTCACTTTCCTGCACGGCTTGCCTGGCCGAGGGCACGAAGCTGTCGATCAAGGCCAGCACCGCAACCCGCTGCCCCTGGCTTTCCAACTCCTTGGCCACCAACACCGCCAGGGTGCCGCCCAGCGACCAACCTGCCAGCTGATAAGGGCCTTCAGGTTGCTTCTGCCGAATGTACTGTGCGTAATCGATAGCCATCGTTTCCAGCGAATCATCCACCCAGGCGTGATCCAGCAGCATCCGGCATTGCAGGCCATAAACCGTGCAACGGCCTTCCAGCCGGCGCGCCAATGGCTCGTAATCGAACACCGTGCCAAACCCGGCATGCAGGCAGAACAGCGGCGTACTCGCGTTCACTCGGCTGTTCAGCAACAACAGCGGGTCCAGGCTGGCATCGTCGGGGGCATAACCCGACAACTCGGCGATGGTCGGCCGGGCAATCACATCACGCAGTTTCAGTTCGATAGGCAAATCCTCGCGGGCACGGACCTTGGACAGCATCTTCAGCACGCGCAGCGAGTCACCACCCAGTTCGAAGAAGTTGTCATCGACACCGACCTGCTCGACTTGCAGCACTTCCTGCCAGATCGCTGCGAGCGCCTGCTCGATTGCATTACGCGGGGCAACCCATGCCCGGCCTGCGGCAAACTCGGGTGCAGGCAGGCCATTGCGGTCGATCTTGCCATTGGAGGTGAGCGGCAGCGCCGGCATCAGTACAAGCTGTGCCGGCACCATGTGATCCGGCAGGTCGGCGCGCAGGGCATCACGTAATTGCTCGGCGCGGGTATCGGCATTGTCCGTCACCACGTAGCCGATCAGTTGCTTGCCCGTGCTGATGTCACGCGCCACCACCACGGCATCGCGCACGCCAGCCAGGTTGCGCAGGCGTGCCTCGATTTCTCCCGGCTCGATGCGGAATCCGCGAATCTTCAGCTGGTTGTCCAGGCGCCCGAGGAAGTCGATGACACCATCGGCGCGGCGACGCACCCGGTCACCGGTGCGGTACAGGCGGCCCCCCGTGGCAAACGGGTCGGCCACGAAGCGCTCGGCCGTGAGAGCAGCCCGCTGGTGATAGCCACGCGCCACGCCCTCTCCGCCGATGTAAAGCTCACCGGCCACACCATCGGGCAGCGGGTTGAGGTGCTGGTCCAGCACGTGCAGCGTGCGCTCGCCCACGCGGTCGCCGATCGGCGCGTACACAGCCTCACAGGTTCGTTGCACCGGCACTTTCCACAGCAGAGGCGTAACCACGGTTTCCGTCGGCCCATAGCCGTTGGTCAACCAGCGCGGACGCAGCGTGCGCTTGACGTGCTCGAACAGGGCGTCCGGTACCGCATCGCCGCCAAAGCAGTACACCCGCATCGCTGGCGCAGGCTGCTGCTGGCTGTCGGCGAATTCGGCCAACTGTTGCAGGTAGGCCGGCGGGAAGCAGGCGATGTCGATACGCTGGGCATGCAAGGTCTGCCAGGTTTCTTCTGCCGTCCACAGCCGGTTGTCACGCACCACCAGGCAACCACCCGAGGACAACGTCGACAGCCAGCGTTCCTGCGCCCCGTCGAAGGCGAACGACATGAACAGCAGCTCGCGGGTCTGCAGGTCCATCTCGTACAGCCCGGCGATGGCCTGGCAGTGCATGCGAATCTGGCCGTGGCTCACCGCCACACCTTTGGGCTTGCCGGTGGAGCCAGACGTGTAGATCAGATAAGCCAGGTTATCCGCGCACGCGCGCTGTTCAGGTGCAGTAGCAGGCAGATGGTCCAGCGCTTGCTGGTCCAGCTCGACGCACCGCGCTACCTGGGTAAAGCGCTGGCGCAGGCCACTGCTGGTGACCAGCAGGTGCATTGCCGAGTCCTCGACGATCCACTGCAGGCGCTCTTGTGGGTAGTCGATATCCAATGGCACATAAGCTGCGCCGGTCTTCATCACCGCCAGGAAGGCCACGATCACCTCCACCGACCGCTCCAGGGCAATGCCCACGCAGCTTTCCGGGCGCACGCCCTGCGCGATCAGGTGGTGGGCAAGGCGGTTGGCGCGCGCGTCCAGCTGAGCATAGGTCAACTGTTGGCCGCCGCAGACTACCGCCATGGCCTCGCCACGCTCACGGGCATGCCCGGCGATACGCTCGGCGAGCAGCGGCTGCTCGCGCCCAGGTGCCGCAAGCTGGTTGCGCAAGTCGGCGTGCCTTGCCTGCGCCGGCGTCAGCATGCCCAGGCTGCCCAGCGTGGCCTGGGGATTGTCCAGCATGGCGCTCAGCAGGCTTTCGAAACTACCGCGCAGGCACTCGACAGCGGCTTCGGTAAAGCGGTTGCGCAAGTACAGGAACTCTACCGAAAAGGTTTCGCCCAATTGCACGGCCAGGTCCATGGCATAGTTGGTGACGTCGCGGTTACGGACTTCGCCAAAGCGCAACGTTCCGCCGCCGCCCTCGCGCAGGCGGTCGTCAACCGGGTAGTTCTCGAACACCACAATGCTGTCAAACAGCGCTTGCCCTGGCCGCCCGGCCCAGCGTTGCACATCGGCCAGCGCTGCATGCTCGTGGTCGCGCAACTCCAGGTTGTAGTGCTGCAGCTGGTGCAGCCAGTCGCTGACAATGTGCTGGGGTTGCGGCGCCTGCACCACCGGTAGCGTGTTGATGAACAGCCCCAGCATCTCGCCTGCACCGGCCAGGCTGCTGGGGCGCCCGGCCACTGTGGCGCCGAAGCACACGCTGGCCTGGCCGGTGTAGCGTTGCAGCAGCAACAGCCAAGTGGCCTGGACCAGGGTATTGGGCGTGACCCTCAGGCGCCGGGCCTGGTCACGCAGGTGTTGCGTGCGCTGCGCATCCCAATGCAGATACAGCGCATGGTGCCCGACAAGCTTGCCGTCCGCCTGCGGCGCAACACTGTCGGCCAACAGCGTCGGCCCCTCCAGGGCACGCAGCTTCTCGCTCCAGAACTGCTCCAGCTTGCCCATCGGCTGCTCGGCGAGCCAACGGATGTAGTCACCGAAGCGCCCCCCCGAATGGCTGGCAGGCAGGCCGTGATAAACCTGCAACACCTCGCCCAGCAACCGTGAATTGCTCCAGCCATCCATGAGGATGTGGTGGCGCGACCAGATCAGGTGCAGGCGTTGCTCATCCACTCGAACCAGCGTCAGCCGCATCAGGGGGGCACACGCCAGGTCGAAGCCTTCGGCAGCCTCCTCGGCTGCCAGCGCCTGCAAGGCGTCGCTGGTCACCTCACGCCCACGCCAGTCGAGCACGCGCAGCGGCAGGCTGGCCTGACGCTGCACCACCTGCAAGGGCTCCGCCCACCGGGCCGATGACAAGAAGACCGTGCGCAGGATGTCGTGGCTGGCGATCACCTGGTTCCAGGCCGCGACGAAGCGGTCGATGTCCAGGCCGTGCACATCGACCGCAGTCTGGTTGATGTACAGCGCGGCGTCGCTCTCCTGCAGGGTATGGAACAGCATGCCCTGTTGCATCGGCGACAGCGGGTAGATATCGGCAATCTGAACAGCAGGTACCGGCAGGTCGTCCAGTTGCGCCTGGTTCAGACGGGCCAAGGGGAAGTCCGATGGCGTGAGGCCTTGGGTGTCATCCTGGCAGCAATGGTTGATCAAGGCCTTGAGTTCTTCTGCATAGGCATCGGCCAGTTGCTGGATGGTCGAGGTATCGAAGACTTCACGGCTGAACGTCCAGCCCAGTGTCAGCTCGCCGCCGTACACCTGGCCATTGAGCGCCAGCAGGCTGCTCAATGGCGCGTCCTCATCCTGGTTCAGCCCGGCATTCTCGCTAGCCGGTTTGAACAGGCTCGCCTGCTGGTCGAAGCTGCCATCGAACTGCCCCAGGTAGTTGAAGATGATCGCCCCCTGGGCCAGCGCCGCCAACGTCTGCCGAGCTTCACCAGCCCCCAGGTAACGCAGCACACCATAGCCCAGGCCCTTGTGGGGCACCGCGCGCAGTTGCTCCTTGATGGTCTTGATCGAGCTGGCCAGCTCGGGCTGAGGGCTGAGGTTGACCGGGTACATGCTGGTGAACCAACCCACCGTGCGGCTCAGGTCGATACCGTCGAACAGGTCTTCGCGGCCATGACCTTCCAGGCGCACCAGTACCTGCGGCTGCTCGGTCCAACGGCTGACCACACGGGCCAATGCCGTCAACAACAGGTCGTTGATCTGCGTGCGATAGGCTGCCGGTGCCTGCTGCAACAGCTTGCGGGTCCAGAGCGGGTCCAGGCGAGTGCTGACCGACGTTGCATGCTTCTGCCGGTTTTCGCCCTGGGGATGATCGCAAGGCAAAGCATCGCTGGCGCCTTGCAGTTGATCACGCCAGTAGTGCAGTTCATGTTGCAGTGCCTGGCTGCTGGCATAGGCCTGCAGCTGTTCGGCCCAGACCTTGAACGCGCTGGTCTTGGCCGGCAACTTCAGCGGCTGGCCGAGGACAAGCGCCTGGTAGGCCTGTTGCAGGTCTTCCAGCAGGATCCGCCATGACACGCCATCGACCACCAGATGATGAATGACCAGCAGCAGCCGCTGGCTGCCGTCTGCCAGCGTTGCCAGCACGGCGCGCAACAGTGGCCCCTGAGCCAGGTTGAGGCTGCGCTGGGCCTGATCAGCCAAGCGTTGCAGCGCCTCTGCATCAACGCATTCGCGTACCCACAGCAGCTCGGTCGATACCGGCGCGCCGATCGCGGCCTGCCAGCGCTCGGCACTCTGCCAGACATTGAGCCGCAGCAGGTCGTGATGGGCATGCAGGTTGCCCAGCGCCATGCTCAACAGGTGCGCATCCAGTGCCTCACCAGGCTCGAGCAACACCGACTGGTTCCAGTGGTCACGTACTACAAGCGCTTGCTCGAAGAACCAGTGCTGCACCGGAACAAGTGGCAGAGGCCCGGTGACCACGCCCTGCTCCAGTGCTTGTGCTTCGCTGCGCCGGGCAACCGAGGCCAGCCCCTGCACGGTCTGATGCTGCAGCAACTCCTTGGGGGTGAACTGGATATCCACCTGGCGCGCACGGCTGACCACCTGCAGCGAAATGATCGAATCGCCGCCCAGCTCGAAGAAGTTGTCGGTCAGGCCGACCTTCTCCAGCTTCAGCACATCCGCCCAGATCGCCGCGATCTGCTGTTCCAGATCACTCTGCGGCGCGATGTACTCGCCCTGCGACTGGCTGGCATCCGGCTGCGGCAGGGCCTTGCGGTCCAGCTTGCCGTTCGGCGTCACCGGCAGCTTGCCGAGCAGCAGCAGGTGCGCCGGCACCATGTAGTCCGGCAAACCGGCCTTCAGCGCCTCGCGCAGGCTGTCGCGCAATGCGCCTTCGTCTTGCGTGCTGTCGGCAGGCACCACATAGCCCACCAGCTGCTTGCCGCTTGGCCCGTCCTGGGCCAGCACCACGGCTTCCTGCACACTCGGCAGTTCCAATAGACGCGCCTCGATCTCACCCAGTTCGATACGCAGGCCACGGATCTTCACCTGGTGGTCGATGCGCCCGGCATAGTCGATCACACCATCGGCGCGGTAGCGCGCCAGGTCGCCGGTGCGGTACAGGCGTCCGCCGGTGTCGCTGAACGGGTCCGGCACGAAGCGTTCGGCGGTCAGCGCCGGGCGCTGGTGGTAACCACGGGCCAGGCCGACACCACCGAGGTACAGCTCGCCAGCACTGCCGCGCACCGCCGGTTGCAGGCTGCCTTCGAGGATGTGGGTCTTGAGGTTGTCGATCGGCTGGCCGATCGGCACGCTGATGCTTTCGTCCGGCTGGCAGGTCCAGTGGGTCACGTCGATCGCCGCTTCGGTCGGGCCGTACAGGTTGTACAGGCCCGCCGCCGGCAGGCGTTGCAGGGTCTGGCGGGCCAGTTCGGCCGGCAACGCCTCACCGCTGCACACCACGCGCTTGAGGCTGATGCAGCTTTCGACTGCTTCGTGGGTCATGAACGCCTGCAGCATCGACGGCACGAAGTGCAGCGTACTGATGCCGTGGTGGTTGATGGCTTCGACCAGCAGCTGCGGGTCGCGGTGCGCGCCCGGCTGGGCCACGACCAAGCGCGCGCCGGTCATCAGCGGCCAGAAGAACTCCCACACCGACACGTCGAAGCTGAACGGGGTTTTCTGCAGCACGCTGTCGCCGGCGTCCAGCCCGTAGGCTTTCTGCATCCACCACAGGCGGTTGACCAGCGCCTGATGGCTGTTGCCAGCGCCTTTCGGGCGACCGGTGGAGCCGGAGGTGTAGATCACGTAGGCGAGGTTCAGCGGGGCCACATCGATGTTCGGGTTGGCATCGCTGTAGCCGTCGAAGTTCTCAGTGTCCAGGTCCAGGCTGCGCAGGCCGGCCGGGATCGGCAGGGTCTCGCGCAAGTGCGACTGGGTCAGCAGCAAAGCGATGCCGCTGTCCTCGAACATGTAGCTCAGGCGGTCCTGGGGATACTCAGGATCCAGGGGCACATAGGCGCCACCGGCCTTCACGATGCCCAGCAGGCCGATGACCATCTCCAGGCTGCGCTCCATGGCGATGCCCACCAGCACGTCCGGGCCCACGCCCTGCTCGCGCAGCTTGTGCGCCAGCTGGTTGCTACGACGGTTGAGCTCGGCATAGCTCAGGGTCTGCTCGCCAAAGGCCAGCGCCGGGGCATCCGGGGTGGCGAGTACCTGGGCTTCGACCAGCTGGTGGATGCTGGCTTCGCCTGGGTAATCGGCTTGCGTGGCATTCCAGCCATGCACGATCTGCTGCCGCTCCCCGTCATCCAGCAATGGCAGCTCAGCCACTCGCTGGCCTGGGTTGGCGACGATGCCGTGTAGCAGGTTCAGCCAGTGTCGCGCCATCTGCTGTATGGTCGAGGCATCGAACAGGTCGGTTGCAAAGGTCAGCGTGGCGCTGATGCCTTGCTCATGTTCGAAGCTGTCCAGCGTGAGGTCGAACTGCGCCGCGTGCACGTTCCATTGCAGGCCCTCCACCTCCAGGCCGGGCAAGCTGCGGCGCTCGCCCTTGCCCCGGGTCTGGTGGTTGTACATCACCTGGAACAACGGGCTGTGGCTCAGGCTGCGTTCAGGCTGCAAGGCATCGACCAGCTGTTCGAATGGCAGGTCCTGATGCACCTGTGCGCCCAAGGCTCGTTGCCGCACTTGCGCCAACAGCTCGGTGAAGGTCAGTTGCGTGTCGAACTCGGCACGCATCACCTGGGTATTGACGAAAAAGCCGATCAGCCGCTCGGTCTCTACGCGGTTACGGTTGGCGATGGGCACGCCCACGCGCACATCGGCCTGCCCGGAGTAGCGGTGCAACAGTACCTGGAAACTCGCCAGCAGCAGCATGAAGGGTGTCGCCCCCTGGAGCTGCGCCAGCTGTTTGAGTGACAGGCTCAACGCTTCGCCCAGGTCAACGTCGATCCGCTCACCGCGGTAGCTTTGCAGCGCCGGGCGTGGCCTGTCGGTGGTCAGTTCCAGCACCGGGTGGTCGTCGCCCAGCTGCGCCATCCAGTACGCCAGCTGACGCTCACGCTCGCCAGCGTCCATCCAGGCACGCTGCCAGATCGCATAATCGGCGTACTGGATCGGCAGCTCGGCCAGCGCCACCTCCCGACCTTGGCTATAGCCCTCATAAAGCTGTACCAACTCATCGATGAGCAAGGGCATCGACCAGCCATCGGCGACGATATGGTGCAAGGTGAGCACCAGCACGTGCTCGCCCTGCGCCAGTTCCAGCAGTTTTACCCGCAGCAGCGGCCCATGGACCAGATCGAACGGCTTCTGGACCTCAAGCGCGACCTGCGCCTGCAAAACCTGCTCATCCACGGCCCCCAAGGCCTGGCGGGCCAGCTGGAAAGGCTGGTCCGGGTGGATGACCTGCATCAGCTGGCCATCTTCCTCGGCAATGGTCGTGCGCAAGGCTTCATGACGCTGGATCAGCGTCGCGAAGCTGCGCTGCAGGGCTGCCAGGTCGAGCTGCCCCCTGAACCTGAGTGCGGTCGGAATGTTGTAGGCCGAGCCGGTGGGCTCCAGCTGCCAGATAAACCACTGGCGTTGCTGGGCATAGGACAGCACAGGGCGTTCGACATCGTGCCTGGCCACCGGGATGGGCAGTTGCGCGAGCGTGACGCCCTTGGACGCCAGTTTTTCGAGAAACAGCTTCTGCTGTGCCAGGGGCAGACGGATAAAGCGATAAACCAGGTCTGCGTTTCTGTTGTCCGTGTGCATCTCAAACCGCCTCGAGCTCTGCCATGAAGTCCTGGAGCTCATCCAGGTCTCCGTCGTTTCGGGTACCGAGACTGCCGACCTCTTGTGCAAAGGCCTGCAGGTTCTCTGTCTGGAACAACAACGCGAGTGGCAGGTTCGTACCCAGTTCGATCTGCAGTCGTGCTACCGCCTGGGTTGCCAGCAAGGAGTGGCCCCCCAGCTCGAAGAAGTTGTCGGTAAGAGATACGTTTTCCAGGCCAAGAACTTCAGCCCATACCGCTGCGATCCGCCGCTCAAGCTCCGTTTCCGGCGCCACATGGGCCGCCCGGCGCAGGTTGCCGTCAGGCTGTGGCAGGGCCTTGCGGTCCAGTTTGCCGTTCGGTGTCAGTGGCAGGCGTTCCAACAGCAACAGGTGCGCGGGCACCATGTAGTCCGGCAGGCTGGCCTTCAGCCTGGCGCGCAGGGTGTCAAGCAGCGCCGCCCGGGCTTCCTCGCTGGCAACCGACGCTGCATCGGCTGGCACCACGTAGCCCAGCAGTTGCTTGCCGCCCGGCGCATCCAGCGCCAGTACCACGGCTTCGCGGACTGCGTCCTGTTGTTGCAGGCGCGCCTCGATCTCGCCGAGTTCGATACGGAAGCCGCGAATCTTCACCTGATGGTCGATACGCCCGGCATATTCGATGACCCCGTCGGCGTCATAGCGCGCCAGGTCGCCGGTGCGATACAGGCGGCCACCCTGCCCACCGAACGGGTCGGGGATGAAGCGTTCGGCGGTAAGCCCAGGGCGCGCCAGGTAACCACGCGCCAGGCCCGCACCCGCCATGTACAGCTCCCCCACCACCCCTACCGGCAGCGGCGTTCCGGCCTCGCTCAACAGGTACACGGCACTGTTGGAAAGCGGCCGGCCGATATTGGCCTGGCCACCTTGGGTGCGCAGGGTGAAGGTCGAGTAGGTGGTATCCTCCGAAGGCCCGTACAGGTCGTATACCTTGAGCACATGGCCAGTGCCGTACAGCGCGTCGACCAGCCCCTGCTTGAGGGCCTCACCCGCCAGGTTGATGATGCGTACACCGGACGGCAGCTGGCCGGTTTCATGCAGCACCTTGATGGCCGATGGCACCGTGTTGACCAGGCGTACCTGGTCTTTGGCCGGCAGGTGCGGCAGCTCCAGGGCATTGGCCGCCAGTACCGCATAACCACCCGAGCCCAGGGTCACGAACAGCTCCCAGACCGACAGGTCGAAACAGATCGATGTGGACGCCAACACGCCACACAGGTCCTGCTGGCTGTACACCGACTGCGCCCAGCCGATCATTGCCACGGCATTGCGATGCTCGATCTGGACGCCCTTGGGTTTGCCGGTGGAGCCTGAGGTGTAGATGCAGTACGCCAGGTTGTCCGGCGTGCTCACGCACACCGGGTCGGCCGCTTCGTAGCCGTCGAGCAGCAATTGGTCCACCAGCAGCGTGCGCGCCTGGAAGCTGGCCGGCACACGCTCCAGCAGGTGCGACTGCGACAGCAGCAGGATCGACTGGCTGTCTTCGAGCATGTACACCAGGCGGTCCTGCGGGTAGCCAGGGTCGAGCGGCACGTAGGCGCCGCCCGCCTTGAGAATGGCCATCAGCGCGACCACCATGTCCAGGCCACGCTCCATGGCGACACCTACCAGCACCTCCGGGCCCACGCCAGCCTCGCGCAGTTTGTGGGCCAGCTGGTTGGCCCGCACATTGAGCGCGGCATACGTGAGCGTCTGCTCGCCGTGGATAAGTGCCACTGCACCTGGCGCTGCAACCACCTGCGCCTCGAACAGCTGATGGATACAGCGGTCGGCCGGGTAACTGGCCGCCGTGCGGTTCCAGTCCTGCACGATACGCTGATGCTGTGCGGCATCGAGCAGCGGCAGGTCGCCGAGTGCAGCACACGGGTCACTCACCAGCGCGTCAAGCAGCGTACCGAAGTGATGGGCCAGTTGCTCGATCGCCTCGCTGCTCCAGTGCGCACGGTCATGCCGGTACTGGATAGCCAGGCTGTCGCCAAGGCTCACCAGCACGGTCAGCGGATAGTTGGTCTGCTCGCGCACCTGCACTGGGCCAAACTGCAAGCCACTCGGTGCACCCTGCCGAAGGGCCTCGGACACCGGGTAACTTTCGAACACCACCAGGCTGTCGAACAGGGCTTCACCGCCAAGCCCGGCCCAGCGCTGCACATCGTACAGCGGCGTATGTTCGTATTCACGCATGGCCAGGTTGCTGGCCTGCACCTGCCCGATCCATTGCGCGACGCTTTGCTCGCCTTGCGGTGTACCAACCACCGGCAGGGTGTTGATGAACAAGCCGATCTGCGCCTCCACGCCCGCCAGCTCCGCTGGCCGGCCGGCGACCGTGGCCCCGAAGCAGACCGACGACTGCCCGGTATAGCGCTGCAGCAGCAACAGCCAGGTAGCCTGTACCAAGGTGTTGACGGTGACACGCTGGGCACGGGCAAAGGCTTCAACCCGCTCGGTACGCCCTGCATCGAATGCCTGGTGATGAACGTGATGGCCATGGCCATCAGGCTCACCATTGCGCACGGCCTGGGCCAGGCGCGTCGGCTCGTTGAAGCTGGCCATCTGGCCCTGCCAGAACCGCTCTGCCGCCGCCCCATCCTGGCGCTGCAACCAGGCGATATAGTCACGGTAGCTGCCCGCCGCTGCCACCACAGGTTTACCGGCATGACGCTGCAACACCTCACCCAGCAACTGCGAGGTGCTCCAGCCATCCATCAGGATGTGATGGCAGGTGAAGATCAGGTGATGACGTGCCTGCGCCGTACGCACCAGCACCAGGCGCAACAAGGGTGCCTCGACCAGGTCGAAGCCACGCTGCCGGTCGGCATCCGCCAGGCTGTCCAGCGCCCGCGCCAGCTCATCCTCGGCACGCCAGTCATATTCGCTGAACGGCAGTGTCACCTGCTTGTGCACGACCTGCACCGCCTGGCCCAGGTCCCCCTGCCAGACGAAGCTGCTGCGCAGGATTTCGTGGGCCTGCAAGGCAGCATCCCAGGCCTGCCGGAAGGCTTGTACATCCAGGCCATCCACATCCACGCGCATCTGGTTGATGTAGTTGCCGCTGCCTTGCTCGTAGATGCTGTGGAACAGCATGCCCTGCTGCATCGGCGACAGCGGGTAGACGTCGGCGATCTGCGCCACGGCAACCGGCAGCTGGTCGAGCTGCGCCTGGGTCAGGTCGGCCAACGGGAAGTCGGACGGGGTCAGGCCGCGATGTCCACCCTCACAGCAATGCTCGATTATTTCAGCCAAGGCCCGCTGATAAGCCTGGGCCAGCTGCTCGATGGTTTCGCGGCGATGAATGTCCTGGCTGAAGGTCCACTCCAGGCGTAGCTCGCCGCCATATACCTGACCGTTGACGGTCAACAGGCTGGCCAACGGTGCTTCGGCATCCTGCCTGGCGCCATCGTTCTCCTTGGCGGGGGTGAACAGACCTGCTTCGCCATCGAAGCTGCCGTCGAACTGCCCGAGGTAGTTGAAGACGATCTGGCCTTCAGGCAATGCTGCAAGGGCCTCGCGGCTCGCGGCATCACCGAGGTAGCGCAGCACGCCATAGCCCAGGCCTTTGTCAGGCACGGCGCGCAGCTGTTCCTTGATGGTCTTGATCGAACTTGCCAGGTCTGCCTGCGGGCTCAACTTTACCGGGTACAGGCTGGTGAACCAGCCCACCGTACGCGTCAGGTCGATACCCGCGAACAGGTCTTCACGGCCATGCCCTTCCAGGCGCACCAGCACTTCGGGCTGGTCGCTCCAGCGGCCAACTGCTTGCGCCAGGGCCGTCAGCAGCAGGTCGTTGATCTGCGTGCGATAAGCCACCGAGCAATCCTGCAACAGCCGTCGGGTGCTTGCCACGTCGAGGCGCGTGCTGACCGAAGCCGCATGCTTCAGTTGCCGGCTGCCTTGCGGGTTGTCGCAGGGCAGCATTTCGCTGGCCCCTTGCAACTGCGCCTGCCAGTAGCCCAGTTGCTGTTGCAATGCGGGCGCGGCGGCATAGGTTTGCAAACGCTCGGCCCAGGCTTTGTACGAAGTGGTCTTGGCCGGAAGCTGCAGTGGCTGCCCGGCAGCCAGGGTCTGGTAGGCCTGCTGCAGGTCTTCCAGCAGCACACGCCACGACACACCGTCTACCGCCAGGTGATGGATGACCAAAAGCAGTCGCTGGCTACCGTCAGGCAGCGCAGCGAGCATGGCACGCATCAACGGCCCATGCTCGAGGTCAAGGCTGCGCTGGGCTTCACTGGCGGCTTGCTGCAACTGCTCGACGCTGGCGAAATCGCGATGCCACAGCAACTGGGAGTAGCCTGCATCGGCAAATTCAGCCTGCCAGCCCACCCCATGGCCGAACACGCGCAAACGCAGGGCATCGTGATGTTCGAGCAATGCCTGCAATGCCGCATCGAGCGTCGCCGGCTCCAGCGTTTCACCTGGCGTGAGCAGCACCGACTGGTTCCAGTGATGGCGCACGACAATGGGCTGCTCGAAGAACCAGTGCTGGATCGGCGTGAGCGGCGTCACGCCCGTTACCGCACCCTGATCGATCGATACATTGTCGCCGCGGTTGGCGAGCCGGGCCAGTGCCTGCACCGTCTGGGCCTCGAACAGGTCCTTGGGCGTGAACTGGATATCCACCTGGCGCGCACGGCTGACCACCTGCAGCGAAATGATCGAATCGCCGCCCAGCTCGAAGAAGTTGTCGGTCAGGCCGACCTTCTCCAGCTTCAGCACATCCGCCCAGATCGCCGCGATCTGCTGTTCCAGATCGCTCCGCGGGGCGACGTACTCGCCCTGCAACTGGCTGGCATCCGGCTGCGGCAGGGCCTTGCGGTCCAGCTTGCCGTTCGGCGTCACCGGCAGCTTGCCGAGCAGCAGCAGGTGCGCGGGCACCATGTAGTCCGGCAGGCCGGCCTTGAGCGCCTCGCGCAGGCTGTCGCGCAATGCGCCTTCGTCTTGCGTGCTGTCGACGGGCACCACATAGCCCACCAGCTGCTTGCCGCTTGGCCCGTCCTGGGCCAGCACCACGGCTTCCTGCACACTCGGCAGCTCCAGCAAGCGCGCCTCGATCTCGCCCAGTTCGATGCGCAGGCCGCGGATCTTCACCTGGTGGTCGATGCGCCCGGCATAGTCGATCACACCATCGGCGCGGTAGCGCGCCAGGTCGCCGGTGCGGTACAGGCGGCCGCCGTTGTCGCTGAACGGGTCCGGCACGAAGCGTTCGGCGGTCAGCGCCGGGCGCTGGTGGTAACCACGGGCCAGGCCGACACCACCGAGGTACAGCTCGCCAGCACTGCCGCGCACCGCCGGTTGCAGGCTGCCTTCGAGGATGTGGGTCTTGAGGTTGTCGATCGGCTGGCCGATCGGCACGCTGATGCTTTCGTCCGGCTGGCAGGTCCAATGGGTCACGTCGATCGCCGCTTCGGTCGGGCCGTACAGGTTGTACAGGCCCGCCGCTGGCAGGCGTTGCAGGGTCTGGCGGGCCAGCTCGGCCGGCAACGCTTCACCGCTGCACACCACGCGCTTGAGGCTGACGCAGCTCTCGACCGCTTCGTGGGTCATGAACGCCTGCAGCATCGACGGCACGAAGTGCAGCGTGCTGATGCCGTAATGGTTGATGGTTTCGACCAGCAACTGCGGGTCGCGGTGCGCGCCGGGCTGGGCCACGACCAGGCGCGCGCCGGTCATCAGCGGCCAGAAGAATTCCCACACCGACACGTCGAAGCTGAACGGGGTTTTCTGCAACACGCTGTCGCTGGCGTCCAGGCCGTAGGCCTTCTGCATCCAGCACAGGCGGTTGACCAGCGCCTGATGGCTGTTGCCAGCACCTTTCGGGCGACCGGTGGAGCCGGAGGTGTAGATCACGTAGGCGAGGTTCAGCGGGGCCACGTCGACATTCGGGTTGGCATCGCTGTAGCCGTCGAAATTCTCGGTGTCCAAGTCCAGGCTGCGCAGGCCGGCCGGGATCGGCAGGGTCTCGCACAAGTGCGACTGGGTCAGCAGCAAGGCGATACCGCTGTCCTCGAACATGTAGCTCAGGCGGTCCTGGGGATATTCCGGGTCCAGCGGCACATAGGCGCCGCCGGCCTTCACGATACCCAGCAAGCCGATGACCATCTCCAGGCTGCGCTCCATGGCGATGCCCACCAGCACGTCCGGGCCCACGCCCAGCTCGCGCAGCTTGTGCGCCAGCTGGTTGCTACGGCGGTTGAGCTCGGCATAGCTCAGGGTCTGCTCGCCAAAGGCCAGCGCCGGGGCATCCGGGGTGGCGAACACCTGGGCCTCGATCAGCTGGTGAATGCTGCGCTCGTCCGGGTACGTCGCCTGGGTTTCGTTCCAGCCTTCGACCATCTGTTTCTGTTCTGGCAAGCCCAGCATGGGCAGCTCGCCAATCACCGCGTCAGCATTCTCCGCCAGCGCCTGCAGCAGGTTGGCAAAGTAGCCAGCCAGGCGGCCAACGCTCTCGTCGCTCCACAGCGCACGGTCATGGCTGTACTGCATCGACAGCGTGGTGCCCAGTTCCACCACCAGGGTCAGCGGGTAGTTGGTCTGCTCCTGCACGGCCACGTCGCCGAAGCGCAGGCCACCGGGCGCGCCCTGTTGCAGCGCCTCGGCCACCGGGTAGTTCTCGAACACCAGGATGCTGTCGAACAAGGCGTCACCGCCCTGCCCCGCCCAGCGCTGCACATCGTACAGCGGGGTGTGCTCGAACTCGCGCACGGCCAGGTTGCCGGCCTGCACCTGGCCGATCCACTCGGCCACGGTCTGCTCGGCACGCGGGGCGCCGATCACCGGCAAGGTGTTGATGAACAGGCCGATCTGCTCCTCTACCCCCGGCAGGTCTGCCGGGCGACCGGCGACCGTGGCGCCGAAGCACACGCTGGCCTGGCCGGTGCAGCGTTGCAACAACAGCAGCCAGGCTGATTGCACCAAGGTGTTGACCGTGACCCGGTTGGCCCGGGCGAAGGCTTCGATGCGCGCGGTCTGCTCAGGGTCGAAGGCCAGGCGGTGGTCGCCATGACCGCTACCGCTTGCGCCTGCACTGCCGGCGATGGCCTGGGCCAAGCGGGTCGGCTCGTCCAGGGCCGCAAGCTGGGCTTTCCAGAAGGCTTCGGCAACGGCCGCGTCCTGGCCCTGCAGCCAGGCGATGTAGTCGCGGTAGTGCGTGGCCTGTGCCTGCGGCGCCAGGCCGGCATAGCGCTGCAGCACTTCGCCCAACAGGCGCGAGGTGCTCCAGCCGTCCATGAGGATGTGGTGGTTGGTGTAGATCAGGTGGTGGCGGGTATCGCCCGTGCGTACCAGTACCAGGCGCAGCAGCGGCGCGGCAGCAAGGTCGAAGCCGCGCTGGCGCTCACCCTCGGCCAGGGCCTGCAATGCCTGGTCCAGCGCCGGCTGGCCACGCCAGTCCTGCTCGCTGCACGGCAATTCGACGGCCTTGCGTACCACCTGTACAGCCTGGTCCAGTTCGCCTTGCAAGATGAAACCGCTGCGCAGGATGTCGTGGGCATCGAGCGTGGCCTGCCAGGCCTGGTGGAAACGCTGCACATCCAGCCCATCCACATCCACGCGCAGCTGGTTGATGTAGTTGCCGGCCTGCTGGTCGTAAAGGGTGTGGAACAACATGCCCTGCTGCATGGGTGACAGCGGGTATACATCGGCGATCTGCCCGAGCTCCAGCGGCAGGCTGTCCAGTTGTGCCTGGGTCAGCGCGGCCAGCGGGAAGTCCGACGGCGTCACGCCCTGGTGCCGCGCATCGCAGCAGTGCTCGACCAGCTCTGCCAAGGCCTGCCCGTAGGCCTGGGCCAGCTTCTCGATGGTGGCCGGGTGATGAACGTCGGCGCTGTAGGTCCACTCCAGGAACAGCTCGCCGCCGTACACCTGGCCGGTGATGCTCAGCCAGTTGCCCAGTTGTGCGCCGGCACATTGGGTACGGCCTGCGCTTTCCCCGCTCGGAGTGAACAGGGCGCCGGCCTCGGCATCGAAGCTGGCATCGAACTGGCCCAGGTAGTTGAAGGTGACACGGGCCTGGGCGGCACGCTCGAGCCGGTCACGCACTTCAGCGTCGCCGAAGTAACGCAGCAAGCCGTAGCCGAGGCCTTTGTCCGGCACGCCGCGCAGTTGCTCCTTGATCGCCTTGATCGACTGGCCAAGGTCCTGGCCGGGTGTGAGGCGCACCGGGAACAGGCTGGTGAACCAGCCCACGGTGCGGCTGAGGTCGAGGTCGTCGAACAGGTCTTCGCGGCCATGGCCCTCCAGCAGTACCTGCACGTTGTCCTGTGCGCTCCACTGGCACAGGGTGCGCGCCAGCGCGGTCAGCAGCAGGTCGTTGATCTGCGTGCGGTAGGCCGCCGGGGCCTGTTTCAGCAGCTTGGCGGTGCGCTCGGCATCCAGCCGTGTGGCGGCGGTACGGGCATGGGTATTGGCCAGGCTGCCCTGCGGGTTGTCACGCGGCAGTTCGGCGTGGTCGCCGGCCAGCGCCTGCAGCCAGTAGTCGCGCTGTGCTTGCAATACGGGGCTGCCGGCATGGCTGGTCAGGCGCTCGGCCCAGGTCTTCACCGAGGTGGTCTTGGCGGGCAGGCTCACGGCCTGGCCGTTCAGCAATTGCCGGTAGGCCGCTTGCAGGTCTTCCAGCAACACCCGCCACGACACACCGTCGACCACCAGGTGATGGACCACCAGCAGCAGGCGCTGCTGGCCATCGGCGAAATCGAACAGTTCGGCACGCAGCAGCGGCCCGTGCTCCAGGTTCAGGCTGGCCTGCACCTGGTTGCCGGCGGCGTCCAGCTCATTCAGTGCGGCCAGGTTGCGCTGGCGCAGCAGTGGTGCATTGTCCAGCGGCTGAAAGCGCGCCTGCCACTGGCTTTCGCCACGGCTGAAGCGCAGGCGCAGGGCATCGTGCTGCTCGACCACGGCGCGCAGGGCTGCCTCCAGGTGTTGCACGTGCACCGGGCTGGCCGGCTTGAGCAGCACCGATTGGTTCCAATGCGCCGGCTGGGCGATCTCCATCTCGAAGAAACGCGCCTGGGCCGGCAGCAATGCCAACTCGCCGCTGGTGGCGGTGTCCACGGCTGCGGCCGCAACCGCTTGCTTGGCCTCGATGCGCTTGGCTACCTGGGCCAGCTGGGCGATGGTCTGTTGTTCGAACAACTGCTTGGGGGTGATCCGGATGCCCTGGCGTTTGGCCCGGGCGATGATCTGCAGGCTGAGGATCGAGTCGCCGCCCAGTTCGAAGAAATTGTCGGTGCTGCCGACCTGCTCCAGCTTGAGCACATCGGCCCACACTGCGGCCAGCTTTTCCTCGATATCGCCTTGTGGCGCCACATAGCCACGGCTGACCGCGCCTGGTGCCGGCAAGGCACGCTTGTCGAGCTTGCCGTTGGCGGTCAATGGCAGGCGCTCCAACAGCAGTATCTGCGCCGGCACCATGTAGTCCGGCAGGCGTGCCTGCAATTGCGCCTGCAGTTGCTGCACGGTCACACCGGCGTCGGCCACACCGTAGGCCACCAGCTGCAAGCGCTCGGTATCGCCCTCCAGTGGCAAGGCCAGTACCACGGCCTCGCTGACACCGGGCAGGCCGGCCAGCACCCGGCCGACTTCACCTGGCTCCACGCGATAGCCACGGATCTTCACCTGGTCGTCGGCACGGCCGATGAACTCGACCAGGCCATCGGCAGTCAGCCGCGCGCGATCACCGGTGCGGTACAGGCGGGCACCACCCTCGGTGGGCACGAAGCGTTCGGCGGTCAACGCTGGCTGGCCCAGGTAGCCCTGGGCGACGCCTTGCCCGCCCAGGTAAAGCTCACCAGGCACCTGCGCCGCCAACGGGTTGAGGTAGCCATCCAGCACCTGGGCGCAGGCGTTGCCCAGCGGGCGCCCGACCGGTACCGTGCGGCAACCTGGCAGTGGCTGCCCCGGCTCGAAGGTGAGCACGCCGACAGTGGTTTCGGTCGGGCCGTAGTGGTTGATGACCCGGCAAGCCGGGCGCAGTTCGCGGATTTTTTCCAACAGGCCCCAGCTGCATGCCTCACCACCCAGGATCAATGCCTCGGCGGGCAGCACATCGGCGGCGCGGGCCGCTTGCAGCAAGCCTTGCAGGTGGCTCGGCACCAGCTTGAGCACGCCGACCTGGTGCTGCGCCATGTAGCTGGCGAAGCCATCCGGGTCGAACGCAAGTTCCTGTGGCAGCAGGTGCAGCAGGCGGCCCGAAGCCAAGGCACCGAACAGCACGGTGTGGCCCAGGTCGGCCGCGGTGGTGGACACCATCGCCATGCTCGCTGCGGCCGGCAGTTGCAGGCGCTCCAGCACCGCCTGGGTGTAACTGGCCAGCGCCCCGTGGCTGACCACCACGCCTTTCGGCTGGCCGGTCGAGCCCGAGGTGTAGATCAGATAGGCCGGTTGTTCGGCGGCGATGGCCACCTCGACCGGGCTGTCGCTGCAGGTTGCCCAGGCGGTGTGATCGCAGGCAATCAACTGCACGCCGTCCAGGCCGGCGAAGCGCTGGTCGCCCGGCTCATGCAGGAGTATGGCGGCGCCACTGTCGGCAATCAGTTGTTGCAGGCGCTCCTGCGGCTGCTGGGTGTCCAGCGGCAGGTAGGCGGCGCCGGTCTTGAGCACCGCGAGCAAGGCGCCGATCCACTCGATGGAGCGCGGCAGGCACAGGGCGACGATGCTGCCGGCCCCGACGCCGTGCTGGCGCAGGTAATCGGCCAGGCGGTTGGACGCCGCCTCCAGCCCGGCCTGGGTCATGAACCGGTCACCAGCACGCACACCGGCGTGGGCCTGGCCTTGCGCCATTGCCTGGCGCCACAAAGCGAGGAAGTTGCGGTGCGGGTAGGCCTGCGTGGCCGCCGGCAGCAGCGTCGCCACTTGCGGGCTGTCGACGATCGCCTGCTGCGGGTCACGGATCAGCGCATCCAGCACCTGGCGCAGCGAAGCGGCCATGCGTTCGATGGTGGCCTGCTCGAACAGGTCGGTGGCATAGGTGAAGTAGCCTTCGATGCCGTCGGCCTTGTCGGAGAAGTCGAACGCCAGGTCGAAGCGGGCATCGCCGCCGTCACGGGCAAAGCCTTCCACCTCCAGCGCGCCCAGGCGCTTGCGCCCTGCATCGCTGGCTGCCACGTGCTGGTTGATCTTGAACTGGAACAGCGGGTTGTGGGCCAGGTTGCGCTCGGGCAGCAAGGCATCGACCAGGTGCTCGAACGGCAGTTCCTGGTGCGACTGGGCGCCGCCGATCACGTCTTTTACCTGCTCCAGCAACGCGGCGAAGGTGGCGCGCTCGTCTACCTGCACGCGCAGCACCTGGGTGTTGATGAAGAAGCCGATCAGGCCTTCCAGCTCCTTGCGGTTGCGCCCGGCGTTCGGGGCGCCGATGCGGATGTCGGCCTGGCCGCTGTAGCGCGACAGCACCACCGCCATGGCCGCCAGTACCAGCACGAACAACGTGTGGCCACCCTTGCGCGCCTGGCTGCGCAGGGCCTCGGCCTGTTCGGCGCCGATGTCCACGCGCACCACCGCGCCACGCTGGCTGGGCGTGGCCGGGCGCTCGAAGTCCAGCGGCAGGCTCAGCACCGGCTGCTCGTCGCCCAGCTGGGCCTGCCAGTAGGCCAGCTGGCGCTGCGCTTCACCGGCCTCGAGCCAGGCGCGCTGCCAAATGGCGTAGTCGGCGTACTGGATCGGCAAGGCCGGCAACTCGGCCTGCCGGCCTTCGGCCAGGGCGCTGTACAGCTGGATGAATTCCTGCACCAGCACATCGCTGGACCAGCCGTCGGAGATGATGTGGTGCATGCTCAGCGCCAGCACGTGGTGATCGGCGGCCACGCGCAGCAGGGTCACCCGCAGCAGCGGGCCGGCCAGCAGGTCGAAGGGCTGCTTGAGGGCGGCGTCCACGGCCACGCTCAGCGCTGCCTCGTCGGCGGCACCGTCGAACATCACCCGTTCCAGCGCCAGCGGGCAGTGCTCGAGGATTTCCTGGTAGAACTCGCCCTCCTCCGAGGCGAAGCGCGTGCGCAGCGATTCGTGGCGTTGCACCAGCGCATCCAGCGCCTGTTGCAGCACCGCCTGGTCCAGCGCGCCCTTCAGGCGTACCGCCATCGGCACGTTGTAGGCCGGGCTGTCGGGCTCCAGCTGCCAGAGAAACAGCAGGCGTTGCTGGGCGTACGACAGCGGAATACGCGCCAGGCCCTGGCGCGCGGGCACGATGGGCAGCAGGCGGAAGCTCTGCCCGGTGGCCTGCATCTTTTCCAGGATCTGCTGGCGTTGCTCCACGGGGAGGCCAACGAAACGTTGGGCGATGCGTTGTGCGGCAGTGAGTTCCATGTCAGGCCTCTGTGAATGCATTCATCATTTGTTCGATATCGCTCAGGCCATCGTCGGAGAGCGACAGGCCCTGCTCGTCCAGTGCCTGGGCGAACGCGCGTAGTTCGGGGTGGCTGAAGATCAGCCGCAGGGGTATGTCCAGCCCCAGCTCGACGTTGATCCGCGACACCGCCTGGGCCGCCAGCAAGGAGTGGCCGCCCAGCTCAAAGAAGTTGTCGTTCAGGCCGACCCGGGCAACGTTCAGCAACTGCGCCCAGATGTTCGCCAGCTGCTGCTGCCGCTCGCTCTGCGGCGCCTGGTAGTCATGCTGTGGCTGGTTCGGGTCGGGCAGCGGCAAGGCCTTGCGGTCGAGTTTGCCGCTGGGGGTCAGTGGCATGCTCGGCAGGGTCACCAGGTAGACCGGGATCATGTAGTCCGGCAGGCTGGCCTTGAGGTACTGCTTCAGGGCCTGGCGCAGATCGCCGCGGTAACCTTCGGCCGGCACCGCATAGGCGCACAGCTGCTTGCCACTGGGCAGGTCGATGGCCAGCACGGTGGCTTCGCGAACGTCCGGGTGCGCCCGCAGGTACTGCTCGATCTCGCCCAGCTCGATACGGAAGCCGCGCACCTTCACCTGGTGGTCGACCCGGCCGCGATAGGCCAGCTGGCCGTTTTCGTCGTAGCAGCCGAGGTCGCCGGTGCGGTACAGGCGGCCACCGCCAACCGGGTCGAACGGGTCGGGGATGAAGCGCTCGGCGGTGAGTGACGGCCGCTGGTGATAACCGCGCGCCAGGCACCCTGCCCCGCCGATGAACAGCTCGCCGGGCACGCCCACCGGTGTCGGCGCCAGGCCATCGTCCAAGGCATGCAGGGTACGCCCCGGCAAGGCACGCCCGATCGGCACGCCGCCCTGGCTGATCTGCTCCACGGTCATCTGCGAGCAGTCGTAGGTGGTGGCGACCACGGTGGCTTCGGTCGGGCCGTAGGTGTTCAGCAGGCGCACCGCTGGCGGGCCGTCGGCCAGCCAGGCGCGCAGGGCATCTTCCGGTACCGCCTCTCCCCCCACGTGAATCTGCTTCAGCCGGCCATAGGCCTCGGGGGCGCGGCGCTCCAGCGCCAGCAGGCGCCAGTAGGCCGCCGGCAGGTCGGCCACGGTCACGCCGTGGCGGTTGATCTCGTCCAGCAGGGTGGCGGTGTCCCACAGCCGCAGGTCGCGCAGCACCACACAGGCGCCCTGGGCCAGCGGCGGGAAGAACTGCTCGATGAAGCCATCGAAGCTGATCGTGGCGAACTGCAGCACGCGATCGCCCGGGGTGAGGCGCGAATAGTCGCCGGCCACCTGGCAGAACAGCGACAGGGCCTGGTGGTCGATGGCCACGCCCTTGGGCATGCCGGTGGAGCCGGAGGTGTAGATGACGTAGGCGAGGTTGTGCAGCGCCGCCAGGTTGGCCAGCGGTTCGGCGGGCCAGGCGTGCAGCCACTCGGTGCCCGGCTCCAGTACCACGCAGGGCAGTTGCTTGCCCAGTTGCAGGCGCTCACGCGAAGGCGCATCGGCCAGCAGCAGGCCGATATTGCTGTCCTCGACCATGTAGGCCAGGCGTTCTTGCGGGTAGTCCGGGTCCAGCGGCACATAGGCGCCACCCGCCTTGTGAATGGCGATCAGCGCCAGGGCCATGCCCAGGCCGCGCTCGACAGCCACGCCAACCAGGCAGTCCGGCCCCACGCCCAGCGCCCGCAGGCGGTGGGCCAGCTGGTTGCTGCTGCGGTCCAGTTCGGCGTAGGTCATCTGCTGGTCGTCGAAGATCAGCGCCAGCGCATCCGGCCGCTCGTGGGCCTGGAGTGACAGCAGTTGGTGCGCGCACAAGCCGCTGCCAGCCTGGGGCGCCGGGTTCCAGCCGTGGGTCAGCTGCTGGCGTTCGGCACTGCCAAGGAAGTCCAGCTCGGCAATGCAGCGCTGTGGCTCGGCGCAAATGGCTTCCAGCAGTGCTTGCCAATGCCCGGCCATGCGCTCGATACGTGCGGCATCGAACAGGTCGGTGGAATAGTTGAACGAGGCAGTCACGCCGTCGGAGCGCTCCAGGGTATTGAGCGAAATGTCGTACTGCGCGCCCGGCTCCAGCAGGTCCACTTCCTTGACCTGCAGGCCGTGCAGGGCATCGCTGGATACCTGCTCGCCAAGGTCGCGCAGGTGGTTGTACAGCACCTGGAAGAACGGGTTCACACCTTGGCCACGGTCGGGGTACAGCGCCTCGGCTACCTCGAGGAACGGCACGTCCTTGTTGGCCTGGGCCTGCAAGGTGGTTTCCTTGATTGCCGCCAGCAACTGCGGGAAAGGCTGGCTGCCATCGACACTGATACGGGCCACCACCACGTTGATGAAGAAGCCGATCAGCCCTTCCAGCTCCAGGCGGTTGCGGTTGGTGACCGGCACGCCGATGTTGAGCGTGCCCTTGCGGCTGTAGCGCGAAAGCACGATGGCATAGGCCGCCAGGAACACATGGAACAACGTGGCGTTGGATGCCACCGCCAGTGCCCGCAGGCGCTCGGTGAGGGCCTGTGGCAGGCGCACGTCGAAGCGGCTGCCCTGGTAGCTTTTGACCTGCGGGCGAATGCGGTCGGCAGGCAGTTCCAGCACTTCGAAGTCGTCTTCCAGGCGGGCCTTCCAGTAGTCGATCTGCGCCTGCATCTGCCCCTCGGCCAGCCACTTGCGCTGCCAGGCGGCGAAGTCGGCGTACTGCACCGGCAGTGGCTCGATGGTTTGCGCCTGGCCCGTGGCGGCGGCGTTGTAGGCGGCGGCGAACTCGCGCACCAGCAGGCTCATCGACCAGCCATCGGAGACGATATGGTGCAAGGTCAGCGACAGCAGGTGCTCCTGCGCATGCACCTTGAACAGCCGTGCGCGCAGCAGCGGGCCGTGCTCCAGGTCGAACGGGACGAAGGCTTCGGCTTCCAGCTTGCGCATCTGCGCGGCGTGGTCCTGGCCGCTGAGGTCTTCGAAACCGATCGGTACCGTGGCGGCCGGCAGGATGCGCTGCCAGGGCAGGCCGTCGGCCTCGACGAACACCGTGCGCAACGATTCGTGGCGGGTTACCAAGGCATCCAGCGCAGCCTGCACGGCGCAGTGGTCGAGGTGGCCCTGCATGCGCACGGCCATCGGCGTGTTGTAGGCCAGGCTTTCGGGGTTGAGCTTCCAGAACAGCCACTGGCGGTTTTGCGAGCGGGACACCGGCAGCGGTTGCTGGCGGTCGAGGATCTCGATGTCCAGGCCTGCGCCCTGCTCGCCTTCGGCCACTGCCTGGGCAAAGGCCTGCAGGTCGACGGTGTCGAACAGGCTGCGCAGCGGAATATCCACGCCCAGCTGCTTGCGTATCCGCGATACCGCCTGGGTGGCCAGCAGCGAATGGCCGCCAAGGGCAAAGAAGTTGTCACCCAGGCCTACCTGCGGTACTTGCAGGACTTGCGCCCAGATCTGCGCCAATTGCGTTTGCAGCGGGGTCTGCGGCGCTTGATAGGCCACCTGGGTGGCGACGGGTTCCGGCAGCGCCTTGACGTCGACCTTGCCGTTGACCGTGACCGGCAGGTGCTCCAGCACTATCAGGTGGGTCGGCACCATGTGCTCGGGCAGCAGGCTCTTGAGGCTGGCGCGGACCGACTCCTGCCAGGCCAGGCTGTCGGCCGGCATCTGGCTGGGCACCAGCCAGGCAGCCAGTTGCAGTTGCGGCGCCTGGCCATGCACGCGCACCAGGGCATTGGCGACACCGCCCAGGGCACGCAGCTGGTTTTCGATTTCGGCCAGTTCCACGCGATAGCCACGGACCTTCACCTGGCCATCCATGCGCCCGGCGAACTGCAGGTCGCTACCTTGGCGAACCCAGTCACCGCTGCGGTACAGGCGCTGGCCGTGGCTGCCGTTCGGGTCGGGGACGAAGCGCTCGGCGGTGAGTGCCGGGCGGTTCAGGTAGCCGCGGGCCAGGCCGGCGCCACCGATGTACAGCTCGCCCTTGGCTTTGGCCGGCAGGGGTTGCAGGCAGCGATCGAGCACCGCGACGTGGGTGTAGGCCAGGGGCTGGCCGAGGCTGGCCTGCCCGTTCAGTTCGGCGACCAGCACACCGACGGTGGTTTCGGTCGGGCCGTAGTGGTTGAACACCTTGAGCGCAGGGGCCAGGTTGCGGACCTTGTCCAACAGGCTCGGGCTGATGGCCTCGCCGCCGAGCACCAGGCACTGTGCCGGCAGCGCCGAGCGGCCGGCCACCAACATGGCTTCCAGGTGCGACGGTACGATCTTCAGCGCGTCTACCTGATGCTCGGCCAGGTAGGCGGCGAAGCCTTCGGCATCCAGCACCTGCTCGCGTAGCAGCAAATGCAGGGTATGGCCGCCGCACAAGGCACCGAACAGCATGGTGTGGCCGAGGTCGGCAGCCGGGGTCGAGACCTGGGCCATGCTGCGGATACGCTCGACCGGCAGGCGCGCGGCGATGCCTTCGACGTAGTTGGCCAGGGCGCCGTGGCTGACCGCCACACCCTTGGGCTGGCCGGTGGTGCCGGAGGTGTAGATCACGTAGGCCAGGTTGGCCGGCGCCGGTTCGATACGGGCGGCGCTGCCGTTGCCAGTTTGCGCCCAGTCCAGGCGCTGCACGCCTTCGGGCAGTTCGGCTTGCCAGTTGCCGGGCGCCAGTACCAGGCGCGTGCCGCTGTCGGCAAGCATGTAGGCCAAGCGCTCGGCCGGCTGCTCGGGCTCCAGTGGCAGGTAGGCGCCACCGGCCTTGAGCACGCCGAGGATACCGGCAAGCATGCCAACACTGCGGTCGGCCAGCACGCCGACCAGTGTGTCCGGCCCTGCTCCGGCTTCCACCAGCCGGCCTGCAATGGCCTCGGCGCGGGCATCGAGTTCGGCGAAGCTGGCCTGCTCGCCCGCAGCCATCACCGCCGTGCGTTCAGGGTGGCGGCTGGCGGCGGCGGCAAAGCGCTGGTGGACCAGCAGCGTTGCGTCAGCCTTCGCAGGCGCGCCAATGGCAGGGGCCAAGCCTGGCAATGGCAGCTCGCCGACTGCGCCACCCGCTTCGTCGGCCAATGCCTGCACCAGGGCCAGCCACTGCTCGCCAAGGGCTTCGACGGTGGCCGTATCGAACACGTCGGTCGCATAGGTGAACGCTGCGTGCAGCTGCCCCGCTCGCTCATGGGTGTCCAGCGCGAGGTCGAAGCGGGCGCTGTGCTTTGCCAGCACGACAGGCGCCAGGCTCAGGCCGGAGCGGGTCTCGATGGCCTGCACATCCGCCACCTGTGCCTGGTGGTTGAACAGCACGCGGAACAGCGGGCTCTCGCTGCTGCGCGGCAGGTCCAGGGCTTCGACCAGTTGCTCGAACGGCAGGTCCTGGTGGCTTTGCGCGCCTACGGCGGTTTCGCGCACGCGCTGGAGCAGGCCGGTGATGTCCAGCAGCGGGTCGATTTCGGTGTGCAGTACCTGGGTATTGATGAAGCAGCCGATCAGCCCTTGGCTTTCGGAGCGGTTGCGGTTGGCGATGGGCACGCCGACACGGATCGCCGACTGGCCGCTGTAGCGCTGCAGCAGCAGCTTGAAGGCGGCCAGCAGGACCATGAACAGGGTGACGTTATGCTTGCGTGCCAGGCCGCGCAGCCGTTCGGCGACATCTGCAGCGATGGGGAACTCGTGACGCGCGCCGCGATAGCTGGGGCGGCCCTGGCGGCTGCGGTCCAGTGGCAGCTCCAGCGGCGAATGGTCGTCGCCCAGGCGCGCCTGCCAGTAGGCCAGCTGGCGCTCCTGCTCACCAGCCTGGAGCCAGCTGCGCTGCCACAGGGCGTAGTCGCGGTACTGGATCGGCAGCGGTTCCAGGCGGGCTTCGCTGCCGGCCACGGCGGCGTCGTACAGGTACAGGAATTCGTCGATCAGTACGTTCATCGACCAGCCGTCGGCGACGATGTGGTGCAGGGTGAGCAGCAGGATGTGCTCCTGTGCCGCCAGTTGCAGCAGGCGCACCCGCAACAGCGGGCCGCTGGCCAGGTCGAAGGGGGCCAGGGCTTCGGCTTCGGCGATGGTTTCGATGGCGGCCTGACGGGCGCCTTCGTCCAGGCCGGCCAGGGCATCCTGGTGCAGCTGCAACGGGGCGGCACTGGCATCGACCTGCTGGCGCACGTCATCGCCGTCGGCGACGAAGCGGGTGCGCAGGGTTTCGTGGCGGGCCACCAGGGCATCGAAGGCGTGCTGCAGGGCTGCCAGGTCCAGCGGGCCAGTCAGGCGCACGGCCATGGGCAGGTTGTACGCCGCACCTTGCGGGTCGAGCTGCCAGAGGAACCACATGCGCCGCTGGGCGTACGACAGCTGGTCACGCTCGGCCACCTCCACCCCGGGCGCAATCGGCAGCACGGAAAAATCCATGCCCTCGCCCTGCAGCGCCTTGAGGAACAGGCGGCGCTTGTCGGGGCTGAGTTCGATGAAGCGGCGGGCGAGCTTGAGCGTTTGGTCGGCATTCATGTCGAGCGGTGTCCTGGCAGTCGAGCGGTAACTGTCAGACGAAGGTGTGGGGGGGTGATTTAGTGTGTATGGCACCGGCTGCGCCGGTGATCGCCGGCAAGCCAGCTCCCACACCGACCGCGCAGGTTTCAAGGTCTCTGAGCAAGGCCATAGCCGCTACAGGAATGGCGCCAGCCAGGACGGGACGCTATCCCCGTGGGAGCGGGCGTGCCCGCGAAACAGGCGACGCGGTGGCTGGCACCGGCTGCGCCGGTGTTCGCGGGTAAACCCGCTCCCACAGGGACCGTGCATAACCTGAGGCATGCACAATCCCTGTAGGAGCGGCTTTAGCCGCGAAAGGGCCAGCCCAGCCAATACAAGGATCAGCGCATCAAACCCAACTCGGCATCATCCAGCAGCGCCTTGGCCATGGCTGCGAAGTAATGCGAAGCCCAGAGCATCTGCTGATCGCCATCCATCAAGCCGGTCAGTGACAAGTCGCGTGCATAGCCCATCAGCTCCGAGGCTTGCTCCCGGGCGCTGCGGCAGGGGATGCCCTCAGCGATACGGAACAGCGGATGGGTTTGGCCTTCGCCTTGGTAGAAGTAGGTAACGCCGGGGGTGGTTTTGGTATCGTCGGTCATGGGTTCTCCTGAATGTAACGACAAACCCTGAAATGCTTACTACAGGTTTCCACACCCGATCGCTGAACCGTCAGCGACGGGCAAAGCCTAGAGTGCGGGATTTGCAGGAACAATCAGACGCATGTCGACAGAGGTTGTAGGATATTTCGCAGGGGTGGAGTTGCCAGTCCCGAGGCGTAGGAAGAGTCTGGGATTTTTGTAGGCTGCAGGATGCATGTCTGGGGAATGCACCTGGGCTGACAGGTGTTCGCCACAACCCTTTCAGTGCCTATGAGATCGAGCGCCGCGCGGGCGGCGCTCGATCTCACAGACACCACACCTCTCAAGGCAGGCACATGGCAGCCCTCACTCCCGAATCAGCCCAACACCTCGCTATACCCCTGCGCCATCGCCACCACCACCTTGCGCTTGCCGGTAAACGGCGACCGCGCATGCGCCGCGAGCATGTTGTCCAGCATCAGCACATCGTTTGCCTGCCACGGAAAGCTGATGGTGCATTCGTCCAGCACCCCGCGCACTTCATCGAGCAGCGAATCCTCGATGGTCGTACCGTCGCCGTAGTACACGTTACGCGGCAGGTCCTCTTCCTCGACGATGTCCATCAACGACTCGCGCACTTCTGGCTGCAGGTTCGACACATGGAATAGGTGCGCCTGGTTGAACCACACGTCCTCCCCGGTCACCGGGTGGCGTGCCACCACCTGGCAGCGCTGGCGGGTGCGCAATTCGCCGTCATCCTTCCAGATGCACTCGATGGCATGCGCCCGGCAATAGGCCTCGACCTGGCGCGGGTCTTCAGTGTTGAACACCTGCGACCATTCCACATCAAGGCCGTTGCCGTAGTTGCGCACGTACATCAGCCCCTTCTCCACCAGCCGCTCACGAATGCGCGCCGGCATGCGCCGGTACACCTCGCGGCTGTCGGCAATCGGCGTCTCGCCACCGGTCTCGGCGGGGATCACGCTGTAGAACCAGATCTTCATCGGCCATTCCAGGGTATAGGCCTGCTCGTTGTGCAGGGGGATGCTCTGGTGCGCCGGGTACTCAGTGGAGGTGTACACACCCTTGGTCACGTTGCTGCGCGGGGTGGAGCCAAACTCGTAGTTGAGCAGCGGGTGACCGAAGGAAGCGGCGAACTGGCGGAAAGCTTCGGCACCACCCACCTCGAAGCCGCGAAACAGGATGCCGCCAGCCTGCAGCAGGTGCCGGTCCACCAGCGGCTTCAACTCGGCAAAGGCTTCCAGCAGGTCGATACCCGGCTCCGGCGCGCGCACCAGCAGTGGCAGGTTGCCGCGTGCAGCGTCCAGGGGTTCGATCGCAAAGCTCAGCAGTTCACTCATGTCCGGTCACCTCAGGCCAGGGCCGCATAGGCGGCGAAATCGGGATGTGCGCCATGTCGGCGCCTGACTGAATGAACGAGCGGGCGATGGGGAAATTCACCTGGGCCGCACACACAGGTAAAGCCGGCGCGCGCCGGTTCGTCTGAACGATGTGCACCCTTCTATCGCCCAGGAACCGTACATGACTCGCCAGCTTCTGCTCCTCGCCCTGCTCGCCGTGGCCCCTGCCGCGTGGTCGGCAGAGCCATGCGCCGTGGAAATCCATGGCACCGACCAGATGACCTTCGACAAGGCCGCCATCACCGTGCCCAAGGCCTGCGCCGTGTTCACCGTCACGCTCACCCACCCTGGCGACATGCCGAAGAACGTGATGGGCCACAACTGGGTGCTGAGTACCCAGGCCGACATGCAAGGCGTGCTCGACGACGGCCAGAAAGCCGGCGAGGCACTGGACTACGTGAAGCCCGGCGACACCCGGGTGATCGCCCACACCCGCCTGATCGGCGGCGGTGAAACAGACAGCATCAGCCTCGACGTCCGGTCGCTGAAGGCAGGTACCGCGTACAGCTTCTACTGCTCGTTCCCGTTCCACGGCACCTTGATGAAAGGCTCCCTGACCCTCGGCAGCTGACCCGCCCCCACCTCACCAGCGAGATCACGCTTCATGAAAACCTCCTCCCCCGGGGCCATCCGCGAATTGCTGGGCCTGCTGAAACCCTACCGCCCGGCGGTAATCGTCTCGGTGCTGCTGGGCATGCTCGGCGGCCTGGCCGTGACCGCCCTGCTGGCCACCGTCAACCAGGGCCTGCATGCCGCTGACGGCATGAGCCAGGGCGTGATCCTGGCCTTCGCCGGCCTGTGCGTGCTGGCCCTGGTCAGCAGCGTGGCGGCCGACAGCGGCACCAACTACGTTGGGCAGAAAGTCATCGCCAGGCTGCGCAAGGACCTCGGCGCCAAGGTGCTGTCAGCGCCGATCGAGCAGATCGAGCGCTACCGCACCCACCGCCTGATCCCGGTGCTGACGCGCGACGTCGACACCATCAGCGACTTTGCCTTCGCCTTCGCCCCGCTGGCCATCTCGCTCACCACCGTGACTGGCTGCATGGCCTACCTGGCCTGGCTGTCGTGGCCGATCTTCCTCATCACCCTGGCAGCCATCGGCATCGGCAGTGGCATTCAGTACGTGGCCAGGCAGAAAGGCGTGGCCGGCTTCAACGCCGCCCGCGATGCCGAAGACAACCTGCAGAAGCACTACTCGGCCATCGCCGAGGGCGCCAAGGAGCTGCGCATCGACCGCCGCCGCCGCCATGCCATGCTGACCCGCAACATCCAGGGCACCGCCGACTTCATCGCCAACACCCATATCCGCGCCATCAACATCTTCGTCGCGGCCAAGAGCCTGGGGGCGATGCTGTTCTTCGTGGTCATCGGCCTGACCCTGGCCCTGCAATCGCTATGGCCGAGCAACGACCCGGCGGTGATGAGCGGCTTCGTGCTGGTGCTGCTGTACATGAAAGGCCCGCTGGAAACCTTGATCGGCAACCTGCCGATCCTCGGCCGCGCCCAGGTGGCGTTCCGCCGCATTGCCGACCTGTCCGAGCGTTTCTCCTCGCCCGAGCCGCACCTGCTGCTGGAGCCGCCGGTCAAGCGCACCGCCCCGGCCAGCGCGCATCTGGAACTGCACGACGTCGAGTACGCCTACCCGCCGGTGGACGGCAACGAGCCGTTCCGCGTCGGGCCGGTGAACCTGAGCATCGAACCGGGCGAGATCCTGTTCATCGTCGGCGAGAACGGCTGCGGCAAGACTTCGCTGATCAAGCTGCTGCTGGGCCTGTACACCCCGCAACGCGGCGAAGTGCGCCTGAACGGCAAGTCCGTCGGCCCGGAGGGGCTGGATGACTATCGCCAGCTGTTCACCACGGTATTCGCCGACTACTACCTGTTCGACGACCTGCCCGAGCATGAACACAGCCTGCCCAGCGATGCCACGCGCTACCTGGAGCGGCTGGAGATCGCCCACAAGGTGAGCGTGCGCGATGGTGCCTTTACCACCACCGACCTGTCGACCGGCCAGCGCAAGCGCCTGGCACTGGTCAATGCCTGGCTGGACGGGCGGCCGGTGCTGGTGTTCGACGAATGGGCGGCGGACCAGGACCCGACCTTCCGCCGCGTGTTCTACACCGAGCTGCTGCCGGACCTGAAGCGTTTGGGCAAGACCATCATCGTGATTTCGCATGATGACCGGTATTTCGATACGGCGGACAAGGTGGTGCACCTTAGCCGGGGGAAAGTGGTGGAGGCGTTGGAGCCGGCTTGAGGCAGCAAAGGGGGGGCTGCACGCCCCCTCATCAACCACGATCTATAATCGCTCTATAGTCTGTCTATAATTCCCTATAAACACCGCCCCTGTCAGATCTATAATGCCTCTATAATCAATCTATAATCGACTATAAATTGAAACGGAGGGGCCGAGATGCCTGAAACTGTCTATCACCGTCCGGCGCTTGCGTCCCGCCTGTCGAAATTGATCCTGCAAGTCGCCGTGGGCAGTGCAGCAAGCTCTGGTGTGTTTCTCGCTGCGCCACGACGTACCGGCAAATCCACCTTTGCCCGCGAAGACCTGCGCCCTGCCCTCGAAACAGCCGGGGCCATCGTTCTGTATGCCGATCTGTGGAAAGACCTGACCAAGGATCCCGGGCAAGTCATCGTAGAAGCGGTGCGTGAGGCGGTCGGGCGTAACGAAGGCTTCATCACGCGGCTGGCAAAGTCATCTGGCATGGAGAAGGTCTCTGTCGGCGGCCTGAACTTCAGCGTGGACAAGATCGGGCTGGGGCAAGATGTCGACCTGACCACCGCCCTGGTGGCGCTCTCCGATGAATCCCGCAAGATCATCGTACTGATCATCGACGAAGCACAGCATGCAATCACGACCGAGCAAGGAATAGCGGCGCTGTTCGCCCTCAAGGCAGCCAGAGACGAACTCAACAGTTCGAAGCACCATGGCTTGCGAATCGTCTGCACCGGTTCCAACCGGGACAAGCTGGCCATGCTGCGCAACAGCAAGGACCAGGCGTTCTTCGGCGCCTCCATGGTGCAGTTCCCGACCCTGGACCAGGACTTCATCGACTGGCTGTGCGCCAATATCGACCTGCCATGCGCACTCGATTCAACGGAGGTGTTTCAGCTCTTCAAGGAAAGCGGCTATCGCCCGGAGCTATTGGGTGCGGCCGCGGATGAAATCCGCTTCGACTTCGGCATTGAACCCGAGGCCATTCCGGCACGATTCAGAGAGCTTGTTCAGGCACAAGCCAATGACTTGAACGCAAACCTGAAAAAGGTGATCCACAGCCTCACGCCTATCCAGGCTGCGGTTCTACGTGTCATGTGCGCAAAGGGGAACGACTACGCGCCGTTCGAGGCCCCGACCCTGGCACTGTACGCCAAAGCGATGGAACAGGCTGGCGTGGATGCGAGCGAAGTGAAGGCCGAGGTACCGGGGGTGCAGCAAGCGCTTATCGCCTTGCAGGACAAGAACCTGGTGTGGAAAGCATCGCGGGGGGTGTACGCGGTAGATGAACAGGTGATAGTCGATATCGTGCGAGCGGACGGTTTGCTGGAAGGTCTTGCCTGAGTGGTTTTCTGAGAGGACGCCGGGGGCGCTTTGCGCCCCTATCGCGACACAAGGCCGCTCCTACAGGAGTACGCAATCACCTGTAGGAGCGGCCTTGTGTCGCGATGGGCTGCAAGGCAGCCCCAACAGGCAGAAATCAGAACAACCAGTGATACAACAGGTACACCACCACCGCCGCCAGCACCGGCCGCAGCACGCGGTACGCCTTGGGGTTGGCGCGCTTGAACTGCTTCACCTGGCTACTGATCCGGTTGCTGAAGCGCTTGCTCCAGGCGTAGGCCTGGTTGATCCCGCCCACACGCTCGTCGTCGGTGTTCTGCGGCGCGGTGGCACGGCCGAGGAAGGCGCTGACCTGGCGGTTGATGCGGGTCATCAGCGGGCTGCTCAGCGGGCGTTCGATGTCGCAGAACAGGATCACCCGGGTGACGTCGGTCTCGTTCTTGACCCAGTGCACGTAGGTTTCATCGAACATCACGTCCTCGCCGTCACGCCAGGCATATTCCTCGCCATCGACGTAGATGCGGCAAGCATCGGAGTTGGGGGTGGACAGGCCCAGGTGGTAGCGCAGGGAACCGGCGAACGGGTCGCGGTGCGGGTTCAGGTGGCTGCCGCCGGGCAGCAGGGCGAACATCGCACCCTTGACGTTGGGGATGCTGCTGACCAGCTCGACGGTACGCGGACAAAGGGTTTCGGCAGAAGGCAACGGTTTGTCGTACCACTTCAGGTAAAAGCGCTTCCAGCCTTTCTTGAAGAACGAACCGAAGCCTGCGTCGTTATCCTTCTCGGCGGCGCGGATGTAGCCCTCGTCGAACAGGCGCATGGCCTCTTCGCGGATTTCCTGCCAGTTGTCCTTCAGCACGTCCAGCTCGGGGAAGCGCTGGCGGTCCAGGTAGGGCTTGGACGGTACGCCGGAAAACAGGTACATCAGGCTGTTATAAGGGGCGAACAGCGCCGAATGGTTGACGAACTGGCGCAACACCGGCAAGCGAGCCTTGCCGCGCAGGTGCACGAACAGCACGCTGCCAAAAAACACCAGCAAGACACCCGCCTTGGCTGCAAAGGAAAAGGTCATGCTTTCACTCCTTGAGGAAGAAACAGGGCTACGCGCCCTGCTCTCCGATAAATCATCCTGCCATCATAAACTGATGCCGCCAGGGTAAAAACAGCCCGGGCAGCAACTCAATCATGAAGATTTTGCAATAAACCAAGCCGCCGAACGTTGCGCGGGATCAGCGGCAAGGCCATTACTGCTGGTTTTCCTGCTCGCTGAACATGTCGCTGAACAGCATGCTCGACAGGTAGCGCTCGCCGGAGTCCGGCAGAATCACGACGATGGTCTTACCCTGCATTTCCGGCTTTTCGGCCAGGCGCACGGCCGCTGCCATCGCCGCACCACAGGAAATGCCACAGAGGATGCCCTCTTCCTGCATCAGGCGGATGGCCATGGCCTTGGACTCTTCGTCGGTCACCGTTTCCACCTGGTCGACGATCGACAGGTCGAGGTTTTTCGGCACAAAGCCTGCGCCGATGCCCTGGATCTTGTGCGGGCTGGGCTTGAGCTCTTCGCCGGCCAGGGTCTGGCTGATCAGCGGCGATGCCACTGGTTCCACCGCCACCGACAGGATCGCCTTGCCCTGCGTATGCTTGATGTAGCGCGAAACACCGGTGATGGTGCCGCCGGTGCCGACGCCCGCCACCAGCACGTCGACCGCGCCGTCAGTGTCGTTCCAGATTTCCGGGCCGGTGGTTTTTTCGTGGATCGCCGGGTTGGCCGGGTTTTCGAACTGGCCCGGCAGGAAGTACTGGGCCGGGTCGGAGGCGACGATTTCGTTGGCCTTCTCGATGGCGCCCTTCATGCCCTTGGCCGGGTCGGTCAGCACCAGCTCGGCACCCAGCGCCTTCAACACCTTGCGGCGCTCCAGGCTCATGGAGGCGGGCATGGTCAGCATCAGCTTGTAGCCACGGGCGGCGGCAACGAAGGCCAGGCCGATGCCGGTGTTGCCCGAGGTCGGTTCGACGATGGTCATGCCCGGCTTGAGCTTGCCGCTGCTTTCGGCGTCCCAGACCATGTTCGCGCCGATGCGGCATTTGACCGAATAGCCCGGGTTACGCCCTTCGATCTTGGCCAGGATGGTTACGCCGCGCGGGGCAATGCGGTTGATCTGCACCAGCGGCGTGTTACCGATGGAGTGGGCGTTGTCTGCAAAGATACGGCTCATGGCAGGGGTCCTTGGCATGAAAAAAAGCAGGGAAAGACCTCAAGGGTAAGCCCGGGCCGGTGGCCCGTAAAGCCTGTTCGAACTCACGCGGACTCGTTGCGGTCAACCGCATATCCTGCGTTGGAGACACTTCGATGAGAGCCCGTTATCGCTGGCCGCTGATCGGCCTGGCCAGCCTGATCGTGCTGTTGCTGGCGCTGCACCTGGCCCTGCCCTACCTGGTGCGCGACTACCTCAACGACAAACTGGCCGACATGGGCGACTACCGTGGCCAGGTGGCCGATGTGGACCTGGCCTGGTGGCGCGGCGCGTACCAGATCAATGGGCTGAAGATCGTCAAGACCACCGGCAAGGTGCCGGTGCCGTTTCTCGACGCGCCGCTGATCGACCTGTCGGTGAGCTGGCACGCCCTGTGGTACGACCGCGCAGTGGTTGCCGAAGTGGTGTTCGACCGGCCGGAGCTCAACTTCGTCGATGGCGGCAACAAACAGAACTCGCAGACCGGTCAGGGCACCGACTGGCGCCAGCAACTGGAAAAATTGCTGCCGATCACCCTTAACGAGGTTCGCATCGACAAAGGCGTGCTGACGTTCCGCAACTTCAACTCCAAGCCACCCGTCAACCTGAAGGCCACTCAGCTCGATGCCAGTATTCGCAACCTCACCAACATCCGTGACGAAAAGGGTCGACGTGATGCCAGCTTTGATGGCACGGCGCTGATCGTAGGCGATGCCAAGGTGGAAAGTCGCGCCACCTTCGACCCGTTCAGCGATTTCGACGACTTCGAGTTCCGCCTGCGCGCCACGGGTATCGAGTTGCGCAAGCTCAACGACTTCGCCAGCGCATACGGCAAGTTCGACTTCAATGCCGGGCACGGCGATGTGGTGATAGAGGCCGAGGCGACCAACGGCCGCTTGAATGGGTACATCAAGCCACTGTTGCGGGATGTGGATGTGTTCGACTGGCAGCAGGATGTGCAGGAAAAGGACAAAGGCTTCTTCCGCTCAGTCTGGGAAGCGCTGGTGGGCGCGACCGAGACGGTATTGAAGAACCAGCCGAAGAACCAGTTCGCGACCCGGGTAGAGCTCAGCGGTAGCGTGCACAAGCAGGATATCAGCGCCTTCGAGGCGTTTCTGCAGATCCTGCGCAACGGGTTCATTCAGGCGTTCAATGCGCGATATGAGCGTGACGCGCCGGATTCCGACTAGGATCGAGTGACGGGGCATTCAGGGACTGAATACCTGGTCTGCGTTTCCAGTCGGCGAACCCCGCGTTATAGTCGGTGACAAATCGAAAATATGTACTGCCTGTTCCGGCCCTATCGCCGGCAAGCCAGCTCCCACAGGATCCCCACAGTTCTCAAGACCTGTGCTGTACCTGTGGGAGCCGGCTTGCCGGCGATAGGGCCAGTACAGACTACCCTCAGAGGACAGACCCATGAAGTTCGAAGGCACCCGCGACTACGTCGCCACAGACGACCTGAAACTGGCGGTAAACGCGGCCATCACCCTCGAACGCCCCTTGCTGGTCAAGGGCGAACCCGGCACCGGCAAGACCATGCTCGCCGAGCAGCTGGCTGCTTCGTTCGGCGCGCGCCTGATCACCTGGCACATCAAGTCCACCACCAAGGCCCACCAGGGCCTCTACGAGTACGACGCGGTCAGCCGCCTGCGTGACTCGCAGCTGGGCGTGGACAAGGTCCACGATGTGCGCAACTACCTGAAGAAGGGCAAGCTGTGGGAGGCCTTCGAGGCCGAGGAACGGGTCATCCTGCTGATCGACGAAATCGACAAGGCCGACATCGAGTTCCCCAACGACCTGCTGCAAGAACTCGACAAGATGGAGTTCTACGTCTACGAAATCGACGAGACCATCAAGGCCAGACAGCGCCCGATCATCATCATCACATCCAACAACGAAAAGGAGCTGCCGGACGCCTTCCTGCGCCGCTGCTTCTTCCACTACATCGCCTTCCCCGACCGCGCCACCCTGCAGCAGATCGTCGATGTGCACTACCCGAACATCAGCCAGTCGCTGGTCAGCGAGGCGCTGGACGTGTTCTTCGATGTGCGCAAGGTACCAGGGCTGAAGAAAAAGCCGTCCACCTCCGAACTGGTCGATTGGCTCAAGCTGCTGATGGCCGACAACATCGGTGAAGCGGTGCTGCGCGAACGCGACCCGACCAAGGCCATTCCACCGCTGGCCGGCGCGCTGGTGAAGAACGAGCAGGACGTGCAACTGCTCGAGCGCCTGGCCTTCATGAGCCGGCGCGGCAACCGCTGACAGGAGCCGGGCCATGCTGCTCAACCTGTTCAATGAAATGCGCGCGGCCAAGGTGCCGGTGTCGGTACGCGAACTGCTCGACCTGCACCAGGCCCTGCAAAAGCGCGTGGTGTTCGCCGACATGGACGAGTTCTACTACCTCGCCCGCGCCATCCTGGTGAAGGACGAGCGCCACTTCGACAAGTTCGACCGCGCCTTCGCCGCCTACTTCAAAGGCCTGGAGAACCTCGACCGGCACATCGAGGCGTTGATCCCCGAAGACTGGCTGCGCAAGGAATTCGAGCGTTCGCTGACCGATGAGGAGCGCGCGCAGATCCAGTCGCTGGGTGGCCTGGACAAGCTGATCGAGGAGTTCAAGAAGCGCCTCGAGGAGCAGAAGGAGCGTCACGCCGGCGGCAACAAGTGGATCGGCACCGGCGGCACCAGCCCGTTCGGCTCGGGCGGCTTCAACCCCGAGGGCATCCGCGTGGGCGAGGCCGGCAAGCGCCAGGGCAAGGCGGTGAAGGTATGGGACCAGCGCGAATACAAGAACCTGGACGACCAGGTGGAGCTGGGCACGCGCAACATCAAGCTGGCCTTGCGCCGGCTGCGCAAGTTCGCCCGTGAAGGCGCCGCCGAAGAGCTGGACATCGACGGTACCATCGACCACACCGCGCGGGATGCCGGGCTGCTGAACATCCAGATGCGCCCCGAGCGGCGCAACACGGTGAAGCTGCTGTTGCTGTTCGACATCGGTGGCTCGATGGACGCCCACGTCAAGGTCTGCGAAGAACTGTTCTCGGCGTGCAAGACCGAGTTCAAGCACCTGGAGTACTACTACTTCCACAACTTCGTGTACGAGTCGGTGTGGAAGAACAACCTGCGCCGCACCTCGGAGCGCTATTCCACCTTCGACCTGCTGCACAAGTACGGCGATGACTACAAGGTTGTGTTCGTCGGCGATGCGGCCATGGCGCCCTACGAGATTACCCAGCCGGGTGGCAGCGTGGAGCACTGGAACGAAGAAGCCGGGTATGTGTGGATGCAGCGTTTCATGGAGAAATTCAGGAAGATCATCTGGATCAACCCGTACCCGAAGCAGGCCTGGGACTACACCGCATCGACCCACCTGGTGCGGGACTTGATCGAAGACAAGATGTACCCGCTGACCTTGCAGGGGTTGGAGGAAGGGATGCGTTACCTGTCCAAGTGATTTTGCCGGTACCGGCCTCTTCGCGGGCTCGCCCGCTCCCACAGGTCCCCCACAGGCCTCAAGGCTTGCGCGATACCTGTGAGCCCGCGAAAGGGCCAGCGACCTTACAACCAACGGTCCAGGTAAGCCTGCTGCTCCCGCCACGCCTCATCCTGCACCACCGCCCGGAACCGCACCACCGCGCCCGGCATGCACTGCGCCAGTTGCGCCAGCGCCAACGGCGTCAATGCCCCCAGCCGCGGATAGCCGCCAATGGTCTGCCGGTCATTGAGCAACACGATCGGCTGCCCATCCGGCGGCACCTGCACCGCCCCCAGCGGAATCCCCTCGGAAATCATCGGCGCGCCCTGGTAGACCAGCTGCGGCCCCAGCAGGCGGATGCCCATGCGGTCGGCACGGCTGTCCAGCGTCCACTCGCGGTTGAACGCCTCGAACAGGCTGGTACCGCTGAAGTCACCGATCTGTGCGCCGATCACCAGGTCAAGCACTGGCTTTTGTGCGTACTGTGGCCGCAGCGCTGCCGGTACCTCACGCAAGGTCGCTGAAGCGCTGGAAAATGCCAGCAGCTGGCCTTTGCCAAGCGCAGAGCCCTGGCCATCGATACCGCCCAGTTCTTCCCGCACGACCGTGGCACGGCTGCCCAGCACATCCTCGCCCAGGAACCCGCCAGGTGCTGCCAGGTACGCCCGCGCGCCCTGCTTCGGCTGTTTCAGGGTCAACCGCTGCCCCTTGGCCAATGCAAAGCTGCGCCAGGGCGCCAGCGGCTGATCATCGACCCGCGCATCCAGGTCGGCACCGGCCAGGGCCAGCACACAATCCTGCTCTGCGACCACACAGAAACCACCTAGCGCCACCTCGACCACCGGCGCCGCCAACGGGTTGCCCAGCAGCCAGTTGGCCCAGTGCATCGCCACCCAGTCCAGCGCCCCGCCCTGGGTCACGCCCAGGTGGCGTACGCCAAAGCGCCCGGCATCCTGCAACTGGCACAGCGGCGTACTGGCCTCGATCTTCAACTGCTTCATGCTTGTGCCTCCACATCACCGCCCAACGCCACGAACTCGCTGCGCGAAACCGGCACGAAGCGCACCCGGTCACCGGGTTGCAACAGGCTGTAGCCCTCGCGTTCACGGTCGAACAGGCGCACCGGAGTACGCCCGATCAGGTTCCAGCCCCCCGGCGATACCGCTGGATAGGCCGCCGTCTGGCGCTCGGCAATGCCGACGCTGCCGGCCGCCACGCGCTTGCGCGGGGTGCTCAGGCGCGGGCTGGCCAGGCGTTCGTCCACCAGGCCCATGAAGCCGAAACCGGGGGCGAAACCCAGGGCGAACACCGGGTACTCGCGCTCGCTGTGCAAACGGATCACCTCTGCTTCACTCAAGCCACTGCGGGCCGCCAACACCGGCAGCTCCGGGCCGACGCTGGCGTCGTACCACACCGGGATTTCATGGCGGCGGCCACCGCTGCCCGTGTCTGGCTGCAAGCCCTCCAGCGCACGGATGATCAGTGCCCTCGCCTCACCCGGTGGCAGGTCGAACTGCGCCATCAGCGTGGTGTAGGACGGCACCAGATCCAGCAAGTGCTCGCCGAACGCCGCACGCAAGCGCTGGCTGGCAGCAAGCATCCACGGCATGTTGCCCTCGTCGATGGAATCGAACAGGCGCACCATCAGGCTGTCGATGGCCACAACTTCAATACGCGGCTTCATCGCGGCTCCAGGGCATCGAGGGCCTGGCGAATCTGCCGCACCGCCGCCACCGAACTGTCGTTGTCGCCGTGGACGCACAGGGTGCTGGCTGCAAGCGTCAACGCACTGCCATCGTCCGCCACCAGCGTGTCGCCACGGGCCAGGCGCACGGCCTGCTCCACCACCAGCGCCGGGTCGTGGTGCACCGCACCGGGCAGGCGCCGCGACACCAGGTGCCCGCTGGCGGTGTAGGCGCGGTCGGCGAATGCTTCGAACCACAGCGGCACGCCAATTTCATCGCCCAGGGCCTGGGCGGCGCGGTTGTCGGCGGTAGCCATCAGCATCAGCGGCAGGCCGCCGCCATAGGCCGCCACAGCCTCCAGTACGGTACGCAGCTTGAGCGGGTCGGCCATCATGTCGTTGTACAGCGCGCCATGGGGTTTCACGTAGGCCACACGGCCGCCCAACACTTTGCAGATGCCGTCCAGCGCACCGATCTGGTAATGCAGCAGGTCGCGGATTTCCTCCGGGCTGCAGGCCATGGAACGGCGGCCGAAGCCGACCAGGTCCGGGTAGGCCGGGTGTGCGCCGATAGTCACGCCGTGCTCCAGCGCCAGGGCCACGGTGCGGCGCATGATGCTGGGGTCGCCGGCGTGGTAGCCGCAGGCGATGTTGGCGCAATCGATGTACGGCATGACTTCGGCATCCAGGCCCATGCGCCAGCTGCCGAAACTCTCGCCCATGTCGCAATTGAGTAGCAGGCGTTCCACCGCACGGCCTCCGTTGTCGTTGTTCATATGCCTACCTTAACGCGCCTGCAGCTGTTTGCCGCGGGTTTCCGGCAGGCTCAGCGCCGCCACGATCACCACCCCGTAGGACACGGCGGAGAACACGCCGATACCCAGGCCCAGCGGTACCTTCTGGCCGAGCACGCCGATCAGCAGCGGGAACAGTGCCGCGATGACCTTGCCGATGTTGTAGCAGAAGCCCTGCCCCGAACCGCGGATACGCGTGGGGAACAGTTCGGTGAGGAACGCGCCCATGCCGCTGAAGATGCCCGAGGCGAAGAAGCCCAGCGGGAAGCCCAGCCACAGCATCACGCCGTCGCTGACCTGCATTTGCGTGTACAGCAGCACGATGACGAACGAGCCCACGGCAAACAGGATGAAGTTCTTCTTGCGCCCCAGCAGGTCGGACAGGTACGCACTGACCACATAGCCGACGTAGGAGCCGACGATCACCATGGCCAGGTAGCCACCGGTACCCAGCACGCTCAGGCCGCGCTCGTTCTTGAGGAAGGTCGGCAGCCACGAGGTAATGGCGTAGTAGCCGCCCAGTGCGCCGGTGGTCAGCAGGGACGCACGCACGGTGGTCCAGAGCATGCCCGGGGCGAAGATTTCGTAGAACTGCGCAGGTGCCTCGGCGTTTTCCACCGCCTTGGCCTCGCGGTATACCTCGGGGTCCTTGACCAGGCGGCGGACGAAGATCACGAAGATCGCCGGTACCAGGCCCAGCAGGAACAGGGCGCGCCAGGCCTGCTCGGCCGGCAGCCAGGAGAACAGCAGCGCGTAGAGGATGGCGGTGAGGCCCCAGCCAAGGGCCCAGCCGGACTGCACCATGCCCACCGCCTTGCCACGGTCCTGGGCGCGGATCACCTCGCCGATCAGCACCGCGCCGGCGGTCCACTCACCGCCAAAGCCGAAGCCCATCAAAGTACGGGCGATCAGCAGCTGTTCGTAGTTCTGGGCGAAGCCGCAGAGGAAGGTGAAGAAGGCAAACCACAGCACCGTCAGTTGCAGGGTGCGCACGCGGCCAATGCGGTCGGAGAGAATGCCGGCCACCCAGCCACCCACGGCCGAGGCGATCAAGGTGCTGGTGTGGATCAACCCGGCTTCGGTGGTGGTGATGCCCCACAGCATGATCAGCGTCGGAATGACGAAGCTGAGCATCTGTGTGTCCATGCCATCCAGGCCGTAGCCGATCTTGCAGCTCCAGAACGTCCGGCGCTGCTGTGAGTCGATGTCGCGATACCAGGCGAAAGGCCCGGACGAAGATGGGGAACTGACCTGCTGCTGCACGCCGGTGGGGTTCATGCTTGCCTCGGCTTGTTGGTATTGTTTTATGGGCGACAATGAGTCGCGGCCTGGCTGCCATTGTTCAGACGCCGCGCCATTTGCGTCCAACGAGAAAAACCGCCGGTCTGGAACAAGAAAAACTGATCATGAACCTTCGCTTCCTCGAAACCTTCGTCTGGGTCGCCCGGCTCAAGAGCTTCCGCCTGACCGCGGAAAAGCTGTTCACTACCCAGGCCTCGGTTTCCAGCCGCATCGCCGCGCTGGAGGCCGACCTGGGCGTCAAGCTGCTGTTGCGCGACTCACGTGGCGTCAGCCTAACCCCGGAAGGCGGCAAGGTGCTGGAATATGCCGAGCGCATGCTGGAAACCGCCAAGGCCATGAAGCAGTCGCTGGACAGCGACCGGGCCAAGGTCGGGCGCATCCGTATCGGGGTGATGGACACAGTGATCCACACCTGGATGAGCGCGCTGGTGGCGGAGCTGACCGAGCGTTACCCGCAGGTGGAGATCGAACTGGTGGCCGACACTGCGCTGAACCTTCGCGAGCAATTGCAGAAGGGCTTTCTCGACGTGATCCTGCAGACCGACCTGCTGCGCGAGCAGTCGATCCGCAGCCTGGACCTGGCGCGCTACCCGATGGGTTGGGTGGTGGCCGCCGGCTCGCACCAGCACCGCGACTACGCTTCGCTGGCCGAGCTTGGGCGTGAGCGGATCATCACCTTCTCGAAGAACTCGCGGCCGCACCAGGAAGTGCTGAGCCTGCTGCTGAGTGCCGGGGCCGAAACGCCGCGGCTGAATTGCGTGAACTCGGTGGCGGCGATTACCCGGCTGTTGCGCGACGGGTTTGGCATTGGTGCGTTGCCGCCGGCGCTGGTGGATGCCGAGTTGAGCCGGGGTGAGCTGGTATTGCTGCAGGGGCTGCAACCGCCGCCGAGCCTGGAGCTGGTGGTGGCCTGGCAGACCGGGGTGGCGTTGGTGGATGAAGTGGTCGGGGTTTGCCGGCAGGTGCTGGAGAGGTATGCGCGGGATGTGGGTGGGCAGCGGATTGTGTTGGTCCCACCCGGCTAACATGGTCTTTGTGGGAGCGGCCTTGTGTCGCGAAAGGGCCGCAGAGCGGCCCCAGCAATCTATGCATCTCTGCTGACACCCTGGGGCCGCTCCGCGGCCCTTTCGCGACACAAGGCCGCTCCCACAAAGTCCGCGTAACGCAGATGGACTAGCGCCAGCTCTCTTTCACCGCCCCACGCCGCCCGCCCAGGATCACCCAGCCAATCGCCAGCAACAGGCTCTCGACCACGAAGGCCAGCACAAACCCTGCACCAAGCCCCCAGCCAACCGCCTCGGGCACCAGCAGGATCTGGTAGCTGTAACCATTGAGGGTTTCCTCGCGCAACTGCGGGTCGGCCTGTACCAGCACGTGCCAGGTACGCTGCGCCCATGGCGCTTGCAGCGCCTGCCATTCGTTTTCCAGCAGTTCGTTGCGGATCATCAGGCTTTCGATGCTGTTGGCATCACTGTTGAACACCGGGTCGTCGCTGCTGCGGTAATGCCGCAGCAGCGCCTGCAGGTCACCACTGAAGAAACGTTCGGCGGTCTGCCGGAAGCCGTCGAGCGCCTCGCGTGATTCGAACAGGTGCGCCTCGACCCGCTGGCTGTAGTCCTTCACCAGCCCCGGGACCTGGATACCGGCCAGCAGGCCGAAGGTAAACAGCAGCAACCGCAGGTAACTTCTGAACATGCCGCGTCCTTAGCTCTGGCCGTGCGCCACGCACTCGCCGTGCCGCCACAGGGCCCACTGACCCGGCTCGTAGCGCTGCCAGGTCTCGTTCTCGGTCAAGGCCTCGGTGGCGATCACCGTGACCACGTCGTTGGGGGTGGTTTCGGTGTGAAAATCGACAATCAGGTCGACATCCTTCAACCGCGCCGCACCAAAGGGTGCACGGCGGGTAATGTGCACCAGCTTGGTCGAACAGAAGCAGAACAGCCAGTCGCCATCGCTGAGCATGCAGTTGAACACGCCCTGGCCGCGGTAGCCGGCACAGGCTTCGACCAGCACCGGCAGCAGCTGTTCCACCGGCACGGGCTCTGGGAAGGCGCTGCGGATGCGGTTGAGCAGGTCGCAGAAGGCTGCCTCGCTGTCAGTATCGCCCACCGGCCGGTAGAAACTGGCCTGGCCCTTGAAGTCGCCCAGCTGGCCATTGTGCGCGAAGCACCAGTTGCGGCCCCACATCTCCCGCACGAACGGGTGGGTGTTGGAAAGGCACACCTTGCCGACGTTGGCCTGGCGGATGTGGCCGATGACCACTTCGCTCTTGATCGGGTAACGCTGCACCAGGTTGGCCACTTCGGACTCGCTGCTCGCGGCCGGGTCCTGGAACAGGCGCAGGCCACGGCCTTCGTAGAAGCCGATGCCCCAGCCGTCACGGTGCGGGCCGGTACGGCCGCCGCGCTGCATCAGGCCGGTGAAGCTGAAGACGATGTCGGTGGGGACGTTGGCACTCATGCCCAGCAGTTCGCACATAGGCGTGTCTCCGCTTACAGACGGGGCTCGACCCGGCCGCCGCCTCGGGAGACGGCTGGGGCGGCAGGGGGTGGCGCATCACGGTAACGGTCGCGGCGCTCCGCGGCCAGCAGGCCCTGGGCGCCAAGCTGGTCATCTTCGGCAGCCTGGCGCTGGGCAGCGGCCTCGGCCTGCGCACGGCGCTCGCGGGCGCGCTTTTCCAGCGGCAAGCGCAGCAGTACGAAAAGGAAATACAGGGAAAACGCGCCCATGCCGTACATGGCGAAGTCGGATACCGCGCGCCAGGCGTTGTTGCCGACCTTGAAGGCGACATCCAGGGCGGTGATGGCAATGGCCGGGGCGAAACTGTCCTTGACCGGGTCGACGATGGTCGGGGTCAGCAGCAGCACCGCCAGCACCACCCGCAGCGGTTCGCGCAGCCAGCGCCACATCCAGCCGGTGAGCTTGAAGCCCACCATCAGGCAGCCCAGGGCGGCAACGGCGTAAAGGCCCCAGGCGAGGGTGTAGTCGTTCTCGGTCATGGTGTTCGTGCAAGCCAGGCAAAGAGATGCCTATGATAAACACTTTTCCGGGCGCAGACAGTGTTTGCCTGTACCGGCCTCTTCGCGGGCTTGCCCGCTCCCACAGGTTCACCACAGATCTTGAAACTGTGCAGTACCTGTGGGAGCGGGCAAGCCCGCGAAGAGGCCGGTACAGGCAACCCCAATCAAGAGATCCTCAATGCCAACCAAGCCCCAACCCCCGATTGCCCACCAGGCCCAGGCCAGTGACCCGTACGCCTGGCTGCAACAGCGTGACACCCCCGAGGTGCTTGCCTACCTGCAGGCCGAGAACGCCTACCAGGAAGCCTGCCTGGCCGACCAGGCGCCGCTGCGTGAACAACTGTTCGAAGAGATCAAGGGCCGCATCCTGGAAACCGACCTGTCGCTGCCGGCGCCCTGGGGCCCCTACCTGTACTACACCCGTACCACCGCGGGCGACGAGTACCCGCGCCACTACCGCTGCCCGCGCCCGGCCGACGACTCCAACACGGTCGATGAAAGCCAGGAACAACTGCTGCTCGACCCCAACGCCCTGGCCAATGGCGGTTTCCTGTCCCTCGGCGCGTTCAACGTCAGCCCCGACCACCGCCTGCTGGCCTACAGCCTGGACACCAGCGGCGACGAAATCTTCACCCTGTACGTGAAGGACCTGGCCAGTGGCAGCGTCACTACCCTGCCCTTCGACGACTGCGACGGCAGCCTGACCTGGGCCAACGACAGCCAGACGCTGTTCTTCGCCGAACTGGACGACACCCACCGCCCGTGGCGCCTGCGTCGCCACACCCTGGGCAACGAAGGCGCGCAGACCGTGTTCGAGGAGCCCGACGGGCGCTTCTTCCTGCACTGCTACCGCACCAGCTCCGAACGCCAGCTGGTGCTGCTGCTCAACAGCAAGACCACCAGCGAAGCCTGGGTGCTGGACGCGGAAACCCCGCAGGCACCGTTCACCTGCCTGGCGCCACGGGTCGAAGGCCACGAGTACTTCCCCGACCACGGCCAGCTCGACGGCCAGTGGCGCTGGTTCATCCGCACCAACCAGGACGGCATCAACTTCGCCCTGTACCACGCCCCGGTCGCACCGGTGCCCAGCCGTGAGCAATGGCAGGTGCTGGTAGCGCACCGCGACGCGATCATGCTCGAAGGCCTCAGCCTGAATGCCGGCGCGCTGACCCTGAGCCTGCGCGAAGGCGGCCTACCGATCATCGAGGTACGCCCGCAGGGCCTGGCGGCCTACCGCGTCGAACTGCCCGACGCGGCCTACAGCCTGTACGTGCAGGACAGCCTGGAGTTCGCCAGCCCACGCCTGCGCCTGCGCTACGAAGCACTCAACCGCCCGGCCCAGGTACGCCAGCTGGAGCTGGCCAGCGGTGCCCAGGCGGTGCTCAAGCAAACCCCGGTGCTGGGGCCGTTCGATGCCGACGACTATATCAGCGAGCGCCTGTGGGCTACCGCAGCGGACGGCACCCGGGTGCCGATCAGCCTGGTGCGCCGCCGCCAGGACCTGGGCCAGACCGTGCCGCTGTACCTGTATGGCTACGGCGCCTATGGCGAAAGCCTCGACCCGTGGTTCTCGCACGCGCGCCTGAGCCTGCTGGAGCGCGGCGTGGCCTTTGCCATCGCCCATGTGCGTGGCGGCGGCGAACTGGGCGAAGCCTGGTACCGCGCCGGCAAGCAGGAGCACAAGCACAACACCTTCAGCGACTTCATCGCCTGTGCCGAGCACCTGATTGCCGAGGGTGTCACGGCTGCCGACCGCCTGGCCATCAGTGGCGGCAGCGCCGGTGGCCTGCTGATGGGCGCGGTGCTCAACCTGCGCCCCGAGCTGTTCCGCTGTGCGATTGCCGAAGTGCCGTTCGTCGACGTGCTCAACACCATGCTCGACCCCGAGCTGCCGCTGACCGTGACCGAGTACGACGAATGGGGCAACCCTGAGGAGCCGGAGGTGTATGAGCGGATCAAGGCCTACGCACCATACGAGAACGTGAAGGCACAGGCCTACCCGGCGATGCTGGTGGTGGCGGGCTACAACGACAGCCGCGTGCAGTACTGGGAAGCGGCCAAGTGGGTGGCGCGGCTGCGCACGCGCAAGACCGACGACAACCTGCTGCTGCTCAAGACCGAGATGGGGGCTGGGCATGGCGGGATGAGCGGGCGGTATCAGGGGCTCAAGGATGTGGCCTTGGAATATGCGTTCGTGTTTGGTGAGCTAGGTATCGTTTGAGAAAGCTGGGGGCGCTTTGCGCCCCTTTCGCGACACAAGGCCGCTCCTACAGGGGTAACGCAATCTCCTGTGGGAGCGGCCTTGTGTCGCGATGGGCTGCAAAGCAGCCCCAAAATCCCACAGCCAACACGGCCCACTCAGTCAATCATCCTGCACCGCCGGCTTCGGCGGGTCCTGGCGCAACCCCGGCAATGGCTGGTCCTTCGGCGGCCCGGGCACCGGCATCGGCGGCAACAGGGGCGCCCCCGGCTGGCTGTCATAGGCCTTGGGCGGCGTACTCGGGGTAATCTGCGGATATGGCGTAGGCGTAGGCGTACCCGGTGCACCGGGCACCGGCGTGCTCAACCGGGGTGGCGTGCTGGCAGCTTCGGCCATGGGCAGGCCGGCGAACAACAGCACAACGAGGATCGCGCGAAACATCAGCAACCTCCTGTCGGGAACCTTCCTACAGGCTACGCCTAAATCACGGCTTTCGCCTGTCCGCCTGCCCCGCAAGCGCGCTAGACTCAATGCATAACCGTCATTTGCCTGATCAGAACAAAGGAAACACCATGAGCTCCACCTCTTCCGCCGCCGCCACCGCGCGCCTGGACCGCATCCTGGCCGATGCCAAGCGCGACAAGGAAATGGGTTACCGCGACAAGGCCCTGAAAATGTACCCGCACGTCTGCGGCCGCTGCGCCCGCGAGTTCTCCGGCAAGCGCCTGAGCGAGCTGACCGTGCACCACCGCGACCACAACCACGACAACAACCCGCAGGACGGCTCCAACTGGGAGCTGCTGTGCCTGTACTGCCACGACAACGAGCACTCGCGCTACACCGACCAGCAGTACTTCAGCGAAGGCTCCACCAGCACCCCTAGCATCGCCAAGGCCACCCACAACCCGTTCGCCGGGCTGGCGGGCATGCTGAAGAAAGACTGACCATCGATTCGCCCCCCGCTGCTACCGGGCAGCCCGTATAATCGCGCTTTTTTTCGCGAAGGGCCCCGGTACGTGGCAAACAAACGATACAGCTGCATCGGCCTGTTCAACCCCAAGTCGGCAGAAAACGTCGGCTCGGTGATGCGCGCCGCGGGTTGCTACGGCGTCAATTCGGTGTTCTACACCGGCAAACGCTACGAGCGTGCCCGTGACTTCGTCACCGACACCAAGCGCGTGCACTACGACATCCCGCTGATCGGCATCGACGACCTGCAGCGCATCATCCCGCTGGGCTGCACGCCGGTGGCCGTGGAATTGGTGGAAGGCGCGCGGCCATTGCCGGAATACACCCACCCGGACCGGGCCATCTACATCTTCGGGCCGGAAGACGGCAGCCTCAGTGCCGATGTGCGGGCGTGGTGCGAAGAGACCATCTACATTCCGACCGAGGGCTGCATGAACCTGGCAGCGACGGTGAATGTGGTGCTGTATGACCGCATGGCCAAGGGGCTGAATACCCGTTCGGGGCCCAAGTTCAAGTAATAAAAAAGCCGCCACTGCGGCAGCAGGACCGGCCCTTTCGCGGGTAAACCCGCTCCCACAGACTGTGCATTCCCTGTGGGAGCGGGTTTACCCGCGAAGAGGCCGGCACTGACAACACAGGGCGGCCAGGTGTCGAACTCCGTCAGAACAGCACCGGTCTTGCTCAGGTCACGAAGCGTTGATCCAGATGGTCTTCAGCTCCGTGTACTGGTCATGGGCCCAGATGGACTTG